>NZ_JBFSVA010000028.1:0-55062 GCF_041467655.1 Vibrio sp. 10N.247.311.49
AGGTATCGATGGTATGTCGGCAGGTATCGACAATAACTACGTAAAACCTGACGACAGCCGCGTTTACGCCTTCACTCGTGTTATCGGTGGTGGCGAGTCAACCTCAATCACTTTCAGCACAGAGAAAATGACAGCCGGTGGCGACTACTCTTTCCTATGTTCATTCCCGGGCCACTGGGCAATCATGAAGGGCAAGTTTGAGTTTAAATAACTCGTTAGTCTAGATGGTACAGATACATCAAAGCCCCAACCTAAGTCGGGGCTTTGTTATATTGGCTTCGATTACAGCTTGAAGCGGCTGATTTCGCTTTCTAGCTCGTGAGACAGTTCAGAAAGCTGCGCAGCTTGCTCTGCAGCTTGGTGTGCTTCGTCTGCTAGCTCGTTAGATACGTCACGGATTCCTTCAGTGTTACGAGTAATCTCAGACGTTACTGACGCTTGCTCTTCTGCAGCAGAAGCAATCTGTGTTGCCATGTCACTGATGCGTTCAACAGCAGCATGGATTTGCGTTAGGCTTGCAGCCGCTGAGTTCGCGTCATCAACACTGGTTTCAGCAAGTGTACGGCTATCGTTCATGATGTTAACCGCTTTGCCTGTTGTACCTTGCAGCAACTCAATCGTTTGTTGAATTTCTTGCGTTGAACCGTGTGTACGTTGGCTCAGAACTCGAACTTCATCCGCTACTACTGCGAAACCACGACCTTGCTCACCGGCACGTGCTGCTTCAATAGCGGCGTTAAGTGCAAGTAGGTTCGTTTGTTCTGCAATACCTTGAATGTTAGACAAGATAGCGTTGATGCTGTTGCCGTGCTCTTCAAGCTCGAGAATCACGTTAGTTGCGATTTGAACTTCTTGAGCAAGGTTTTGGATAGAGCTTTGAGTCTGTGTCACTTGACCAGTACCGTGCTCACACGCGCCAACCGCTTCAGATGAGTTCTGTGCAGTGTGGTCTGCGTTACCTGCGATCTCTTGTGTTGCTGCAGCCATTTCGTTAACGGCTGTTGCTACCATGTTGATCTCGTCTTGTTGCATTTGGATACGAGCACTACGTTCTTCAGCTTGAGAAGCCGTTTGACGTGCTTGGTTGCCTAGCGCAGCAGATACTTCGCTTAGCTTGATCACCATGGTGTGCATGTTACCCACAAAGCGGTTGAAGTTTGCTGCAAGCTGACCAATTTCGTCGTCGCTCTTAGGCTCAAGGCGTTGAGTAAGATCGCCCTCACCTGAAGCAATTTCTTCAAGTGCTGCTGAAACGCGGTTTAGGTCGCGGAATAGGAAGCTTACTAACCAAGACACGAGTACGATTACGATGAGCGTAATAACGACAGCAGTGATGATCAGCTGAGTAAGTAGCGTTGAGTGGTTCGCTTCTTCTGTTGCTTTGTCCATCTGAACCGCGAAGATCCAGTTAGTGTTAGGCACCTTCGTGAAGTAAAGCAGCTTGTCTGCGCCGCGCTCTTTGATGATCTCGATGCTACCCGTACGCACTGCGTTTTCGATGATAGGCATAGAGATATCGTTTGAAAGCTGGCTTACCGGCTTCAAGCTTAGTGCTGAATCTGGGTGTGCTAGGAATGTGCCGTCAGAGGCATCAATTAGCATTGCGTAAGCGTTGTCACCAACATCAAGGCTGATTACATCGTTAACCAACTGGTCGATCAGTACGTCTGCACCAACAACACCAACAAGTTGGCCATTGTGGCGAACAGGTTCTGCGATCGTTACTAGAAGTGCTTTGGTGATTGCATCTTGGTAAGCCGTAGTAATGATTTGCTTACCTGCAGCGTTTGCTTCTTGGTACCAAGGACGTTGACGAGGATCGTAATCTGCACGATTACGTTCAGGATGTGAACGGTACATTCCACCTTCTGGAGTACCTAAAAAGATATCGTCAAAGCCACCCGCTACACGAGCTTGTCTAAGGAAAGGAACAACATCATCCTCTCGTGAAAAGTCATTAAATGCTGATGCGATATCAGTACGGATATCAATCCAGTTTTTAATACCTTCAGATGCTGCTTCAGATACGCTTTCAGCTCGTAGGTATACGCCATTACGAGTCTGTTCAAATAATTGGTTTGCTGACAACCAAGTCAACGCTGTAGCCATAGCGACAACAGCAGATAGGCTAGCGCCTATCAACTTCTGCTTTAGTGTTAGTTTCATGTCAAAGTTTCACGAGTGGTGGGAAATCTCGCGCATACTACCCAATATTAGTATTAAATTCGAGCGATTTCACAATTTAATATTGGAATATAATTTTAAGCAAACCATAAGCTTAAGTAATGTCAAATCCTTGGCTTATCGCCAAATTTAAGGCGGTGTTGTCTCTACGGTTATTAACATTTTTATCGCACTTCACATGCTTAAAAGAGACAAGAAAACACGGTAAAGAGGAAACAAAAAAGGCAGAAGAGTTTCCTCTTCTGCCTTCATATTGTTTACCGTTCTACTGCGTATAAATTGCAGTAGATTTCAGCTTAAAAAGCCTAGCGTTTTTCTGTACGCATACCCATTAGCAAGCTCACACACATCAGTAATAGAATGATGGTAAATGGTAATGCCGTCGAGATTGCACCCGCTTGTAGAGCTTGTACTGCTTCAGTACCACCAACCCACAATAGAGCCACAGCAATCGCACCTTCAAGGAACGCCCAGAACACACGTTGAGGCACAGGCGTATCAACTTTACCACCCGCGGTGATGCTGTCGATTACTAGAGAGCCTGAGTCAGACGATGTAATGAAGAATACTAGAACCAATACAACCGCAATGATTGAAAGCAGAGTCCCGAACGGCAGTGCATCAAACATTTGGAACATTGCTAGTGATACATCTGTTAGGCCGTCTTGACCAAGAATACCAACGTTATTCACGATTTGGTCAATCGCCATGCCACCGAATACTGACATCCAAATGATAGTCACTGTAGTCGGTACAATCAGTACTGCTGTGATGAACTCACGAACGGTACGACCTTTAGAAACACGTGCGATAAACATACCTACGAATGGAGACCATGAGATCCACCAAGCCCAGTAGAATACAGTCCAACCGTGCATCCACGTTTCATCTTCACGACCGTGAGGGTTACTCAACGGAATGATGTTTTCAATGTATGCCATCAATGTCGTTGGGATAGAACCTAAAGTCACCGCGTAGCCGATTAGAGCCACTAAGATAAGCAGTAGGAAAGCCACCAACATGTTGATGTTACTGATAACTTTAACGCCACCATCAATACCACGAAGTACTGATACTACCGCCAATAAAGTCACCGCTGTAATCACAATAACTTGCAGACCTAAGCCCGCTTCAATGCCGAATACATGCTGAATACCACTTGCCGCTTGTTGTGCACCAAGACCTAACGATGTCGCCAGACCAAATAGCGTTGCAAGTACAGCAAGAATATCAACAATGTGACCTGCCCAGCCCCAAGCTCTATCACCTAAAATTGGGTAAAAGATAGAACGAATCGAAAGCGGCAATCCCTTGTTGTAAGAGAAGAATGCTAACGAAAGAGCAACCACGCCATAAATAGCCCAAGGGTGCAGCCCCCAGTGATACATGGTTGCGCCCAGCGCCAGTTTTGCCGCCTCTGGTGTGTTCGGCTCTACGCCAAGTGGCGTCTCAAACCAACCAGTGTAGTAAGCCGCTGGCTCTGCCACACTCCAGAACATCAATCCGATACCCATACCTGCTGCGAACAACATGGATAACCAAGACATGAACGAGTAATCTGCCGTTGCATCAACACCACCAAGGCGGATTTTACCAAACGGAGAAACGATCAAGCCTAAGCAGAAGATTACAAAAATATTGCCTGACCAGATGAACAGCCAATCGAATGAATTGATGATTTGCCCTTTAACGCCATCCAGTGCGGCCTTCGCTGATGCAGTATCAGTAACCAGAACACCAATCAAAAACAGAGCAATCAAACCTGCACTAATGCCAAATACTGGGTTATGTACGTCGAAACCCCATTTTTGGACGTTATCCTGACCAACAGTGTAATCGGTACTGTCGATACTGTATTTATCTATACCTTTAGTCATTATCCCTCTCTACGGAATACTACTAATATCCCTTACTTACCTGTGACCTAATCACAAACTCGAACCTACAATCCAAGTAGCACAAGCTGTTGTCACATTAATTCAAATACTTGGATGTCTGAAGTTTAGCAGGTTAACTTATTGTTTTCAGTAAACCTGAAGCGGTTCGTTTGGTTTTCATCCAATATTCACGTAAATACTCAAATTAATGTTGAAAAAAAATCCGAACATGTCGGCCTTTAATTCAATATTACTTTCAACTCAAAGCATTTCGGTGTTTAACCAATTGATTTTCAGTTCGTAAACCTAACAATAAGCTTAGGCACATAAGCAATAATATGAACGCAAATGGTAGCGCCATTGATACCGTTCCAGCTTGCAGTGCTTGAATGGATTTCGTACCGCCAACCCACAATAGAACGGCTGCAATCGCACCGCCCATCAACGCCCAAAATACACGTTGAGGAACAGGGGCATCAACTTTACCGCCAGAAGTAATGCTGTCGATAACTAATGAGCCTGAATCTGACGAGGTGATGAAGAACACCATAATCAAACCAATCGATACTACAGAAAGCATAGAACTCATTGGTAGCGCATCATAAGTGTGGAATAGAGAAAGCGTAATATCTTGCAAACCATTCACGCCTATCTCGCCCACCTTGTTCGCCACTTGATCAATCGCGATGCCACCGAAAATAGCCATCCAGATGATGATTACTGTCGTTGGGATGAACAATACAGCAACGATGAATTCACGAATCGTTCGACCTTTAGAGATACGAGCGATGAACATGCCTACGAATGGTGACCAAGACATCCACCACGCCCAGTAGAATACCGTCCAACCTTGCATCCACGTTGCGTCATCACGACCGTGAGGATTGCTTAAGGGAATGAAGTTTTCAATGTAGCCCATTAGCGCGGTTGGGATTGCTTTAATACCCGCCATGCCACCAGCGATGGTAACGAAGATAAGTAAGCCCAAAGCAACCAGCATGTTCACATTACTCAGAAGCTTTACACCACCGTTGATGCCACGAACCACGGACATTGTCGCTAAGAAAGTAACCACTGCGATAACAATCAGCTGCATGCCAATACCGCCATCGGTACCAAATACATGGTTAATACCACTGGTCGCTTGTTGAGCACCTAAGCCCAATGAAGTTGCAAGGCCAAATAGCGTTGCAAGCACAGCGACGATATCAACAATATGACCAAACCAACCCCAAGTTCTATCACCCAAGATAGGGTAGAAAATAGAGCGGATTGATAGAGGTAAACCTTTATTGAAGGTGAAGAAGGCAAGCGCTAGAGCAACAACCGCGTAAATCGCCCAACCGTGCAGACCCCAGTTGTAGATGGTTGCACCAAGAGCCAACTTCGCCGCTTCAGGAGAGTAAGCTTCAACACCTAGTGGTGTTTCATACCAGCCAGTGAAGTAAGCTACTGGCTCAGCAACACCCCAGAACATTAAGCCAATACCCATTCCTGCGGCGAATAACATCGACATCCAAGATAGGTTTGAGTGCTCTGCTTTGGCATCATTGCCACCAATACGTATCTTGCCATACGGGGAGACAATGAGGGCAAAACAGAAAATTACGAAGATGTTTGCTGCCCACATGAAGAAACCATCGAAGTTACCAATGACTTTCCATTTGATTCCATCAAGCGCCGCTTTTGCGGTTTCAGGGTCTGCGACTAGAAGTGCCAACAGGAAGATAATGATCGCCCCTGCACTGATTCCAAATACTGGGTTATGAACATCAAAACCCCATTTCTGAACGTTATCTTGTCCTACTGTATAATCGGTATTTTCAATACTATACCTATCTTTTACAGGCTCCATGCTTCCTCTCTAATTTGCAGCGCACAGTTTGCAACATTGCATTCGGCGCTTAAATTTCGAAAAGAAGAATATCAACCTGTCGCAAAAATACTAAAAAAACCTCCATAAAGGAGGCGTAAATTACACATTTAGTAATTAAATTACACATTTAACGTTATTTAGCGTAAGATCAGTCCACAAGCCCGGAGCTGACCGCATATTTAGCAAGCTCTGCCGTAGAGTGAATATCGAGCTTATGCTTAATATTTTGCCTATGGGTTTCTACCGTTCGATAGCTGATATTCAGCGCCTTTGCGACCTCTTTACTGCTCTCCCCTTTTGCGACTAATTTCAGCACAGCCTCTTCACGTCTGCTCAATGGATTCTTGACAGATGGCGTGGGAGTAATCGGCTGAGTAAACAAATTCTGCGTGACTTTTTCACAGAAATAGGTCGATCCTTGATTGACCGTTTTGATTGCCTGTACCATTTTTTCAGCCGAAATCTCTTTCAACATGTAACCGACAGCACCCGACTGCATCACCTTCATGATGTATTCACGGTTGTTATGCATGGTCAGCATCAGTACCTTGGCTTCTGGGTCTTCTTCTTTAATCAGATGGGTGGCATCAATGCCATTCATGATAGGCATGCTGATATCCATCAACACCACATCAGGGCGCAGAGACTTAACGACCTCTACCGCTTCTAGTCCATTGCTGGCCGTACCTATCACGCTAATATCTGGCTCGAGTTCCAATCTCGCCATAAAGCCATCCAGTACCACTTGGTGATCATCAGCAATCACAACTCGAATAACTTCACTCATTCATTAATCCCTCTAGTGTCAGTAACACTGTAATTTCCGTTCCGAGGCCAATCTCACTCATCAATTCAAAGTCACCACCGATGAACTCCACTCGCTCTCTCATGTTACGCAGCCCGATCCCTCGTTTTTCCATCGCTTTATAGGTGTTGAAACCGACACCGTTATCTTGAATCAGTAGTTGCAACACATTACCAATTTGCTGAGCGATAACCGTTACTTTGGTCGCTTGTGCATGTTTTTCTATATTATTCAGCGACTCTTGCACGACTCGATATAGGGTCGTCGCCGCCTCTGATTTTAACTTACCAGGTTGAGTAGCAAACATGGTCTCGACTTCTATGCCCGAGTGCGCCTGAAAATCTAACAGTAATGAAGACAATGCCGCTTCTAAGCCTATGTCATCCAATGAACTTGGACGAAGTTGATGCGAGATGTGCCTCACTTCTTCGATCGCTCGCATCAGTGAATGCTGCGACTTATTCAAATGTGCTTTAAGGTCTTCATTTTGTAGCTTATTACCGAGCAGTTCCAAATGGCAACGACTCGACACTAATAATTGGTTAATACCATCATGCAACTCACGCGCTAGATGCTTCTTCTCGTCTTCTTGGAACATCACCGTCTTATGCGCCAGCTCCTTTAAGTTGTTATCAGCAATCCGATGTTCATGCATGTTAATGGCCAAGGTCAGCACGATAATGACCGCAACCGTCACACTCAGAATCACCACAATCGAAAAGAACGTGGTTTCAATATTGTTGTTAATCGCAGCCTGCATCGAAGCCACTTCTTGGTGTACGTCTTCAATATACAAGCCGGTGCCAATCATCCAGTCCCAACGCTCTAACCAAGCGGCGTAGCTCAGCTTAGACACCACCTCACCCGTCGAAGGCTTTTGCCACAAATACTGGTGAAACCCGCCTCCGGTTTGCGCTTCTCTTAACAGAGCCTCTATCAGAAAATCGCCATCTTCATCTTGCAGTTGGAGTAGGTTTTGGCCTATCAATTCTGGCTGAATTGGATGAACCAAGTTGGTCCCGTGGCGATCGTATGCGAAGAAGTACCCATCAGAGCCATATCTAAGTTTAGACAATATGGTTCGAACTTTTTTTTTGGCTTGGGCTTCTTGGATATTTGGATCGTTATAGACGTGTTCTATGGCGTCGAACGCGAGATCAACCGTGTCTTTGAGGGCGTTTTCACGCGACTTGATTAGGCTGTCTCTAAAGATCTCGACTTCTTTAGCGCCTAACGTCTTAGTCTGGTGCAGCGAGATCCAACTAATACTCGCCGTTACCAGCAGCAACGGGAGCAACGTCAGCAAAATCAGCTTGGCTTTTAGAGGCATTCCTTTCCCTCACAAAAAACGGCTTACTGAACATCAATAAGCCGTTTTACTTTAGCAATTTATAGATAGCCGTTGAAACATATCATTCACATTCTTGGCTTCACTCACATTCCATAGAAAGATGGGAAAGCGAGAAGTGATCCAAGTACGAGGATTTGAATCAGAATGAACGGCATCACACCTCGGTAGATGTCCTTAGTCGTCACGCCTTTCGGTGCTACGCCTTTTAAATAGAACAAACTAAAACCAAATGGCGGCGTTAAGAAGGAAGTTTGTAGGTTCATCGCAATAAGGATAGCGAACCATGTCATGTTGATGCCCATCAGTTCAGCAACTGGCGCAATGATCGGCACGATGATGAAACAGATCTCTACGAAGTCGATGAAGAAACCCAGAATCAGAATCACCAGCATGGTAATGATCAGGAAGCCCCATTTTTCACCTGGCAGTTGTAGCATCCACTCTTCAACCAGATAGTCGCCACCAGTGTAGGTAAACGCCATTGAGAATGCCGTTGCACCCAACAAGATAGCAAATACCATCGCCGTTACTTTCACCGTCTCTTTCGACGCCTCGTACACCATCGACCAACTAAATTGACCGTAAAGCAGTGCAAGTATCATCGCACCCGCGCCACCTAATGCGGCTGACTCTGTTGGCGTAGCAACACCTGCGAAGATAGAGCCCAGTACAACAATGATTAACGCTAGAGGCGGAAGAATCGCTTTCAGTGCATTAAACACTTCCTGCTTACGGCTGATGGAGTCATCACGTTCAATAGGTTGAGCCGCTTCAGGGTGTAGCTTTGCGTATATCAAGATATAAACGATGTACGCGCCGACCAGCATCACGCCCGGCCAAATCGCCGCTTGGAACAAGTCGCCTACAGGAACACCTAGAACATCACCCAATAGAATCAATACGATGGAGGGTGGAATGATCTGCCCTAGCGTACCAGACGCACAAATAGTGCCGCAGGCTAAGCCTTTGTCGTAATTGTACTTGAGCATTACAGGTAGGGAGATAAGTCCCATAGCAACAACAGAAGCACCAACCACGCCAGTAGAAGCCGCAAGTAGTGAACCTACTAATACGGTTGAAATCGCGATACCACCACGAACGCCGCCAAACAGTCGCCCCATAGACTCAAGCAACTGCTCAGCAAGCTTGGTCTTTTGTAGAACGAGCCCCATAAAAACAAACAATGGAACGGCCATCAGAACCGTGTTTTCCATAATGGATTGAATTCGATATGGCATGAAGGCAAACATTTCAATGCCCTCAGCCCAAACACCAAAGATTAACGCGATACCACCAAAGGTAAACGCCACTGGGAAGCCAAGTAAAAGTGCAAACAAGGCTACGAAAAACATTACTATTCCAATCATGTTCAGCCTCTACTTATTCTTTGTATGAGTATTGTTTGCATGGATAAGGTGCGGATTAAAAATCTTGTTCAGCGAATGCAGGATTAAACCTACGCCACTAAGTGCCATCAAAAAGAATGACAGCGGGATCATAGCTTTGATGATCCAGCGATACGGCAGGCCACCGGGATCGCCTGAGGTTTCACCCAGTTCATAACTCTCTTTGGCAACATCGATACCAAACCAAGCCACCAGCAGGCAAAACGGAAGTAGAAAGATAAGCGTGCCAAGCAGGTCAATAATCGCTTGTGCTTTAAAGCTCAGTTGCTCATAGAACACGTCAACTCGAACATGGCCACCAGCCTTGATGGCATAAGGAACACCTAATAGGAAAACGGCTGAGAAGAGGTGCCACTCCATCTCTTGGAAGGCGATAGAGACATCGTTGAAGGCATATCTCATGACAACGTCATACACGACGTTGGCGATAAGTAAAATAAACAACATACTGGAAAGCCATCCCAGTGCGTCACCGATACGATTAAACAGGCGTTCAATATAAATTAGACTTCGCATTCCCGACTCCATGGAATTTGAAAAGACATCGCGCAGCTGAGGTAACGAGCTGTAGGACGTAGAAAAGGTTCTTGAGCGTAATACAGGATTTATCCTGCTTAGTTATTATGTTTTAAATGAACCCTCGGCTTATTCACTCTTAAATACTCAATAAGAAAAGCTTCGGGTTCATTTAGATTCAGTTCAACAACTGTCGATTATTTCGCTTGGCTATTTAGATAAGCTCTATGTGAAATATCCGTCCATGAACGTACTTGCTCTAGGTAGCTTGCTTGTGAAGCTTGAATCTCTTTTGCTAGCTCATCTTTCTCAGCATGTGCAGCCAGTAGGCGATCGTTCGCTTCTTTCAGAGCAGACATAACCTCTGGTGGGAAATCTTTCACTTGTACATCTGGGTATTCTGTCTTCATTGAAACCCAGTTCTTACCACTTTCGTGCGTTGCTTGTGTGTACATGTCGTAAGCCGCAGTACGCATTGCAACACGTAAGATTTCTTGTAGGTCTTCAGGCAGCTTGTTCCATGTACGCTTGTTCACTAGGAATTGAAGCTCTGAACCCGGCTCGTGCCAACCTGTGTAGTAGTAAGGCGCGATTTTGTGGAAGCCCATTCGTAAATCCAGCGATGGACCTACCCACTCTAGTGCATCAATCGTGCGACGCTCTAGAGACGTGTAAAGTTCACCTGGGGCAATGTTCGTCGGTTTAGCACCTAGCTCAGCAAGAATCTCGCCTGCAAAGCCCGGGATTCGCATTTTCAGACCTTGTAGGTCTTCAACGCTGTTGATCTCTTTTTGAAACCAACCCCCCATCTGGATATCCGTGTTACCACCAGGGAAAGACATCAAGTTATGTGGAGAGTAAACCTGCTCCATTAACTCCATACCACCACCGTGATAGAACCACGCGTATTGTTCTGCTGGCGTCATACCGAAAGGCATAGAAGTGAAGTAAAGAGTGTTTGGAACTTTACCTTTCCAGTAGTAAGAGCCTGAGTGACCCATGTCGTATTGACCAGACTTAACCATGTCAAAAACGCCAAGAGGTGCTTTGTGTTTGTTTGCTGAATCGATTCTGATTTGCAGTCGACCATTCGACATCTTCTCAGCCATCGCCGCCATGTTTTTGGTTGCATCACCGAAAACTGGGAAGTTTGGTCCCCAAGTTTCCGCAAGTTTTAAACGGTAAACCTTATCAGCGGCTGTAGCACCAGTAGCGACCAAAGCTAAACAAGCCGCAGCAGTTACTGCAACGTTTTTAAAAACTCGTGTGAGGGAGTTAGAAATGAGACTCATGTTCACGTCCTTTGTTGGGTTAACACTCTTTCTATGAGCATTTTTTATGATTCAACATAAGAGTGCACCGTGATGAGGCAACAAGATATCAGGGAGAGCACGCACGCATGGCGTTAACAAAGTTACGTATTAGACCAAAGGATTAAGTAGAACTACGTAGGAGATGATTGAATAGTGTCGATTTCAAAGGAGTTTGGATATTCACCAAGGCAATGCGTATTGATAAATACCTAAGTATTAATAATTAAATACTCTTAACAATTGATTGCCATTTCGTGATGAAGCTCTATTCATTGCTGTATTTTAGGGGAAAAAATCAAGGCTTTGCTCTCTTGATCTACCTAGCTAACGCCCTAATTTAGTGCTTGCTGATTCGAAGCTCTGACACGAGACAACACTAATCAGTTAAGCCGTATATCGAATTGGAATTGAGATTATAGAGCCTAGGTTTAGGCTTGGATTTGGGCTCGGACTTGGCATAATGTGCCAGATACAAAAAAGCCTCGAAAATCGAGGCTTAAAAACTTAACGAAGCGAATGTAATCCCACAGGATTAGATAGCTTTGTAGATAACCTTGTTACCTGCTAGCTGCTCTTTCGCTACTAGGTTTTCTTCAAGAAGTTTTTTCAATGCGCCTGTTGCCCATGAAGCTGCTTTCGCGTCTTCTTGACCAGCTTCTAGGCCGATACCTTTAGGGTTAATGCCTTCAGCATTGCTAACAACGATGTCTAGAACTTGTTGTTGCTTAGGAGTCAGTGCTACTGCAACTTCTTTAGTTGCTGCTACTGCTTTCTCTACCGCTGGTTTTGCTGCTACAGTTTTTTCTGCTACAACTTTCTCTGCGACAGGCTTCGCTTTTTTCGGCGTTGCCACTGCTTTAACTACAGCCGCTTTAGTGCGTTTCTGCAGTTTAGCCTGCACCTTACGCTTATGAGCAAGTCTCATTGAATATTTCTCCAGTTCACTGCTCTTTTCGCAGTGGTGAAAATTTGAAGCGCGATTTATACCAAAAAACAGGAGCTATTTGTAGAGTGAAGCGTCGAAAGTCGACGAAAAATACCGATATTGTCTACTAGCGTCTATTATTTAAACATCGACTTATCAATTCAGGGTCATATACACTGGTTATCCATCCAGACAAAAATATGAAAACTTGGTGTTACCTATGGACACTCGTCACCTTAGTAATTTCTCTTTGCCTTCATTCACTCGCTCGTACCGTATCCTCGCCATTATCTTAGGCTTCATTTGCTTGATCGTTTCGCTCTACAGTGACAATCCAAAGTTACTGATCGTGGGTGCTTTTTGCAGTATTGCGCTTCTGGGAACTGGCTACTATTTGATGCTGCGCAGCCGAGTGATGTTCACACTTACCCCGACTCATTTTCAGCAGCACTTTTACAAAGGGGGTTGGGTTTTAAAATGGAGTAACATCCAAAAAATTGGTCTTTGCACTTATGAACAAGATGGTTGGCATCAACCTCTGCCCTGGGTCGGAATTAAAGTAAAAGATTACTCGCCCTACCTCGATTCGATTTGCCCTAAAATAACTTGTGAATTATTGCTCAGCCAACGAGCACTTTTGTACTTAGGAGCCAAACAAGCAGGCAAAGAGTCCAACTTTGAGGATATGGTTCTCGACTCATCGCATTACCATGCGCGTTGTACTGAAAGTGGCTGTGTCGAACTAAGCCAATACAAAGAGTCGCAGAATACCGACAACGTAAATTTCAACGATAACCAATCACAGGACAACCTTGATTCACCGAATGAGACAAACAGTCCAAACGCGGTGATTAAAAACTATTCTGGATTGCAGGCGATGCTTGCCAACAGAATGAAATATCAAAGGGGCTTCCACGGTTATGACATTTTCATATCAACCCATGATTTGAATATGAGTGGAGAAGAGTTTGTGGGGCTGGCTCGACGCTACTTGGCTGCCGCTGAACGTCTTTCTGATTAAGGTTTACCAGTAAGTTCACACACAATAAAAAAGCTTAGCTTTCAGGACAAAAGCTAAGCTTCATTTTCAATCAATCGACACAAATAATCGGTTGGAAAATCAAAGATTTAATTAGTACAGAGGCATTTCATCTGCGACGAACGGGTTTGATGCACGCTCGCGACCGAATGTCGATTCAGGACCATGGCCCGGAACGAATGTTACGTCACTGCCTAGTGGCCAAAGCTTAGTCTTGATTGAAGCGATAAGCGTATTGAAGTCACCTTGTGGGAAGTCAGTACGGCCAATTGCGCCGTTAAACAACACATCACCCACAAACGCTAAACGAGCTTGCTCACTGAACAGTACAACGTGACCTGGCGTGTGGCCCGGCGTGTGAATCACATCAATCACTTGATTACCAAAAGTGACTTTGTCGCCCTCTTCTAACCAAGTGTTTGGTTCAAAAGCTTTACACAGTGGGAAACCAAACATCTGACTTTGATTCTCTAGACCTTGTAGCCAGAAGTTGTCTGCCTTATGCGGGCCCACAATTTCAACCTTCAAGATCTCAGCAAGTGGTACCGTACCGCCAACATGATCTAAGTGACCGTGCGTCAGTACCAAGTTCACAACCTTAACACCGAGTTCTTCAATAATAGCCGCGAGTTGTTGAACATCACCGCCCGGATCGACAACGATGCCTTCCATGGTTTCATCACACCACACAATCGAGCAGTTCTGAGAAAAAGAGGTAACAGGTACAACTTGATACTTAAGAGACATATACAAACCTTAAAGAGCGAATCTGGTGAACAACTCGAATATCGCTATGTTATTGGCAACAAACCCAACAATAACAAACTAAACAGCAACAAACTGAGCAGCAATAAACCGAATTATTAGAACAAACTGAAATTTGGGCAAACTATGACATTGGATGTCTACTTTGACAAGTGCCTACCGTATCACTCAATAACTCAGCTTAGTTCTACCAGCTGCGAACTGGACCAGTATCAATGTGGATGAAGTTACTACGAGCGTAATAACCAACACCACCTGCTTGCAGACTTTTAGCTACGTCTCTCAGTTCCTTTAAATCAACACCATCGATACGAAAATCGATCGCTTTACCAAGCATGTGATAGCTCTTTTTAGCGACACCACTCGACTTAGAGCGCAACGCTTCGTTGGTTGCTGGAGAGCGGTAGCCAGAGATGATTTGAACTTCTTTTTGAATACCCAGTACATTTTGAATCTGAGTGATCTGATCAAACAGGTTCTTATCCATTGGATGAATCTCATTGCGGCGGAAGTCACGGCACAGTTTGCTAAGGCGTGCCATCTCGTCACCAACATAGTTAGTGCCATCGAAATAACAAGTCTCTAATCGTTCACCAGTGTGAAGATTGTTCATTCTAATCGTTCTTGGTTGATCCGGGTATGAAGCGAAAGCGATAGAAGGAGTAAGAGAGGCGACTACAGCAGTACCACCAGCGTAAGTCAGAAACTGACGGCGTGAAAATAAACTTTGAGACATACAGCAAAAAAACCAATTATATCGAACGAAAAATGCACGATACATAATGGAATTTGCTGCGTCAACGTACAAAAACCGTGCAAAACGTTAGTATTTGTAACCTTTGCACGGTTAGTTATTGATACTCATTATAATTTTATCAATAGAAGCTTGGTTGTCATTTTTCAGTCAAGATCACCTTTCTTGACCATATTTCAATCAACCGCCCTCTTTATCATATTGGTAGATATCACCGCGGTATTGTATGCCTCCTTCTTCAAACAACACGGTTTGATAAATGATATGCACTGGAATTCGCTTCTTGAGACGAACCTTAGTATTGGGCGCAAGTTCATCATCCTGATTCGGCACTTTCTTTACCTTAGTCGCAAATAACAACTCCGCGAGTTCCTCGGCATGCTCAACACGAATACAACCAGAGCTATAGGCGCGGAAGTCATCGTTAAACAAGCTTTTACTTGGGGTGTCATGGAGATAGATGGCTCGCTTGTTGGGCGTATTGAACTTATACAAACCCAATGCGTTACTAGAGCCTGCTTGCTGGCGCATTCGATAAGGAAAAGAGTTAAAGTTAATCGTTTGCCAATCTATCTCGTTAGTATCGACAGTTTCCATCGAACGCCAACCATCGATCACTTGAAAATTGTGTGTTTCAAGATAACTCTCGTCGGCTTTTACTTTAGGCAAGATATCTTTAACCATGATTTTCCATGGCACGTTCCAAGTCGGATTTAAGATAACCGAATCAAGCTTTATCTCTAAGAGTGGTGTTTTTCTCGATTTTCTCCCAACCACAACTTTAGATTCAAAAACCTCTTCCCCATCTTCCCAATACTTCATATCAAAACTAGGTACATTCACCACAATCAGTGAGTCTCTATTTCTTGGCCATAAGCGGGCACGCTCGGCGTTCAATGCTAGGGAAGTAAGTCGATCATCAAAGCCCATATTGATCCATTTGATCGTGTCTGGCCCGATGATCCCATCATCCGTAAGACCGTGCATGCGTTGGAAAGATTTAATCGCCTTTTGCAGATCTCGATCGAACTTGGGAAAATCGACCGCGATCATCGAGGTATCAACACCAACCAAAGCAATGCGCTCAACAAGAACCGTCTTGTCTGAAAGCTCGTCACCCAAGCGCTTCAAACCTTTCTGTCTATATCGTTCAATATTGAGTTCAGAGGCGGTTTCTAACACCGAATAGGTTGCTTTGAATTGGTCAAAATCCCCAACAGGCGGCGCGTAAGACAACACCATCTCCAATAAGTAATCATTGGCAACGCTGCTTTTTAAGCTCATCAGAATATGCGGAGAAGGCGCAGGTAATTTGGAATGCAACTTGCCCGAGAAGTACCAATCTTTACCGGCAAGCGGCGCATTTTCAACGTAGCTCAGGTAGTAGATAAAAGTATCGGTAAGTAATATGTCCAACTCTTGCCATTGAGCATGGGATTGATAGTGACGGATTTGCTTGAGTTGTCGCTCGAAGAGTGGTGCCATTTGCGCTTGTTCAAGAAGCGACAATTGGAACTCAAACGCTTTAACCAGCTCAGGAGAATCCCAAAGGATAGGCAGAGAAGTGTCTTGATAGATACTCTGTGTGAGCTCTGGATATATAAGCATGAAAGAGAGTTCTGATTCCGCCGGAATGAAACGGCTCTCGTCAGAACTCGCATAGCTCCATGCATGCACGGAAACTAACACCAATAATCCACAGAAGTATTTTGCTAACATGCTTAACTCCGTCACCAGCAATTCCATAAGTATGGCAAAGAAACGGGAGTAAGCATGTTATTTTTTAAGGGATTTATGAATCAAATTGCACTCCAGTGATTATCCCACTGGACCGATGATTGCTGAGTTGATTTCTCATAAGGCTTGCGCTGGCTAACCACACTGCCCGCCCCAGAGCTTAATCGAAACTCACCATCAAACAGCACAGCACCAGAAGCGTCAGATAATGCAGACAGTTCTACTAATTCTTTGGTCTCTTTCGACCAAATACCGTAGCAATTGCCTCTTGGCGAAGTCGCAATAATCCAATCGTCTGACGCCGCAATACTGGCGATATAGTGATTGAACCTTGCCCATTGCTCAGGCTCTGCGTTCAGTGATTCAAACTGGCCGCCTTTAGTATGCATCGCCAATAGCGAAGGATACTCATCTGGTTCACCACGATATTGCTGGCCACAAAGTACCGTTTCAGCACCATCATGGGCTAAATGTCGAATGCTCAGCTTCTTATCCAACAATTCAACCTGATCAAGTAACACACCTTCAGGAGAAACATAACTCAAGCTCGGCAGCATCGAATCGAGGTTTTTCGGTGTTCTACCATCAGTATGAACGCCACCAACGCCGATCGCGAGATTACCATCCGGCATGATGATCACTTCATGTGGGCCGATACCGAAACCAGTGAACTCTTCGACCTTACGATAGCCTTGCGCGACATCGTAAACGCCAATCACGCCTTGGCTGGTGTCCGTTTTCCCTTCGGTGGCATACAGTAACTTGCCATCTAATGAGTAAACCCCATGACCATAGAAGTGGCGGTTGTTACCTTTGACGACCATTTTGATCTGCTGACCGTTTTTATAGTCAAACACCATAAAATAGTCACCAGGACGACGAGCAAAAACCACCGCATGCGATGAGGTTGGGCAAATCGCGACGCCATGGCCACGATTGGGGATGGGAAGTTGGCTCAGTGGCATGCCAAATTCGTCAGCCACAACTGCAGAATATTGACCACGACCATTAAGCGCACAGCCAATCAGTTGGGGATCGTTCGACGCACTCACCCCATCCTTTCGAGTCGCACACCCAAACGGAAGCAATGGAACAGCTGCACAACCCAGTGCAGCCTTGAGTAACGATCTTCTCGTATTATCAGTCACCATCGGTAGCATTAAATCCTATTACCACGCCAAGCTCTATCGCTACTTCTTCATGAATCAGGTACTTCAAACGTTCTAGTTTGTTGTATTGAGTCAGCACCTCTCGGTAGCCCTCTTTGCTCTGTAATAGAGTAAACAAGCTAGAGTCTGTAGGCCAAGTATCTAAGGTTAGCGTGAACTGGGCAGCTACACGATCGGCAAGGTCATTTAAGCCCTTTTCTCTCAATAAACCATCAAGACCATTACCATCTGCTAAGTACAATTTCTCTAGCGCCGCTACGTTCGATTTCAGCTGAGTCATTGAGGTTTGAGCGCGCCATGATTCCGAGAAGTAAGGGCGTGGATGACCAATTTTAGCCATCGGACGACTCAGTTTTTTCATGCTGTAATCAAGTTGATTGGTCAACAAAGCGATGTACTCCGATTCCCAACGCATCTCGTCCAGTGCTAACCACGGGTTAACCTGCCAAGCTTCAGCAATAGAGGCCGATTTCATCGCCAGGTTTTGTGCGATAGCTTGTGAAGATAGACAACCTGAAGCTTTGTCTTGAAGCAATGGAGATTGCTCGTCGTACAGAGACCACTCCAAGGCGCCAAGCCCTTGAACAGTCACACTCTGCTGTGCGATTTCATCTTGTGACCAAGCTTTATCTTGCTGAGTCAGTTGACGCATTTTTAGACCTGTGGTGTTCTTTTTGTCTGGCCAAAACTGAACATTCCAGCTCTGTTCCAATGCCGCTGTTGGGCCTCTTTCTTGTCCTTGCAGTGCCATCCAGCTGTTCATGGTGAGCTGCCACTGATTTTCCAACGCATCCAGCTCAATATTGTTGGTTTCACAGTAACCCTGCATCAAGACTTCCAGCTCACCGGCTTGCTTAGCGAATAGCACGGCTGAATCAAACTCTTGTTGATACACGCTACGGCTGATATGAGCAGTCGTGTCTGCTTGATAAGAGACACCGTTAACCTCAGATGAAGCCGTTTGCTCACCCGATGACTGGCAGCCTGCCATGATTAATACCGACAAGGGCATTAACAAAAATTTATGTGCCATGCTGTTACCTTACTTCCTAGTTTTTCTTTTAATTATATGAGTTCAATAAATATGAAACGACCGCTGGCCTCGTATTCCTACAAGTTCAGCGGTAGTCAGTCTTTTGTTAGCGGTTTTCTTAAGTAACTAAGCCGTTGGCTTAACTGAATTCAAGACAGCCTATAATGAGTCCAAAAACGCTAGTAGTGCTTCGCGTTCACTGCTACTCAAAGCTAATACTTTTTGTTTTGCCATTTCTGCTTCACCACCATGCCAAAGTACCGCTTCCATAACGTTTCTTGCGCGACCGTCATGAAGTAAGAACGTATGACCGTTCACTTCTTTGGTATAACCTAATCCCCAAAGTGGTGTGGTACGCCACTCTTGACCATTGGCAAGATACTCAGGGCGATTGTCCGCTAAGCCTTCACCCATGTCGTGTAGCAACATGTCGGTATATGGGCTAATTAACTGATTAGATAATGCAGACAGACCTTCTCGCTCTGCCGTGCGGAATTCGGCCTGGTGACAGCTTTGACAACCAACGTCTTTGAACAGTTTTTTACCTTGTACGACAGCTGGGCTATCGACATTACGACGAATAGGTACTGCGAGATGCTGCGAATAGAACTCAACAAAATCTAAGATATTGTCACTGACTTCTGGCTCGCCACCATTTGGAAAATCATCACAGGTTGATTGCGCTGATGTGCAGTTTTCATTCGGAAATAAGCGGCTTGTCAGGCCTAAGTCACCATTAAATGCCGCCGCGTTTTGCTGCATTAAGTTTGGCTGCCCGGCTTTCCAACCAAAACGACCTAGCGCCATTTCATTGGTTTGAACATCAAGAACATAGTTAGCTTTACCCGACACACCTTGCTTGTCAGCAAATTGCTGCTCTGCAAATCCTAGAATCGTTTCTTGTGGGATACTTTCAAGCAGACCAAGACCAATCATTGGCGGCGCCACTCGAGCTGAAAACTCGGTCTTAGGATGCATCTCGCCGAAAGCAAGTTCAGTAATATTTAAAGTGGGTTTACGCAGAGTAACGACGGTGCCGTCTTTGAATTCAACAGGAACATCCGTGTAGCTAATGTTCACTTTGCCCTCTGGTTTTACACCTTGAAGCGCAAAATCTTGTAGCTGACCGCCGTACGTCGGCTCTGGAATTCCACCATCTCGAATGAAGGCTTGTCGCTGCTCAGGCGTTTCAGCCGGAATGCTTAAACGAACCAACATGGATACTGCGTTCTCATCTCCTTCTTCTGGCGCGTGACCACGACCATCTTTGATGTGGCAGTTTTGACAGCCGTTAGTATTAAATAGTGGTCCTAACCCATCACGAGCATCGGTTGATGACGGTGCAGGAACCCAAGGGTTTCTAAAGAAGCTATTACCTACGCTGAAATCCAAGCGCTTACTCATTGGTAGATTGGCTGCGGGAAGGGAAAAAGCGTTCGCTCCTTCTTTCTTCACGGTCGTTTTGCCGCCAGAGTAGGTTTCATGAGCGTGTAATGGAGATACTAAAAACAGTGCGGTTAATAGTGAGGCTGAGAGATACGACTTCATACATTGCCTTGCTGTGTTTTTGATTTTAGTTTTTATGTGGGTGTGGCTTTCTTGAGGATCAAACAATTAAGGGCTCAATCAGAGCCCTTACATTTGTGTCGGCTCGGGTTCTTAGAACTCGTGATCCGCTGTGTCTGGGTTTAGGCTATCAATGCCAATCACACCCGCAGCACGCTCAATAGCCGCTGTTTGAGACACTAGCGCAACAATTGTTTTGTTTACTAGTGCATTACCCGCAGCGTTGTCAGCAGCGATTAGCTGATCGAAGTGCTGGTTGTTTTTCTCTGCAGACGTTACTAATTCGCCTACTTGTGCACGTGCTAGGTCAAACTGCTTTTGAATCTCTTTCGCAGCTTGCTCATCTTTTTGCTCTACTAGGTCGAACAGGCTTGGGCCGGAAAGCAGAGTACCGTCTTCACGCTTGTATAGACCCGTGTAAACGTTGTAGATGCCTTGCTCGTTGTAGTAGTGAGAGTTGTGCGTGTTATCAGAGAAACAATCGTGCTCGTCTTCAGTAGAGTTTGCTTCTAGTGCAACCTTCATACGCTCACCCGCTAGCTCACCTAGAGACAGTGAACCCATGCCAAACAGCATTTTACGAAGACCATTCTCGCTAGATTCTGAAAGAAGCTCTTGACGGTAGTTGCCTTTCTCGCCTTCAGCCCACTGCTTTTCCATCCATTCTAGGTCTTGGATAAGTAGCTCAGCAGATGCTTTTAGGTATGCGCCACGACGGTCACAGTTGCCGTTAGTACACTCAGCGCCAACAACGAAATCAGTGTAAGCACGCTCACCTGCACCGCTGTTTGTACCGTTTAAATCTTGGCCCCAAAGTAGGAATTCAATTGCGTGGTAGCCAGACGCTACGTTCGCTTCAGAACCACCGATCTCGTTCAAGTCTGCGATTAGCTCAGGGGTGATGTTGGTTGCATCAACGGTAGTCTGACCAATTTGGAAAGTCTTGTTAGCCACGATGTTTGCGCTAGCGCCTTCGTTACCAAGTTCATATTGGTAATCAGTCGAAACATAATCAATCAGGCCTTCATCTAGTGGCCATGCGTTCAGTTGGCCTTCCCAATCATCAACAACAGCGTTGCCGAAGCGGAAAACTTCTGACTGTTGGTATGGTACGCGAGACTCAAGCCAAGCTTGTTTTACTTGTTCGAAGTTGCCAGCAGAAGGAGAAGCTAAGAAGGTATCAATAGAAGAGTTCAACGCTTTTGCTGTAATTACTGAATCTGCAAACACTGCATGCGCAATATCTGCGTAATGTTCTACAACTTGATCTTGAGTTACTGCTGCGAAAGAAGAAGCAGAGGCAAAAATGAGTGACGAAGTTACGGCTTTTGTCACTAAAGATTTAATGGTCATGAAGCATCCTTGTTGAGCTTTAAATTATTATTCGTAGTAATAGTGCAAACCATTATCATTTGCACTACGGATTGAAATAATACAAACTTACAATTTTATTGCAAGATAAATACAAAAAAACCTCACATATGTGAGGTCTTTAAACATTTTTATGTTAAGCGTAACAAAGAGGCTAATCAGATATCCAGATTATGCTTACCGTGTGAGACTTTTGCCTTCAGGTAGCTTTCATTACCCGATTTGATATGAGCAGAGGTATTCACCACTTCTTCAATCTCAATACCAAAAGATTTTAGCTCATTGATCTTCTTAGGGTTGTTGGTGACTAAGCGGATTTTTGTAGTACCTAAGGCGCGTAGCATTTCAGCAGCTTCAGTAAAATCGCGTAGGTCATCGCCAAAACCTAGGTGGTTGTTGGCTTCATAGGTGTTCATGCCTTCGCTTTGCAGACGGTACGCATCGATTTTGTTGTACAAGCCAATACCACGACCTTCTTGGCGTAAGTAAAGAATCACTCCACCCGTCTCACCCATAATTCTAATGGTTTCGTCTAGCTGCTCACCACAGTCACAGCGAGAGGAATGGAAAACATCACCAGTCAGGCACTCAGAGTGCATACGAACAAGAGGTATGTCTTGTGTCTTGTCTGCTGATTTAAATATCACAGCAACATGCTCTTTATCTGTTTTCAATCCATGAAAAGACAGAAGTTCAGCATCTATACTGCTTGTTACCCCTACTTTGAAATCTATTCTGGCACGCACTTCCGCCATAGCTATACTCACTTGAAAATTCGATGTATTTAACGACGCTACATTATATGTCTAGGCAATATTTTGTAGCTAACTATCTAATGATAGACACTATGAGGCTGTTAACAATTTTTTTCAAGGTCGACCTTGTACAAATTGTTATAATATAACAATTATTTTTCAAGTAAGAAAAAACCCCACATTGGGATGACCAACATGGGGTTATAAATTAAACAGTTGCGGCTAAAACTACACTTTTTTACAGAACGCTCAACTTACTTGAGTTTGCTTCCAGATGACAAGTTGCACCCAAGCATTCTCTAATTCGGTTAGCTCTTCTTGCGTAAGCGTAGAAATGCTCGACTTAGCACTGTATCTCTCTGCCCATTTATCTGACTGGACATGAGTATGGAACTCTTTCTTTAAATTTGAGATTACGTTATCCACAGATACATCCTTATATAGCAGTGCTTAGCCTTTATAATCGGTTAATGTTACAAAATACAGGTCAGTTGGTAAACAGTAATACACAATTTTTATGAGCTCTTCCTAACACTTTTTACTGATAAATATATAAATAAGAGAAATAATAGGCTCGGTAGCAACCAAAGTAATAGATTTGAAACCTTCATCGCCGGCTTATAAAGTACAAATTCACCAAATCTTTCCGTCATATATCGAGTAATCTCATTATTACTCTTCCCTGCTTTCACCATATTGAACACAACAAGGCGTAAGTCTTTTGCTATTGGTGAGTTGGATTCAATCAGATTTTGGTTTTGACATTGTGGGCAGCGTAACGTTTTCGCCAAGCTAATAGCACGTTGCTGTTGTTCTGGGTTTTCAAACTCAAACAGTTCAACTTGAATACTCGTCTCTGTATTACTGGCAGTAAACAGATCTTCAGCCATGGTTGAAAGGCTAATCACTAAAAGAGCTGACAGCATAAACAAGGTTTGTATTAGAGACTTCATCATCCATTCACACCATCAAAATACATCGCAAGCTCATCTTTCCATACCATTTCATTAATCACGCCCAATAGCTTTTTAATGATCTGGCCATTGGCATCAACCAAATACGTTTCAGGTGTGCCGATTACGCCCAACTCTAACGCTAACTTGCCTTGAGGGTCACTGATCACGGTTAAGTACGGGTTGCCATCGTTCGATAACACGTTAATCGCAGCCCCAGAGTTATCTCGATAATTGAGCCCAACGATGGGAATGCCTTTATCGTGAAGTTGAAGCAAAAATGAATGTTCGGTTTTACATATCCCGCACCAAGATGCCCATACATTAACCAGTTGATAAGGGTGCTGCGTGACATCAGTAAGCGTAACTTTCTGCTGACCACTGACGCCTTCACTATTCACTAACGCACTCGATGTAAATTCTGGAAATGCCCTTTGTTGTTCAGACACCATGGTCGATTGCTGCTTATTATCAAGCGCAAAGACAAATCCCAGCACCACAATCAATGCTAAGGCAATTAGAGTAATTAGCTTGTTACGAACGCTGTTATGCATACTGTGACGCCTTAACGGTTTTCTTTTTACGATGAGTCAATGAGAGCAAAGCGCCGATAATGGAGAACAGCCCACCAAACCAGATCCAGCGCGCATACGCCTTATACTGAACACGAAATGCGTAAGCGGTGGAATCGACTTTCTCGCCCATGGTGATATAAACATCGCCATGCCAGAACCACTTCATTGCAGGCTCACTCATGTTCATAACACGAACTTGGTAGTGTCTTCTTTCTGGCGCGATGGAAAAGCTTTTCTCGCTAGCATCTAATTCGAGTATCGCTTTTTCTGCAGTAAAGTTGGAGGCGACATAGAGCTCGGTATCACGATGAGAGAGCGTCCAGCCCATAAACTCAACCTCTTCACCTGGGCTCAATTTGTAACTTCGCTCAAATGAATGGTAACTGTTCATCGCGGCACCTATCGCTAATACTGCGACACCCACATGCGCCAACGTCATCACCCATACTTTGCGTTGAAACTTAGAGTTGCGCGTTACCGCTAAGCCGTAAACATGAGTCAGGGCTACCCAAAACGCAAGTGACCATGTCATTAGCACCATCACTTGGATCGCTTCAACTTGCAAAACATAAGTTACAAAGCCAAGACAGAGAGACAATAAGGCAATAATTCCAATCACACCTTTCGACGCTTGAGGTTTGATACTGAGCAATGGCGCTAACCCTATCACTCCCATCGCAAGCAGAGCCAATGGCGTAATAAGAAGATTAAAGTAAGGTGCGCCCACAGAGATATTTCCAAGGCCAAGTAATTCAAAAACCATTGGGTAGAAGGTACCAAACACCACCACCGCCGTACCCAGTACAAATATAAGTACCGCCACTAAACTCAAAAAACTTTTACTCGCAAAGCTAGTGATTGGATTCGACTCGAAAGATTCACCACGAACAATAAGAAGAGAAAACGAACTCACTAACACCAAAACCAGTATCAGCAACAGCGCGATACCTTTGGTTGGGTCAACAGCAAAAGCATGAACGGAAGTGAGGACGCCAGATCGAACAATAAAAGTACCGAGGATACTTAAACAAAACGTAATGAAAGCAAGGCTAAGTGACCACTTCAGCAACTGTTGCTTGCCTTTAGCAACACCCAAACTGTGCAATAGAGCGGTTGATGTTAGCCAAGGTAATAGGCTGGCATTTTCTACCGGGTCCCAGAACCACCAACCACCCCACCCTAACTCGTAGTATGCCCACCAAGAACCAAGAATGATCCCTGCGGTTAAAAAGATCCAAGCGACCAAACAACAACTGCGACAATGAGCGACCCAATCGAACTCAATCGGATCCACCAGCAAAGCGGCCACAGCAAATGCCAAGACCACAGAGAAACCAACATAACCCAAATACAACAGAGGCGGATGGAATATCAAACCAACGTCTTGCAGCATTGGGTTAAGGTCACGCCCTTCAAGTGGCAAGGTCGAATTCAGTTCAAATGGGTTCGAAGCAAATAAGGTAAACCATGCAAATATCGCGAGTAACACATTCATCACCCACAATACGCGGCTCTGATACTCAGAAGAATATTGCTTTTGTAGGGCAATCACACCCGACCAACAGCTAATGGTTAAGACCCAAAATAGCAATGAGCCTTCATGTCCAGCCCACACAGCGGCCATTTTGAAGAAGGTGGGTAATTGAGTATTGGAGTGTTCTGCAACATAGAGGATGGAAAAGTCGTCACCTACAAAGGCATAGCCAAGTAAAACGATAGCGCCAATGGAAAACAAAGCGCTAGAGAGGGAGAAACTGCGAATTAAAGCCACATTTTGTGCTTGTTTAGTTAGCATTTGATACATCGAATACACAGCGATAATGCTGCTGAGAACAGCGACTAAAATTAAACTAAACAGCCCCAAAGAACCGACCATATCACCTCAATCAGGCTCTACCTAAGCAGAACCAAGTTAAACCATTATTGGCATTGATTGCTCAACTAGCTGATGTAACTCAACTAGCTATTGCTACTCAGCGAAAAGAAATTTAGTGAGCAGATGTTTAGTATCCAACATCCACTCACTTATAACCTTGAGCGAAATTAAGCTAACGTTAATTGTCCTGCATAAAGGACAAACGTTCGCAGCATTAATACGCCCATTAGGCTTAGTGAAGTCACCGAGAAAATATACACAGTACTATGGCGAACCGATGCTGGTGTCACGGCATTCAGCAACAAGGGTAAAACCATACCCACACCAATTACGCCATACCAGAACCAACTTGCCCAGAAACCACCGCCAATCGCGTTCCATACTGCCTGCTCACTTTGACCACCAGCGAAGATAAGCCCAGTGAAGAAAGTAACAAGGACAAACAGTTCAAACATAACAACAGGACGTTCGAAGCCGTGGATCCAAGAAATACTCGCACTATGCGGAGACTCCTTAAAGACCAACACACCAAATAAAATACATGCCGCCGCTCCCGAGGATAAACTCGAGAATAAGAACAATATCGGCAACACTGGGTTATTCAGCATTGGGAAGGTATTTAGCGCAGAGAGTAAGAAGCCAGTGTAAGCCGCAAGTAATAGCGCAAGCACAGCTAAGAATATTTCAAAAACATTCTCAAAAGATTCTAATTTGCCAATCCAGTTACTGACAAAATCGAGTCGCCCTTTTAACCATGCTTGATCACTCAAGAATACGGCAATCTGATTTCGGAATATAATGCCGATCCAAACAAATAGGATCACCATATACACTTGGAATAAGATCACACCCATCGACATCACTGACGTCGGATTATAAAAGATCATGATCTTCCAAAATGATAGTGGTTTCGTCAGGTGGAAAACCAAGATCAATAAACCTGAGATGATCCCGAATGGTGCTAGAAAAGCCGTTGCCTTTAATACACCATTATTCGCTGGATCGTCCTCAATCACCTTTCTCTTAAGGTAAATCGAGATCATCACTGCACCCGCTGACATACCCGCCAAAAACAGATAGATAGCAATGATCCAGTCCCAAACCACGGTACCTGATTGAAACGCTGTATCCCATGCACTCATAATCAAATCTCCCCTTTTTGGTGTGGCACTTTATAGAGTTTTGGCTGAGTACCTAGATAAGCCTTATCTCTGTAAACCACTTCAGATTTAAGTACCTGGTTTATCTCGCTCTTAGGGTCATTTAAGTCGCCAAATATCAGCGCATTGGTAGGGCAAGATTCAACACAAGCAGGTAATTTACCTTGCGCAAGATTGGTATCGCGGCAGAAGTTACATTTGTCGGCCGACTTATTCTTAGGATGGAAGAAGCGCACTTGATATGGACAAGCTAGCAGGCAATAACCACAGCCGACACACTTCTCTTTATGTACATCAACAATTCCTGTCTTCTCATCTTTATAGGCGGCGCCTGTTGGGCAAACCATCACACAAGGTGCATTATCACAATGTTGACAAGAGTTACGAGTGAAACGGTAATCAACATTTGGATATTCACCTTGAGGTTCGCTCTTAATAATCTCTAAGCGCGATACGCCTTCAGGCACTTTGTTTACTTCACGACACGCCTCAGTACAAGCAGTACAGCCAATACAAGCGGTTTCGTCATGAATCATTCCATAACGTTTAGCCCCATCCTCTTGAACATTGGCCAACGTTTTACGACTTGTCACCGCTGCGGTTCCCGCAACACCTGTAGTAAAAATAACGGCACCCGCGCCAGCTAAAAAGTTTCTTCTTGAGCAGCTCATAGATTACTCCCCTTCTTTCTTCTGGTTGAAGTCTGAATGGCAATCCACACACAGCTTGATGGTTTGCTTCTTATCTAAGCCCAACACCTTTGCTTCTGTCGCATGAACATCATGGCAGTTTGAACACGTTAAGTTTTGTGCGTGTACGTCATGAGTCCAACTCGCTTCGCGCAGATCATCAGGCTTATGACAATCGATACACTGGCTATTGGCATCTAAAATTAAGCTAGGATCTAGGTAAACCTTGTCGGTACCTGGTTGTGATTGAGCCTCACGATACTTCACCACTTTAGGCGCGCCTTCGCGGTGGTCGGGGCTAATAGAACTATGACAGTCGGTACAATTTACTTCACGGCCAAGCAAAGCGTGTGCACTTTCACCATGTGAACCCAATACCGTTTCTTTTGAATCTTTATGGCACTGAACACACTTGTAGTCTTTGTCACGGATTAATTCGACTTCATGTCTTGTTGATTCCCCTACTGGCGTAACAGCAGGCTCAGCAACAGCATGAATGGAATAACCATAGAGGCAGAATGCTAGAAGGGATTTAAGCATTATGACTATGGCCAATTTAATATTGCCCATTTTATCCTTTCCTTATACCGGCATTATTTAACTCTCAACTAAATAATATTCCGGTTAAACAAAAGTACCCTTAAACGATATTATTACCGTTTAAATGATATCAATTCTTATTTTGGATAAGCCACAACGCTTTCTATAGTTAGAATATACCTCTAATTGGGTAATACGAAATTTCGATAGGTTAATCTGTGAACGCAATCACCCTATTTATATCATGGTCAATTTAGGTAATTGATTGTTATATATGATAATAATTCTCAGTTAAATTCTAATTAAACTAACCACCAATACCACTTTAGGGTTATATAAACTTCAACGTGACTAAGGTCACTGCCATTAATTGATCTGGGACAATCTATATCCAACACGTAACAAAATGTGTTTGTTTATGAATTAATATAAACAGGAATTCTCCAGTTCTTAATTTGAATAGCAAACTCACAACGCTTGGTATAAAAATCAGTATATTGGAGATATCACTGTGAAAAAGCATTGGATACGTAATTCGGTCACAGCACTATTAATGGTTAGCGCGTCATTAGCAAGCGCGACCAGTTTTGCTGCGTCTGAACAAAAAGAAATTGGCGATCCTCGTAACGATCAGTTCGAGCAAAACCACCCAGATCAATATCATTCATGGAGACAAACTTCAGAAAGCGAAACCATTGAAGACGCACTAAAAGAAGATCCCAACATGGTTATCATGTGGGCTGGCTACGGGTTCGCAAAAGACTACAACAAAGCGCGCGGCCACTTCTATGCGATTGACGATGTAAGACAAACCTTGCGTACTGGCGGTCCGACCGACGAAAGCTCAGGTCCAATGCCAATGGCGTGTTGGAGCTGTAAGAGCCCAGACGTTGCACGTGTTATTGAAGAACGCGGTGAAGATGGCTACTTCGAAGGTAAGTGGGCACGTCTTGGTAACGAGATCGTTAACCCTATAGGTTGTGCTGACTGCCATGACACCCAAAGCGATGAGTTCAAAAATGGCGAGCCAGCACTGAAAGTGACGCGCCCTTATGTTGAACGCGCTTTCGAAGCGATTGGTAAAAAGTTTGATGAGCAAAGCCGTTTAGACCAACAAGCTTCAGTTTGTGCACAGTGCCACGTGGAATACTACTTCACGGGTCCAACAAAAGGTGTGAAATTCCCTTGGGATAAAGGGACGCGTGTTGAACAGATGGAAGAGTACTACGATCAGATTGGTTTTAAAGATTGGACACATAAAGTCTCTAAAGCACCAATGCTAAAGGCTCAGCACCCAGGTTACGAAACTTGGCGTGAAGGCATCCACGGTAAGAACAAAGTCGTTTGTGCTGACTGTCATATGCCGAAAGTGACCAAAGAAGATGGCACCGTTTATACCGACCATAAAGTGGGTAACCCATTCGACCGCTTCGAAGATACCTGTGCAAACTGTCACACTCAATCTAAAGAGACCATGCTTAACATCGTTTCAAGCCGTAAAGCGCAAGTGCTGAACATGAAGCTGACTGCTGAGAAACAAATCGTAGCCGCTCACTTTGAAGCTGGCGCAGCATGGGAAGCAGGCGCAACAGAACAAGAGATGGAGCCCATCCTACAAGATATCCGTCACGCTCAATGGCGCTGGGATTACGCGATCGCATCTCACGGTGTTCACATGCACGCACCAGAAGTAGCCCTAGAGGTTCTTGGAACCGCGGTTGACCGCGCAGCAGACGCGCGAACTAAGATTGTTCGTCTACTTGCGAAGAAAGGCATTACCGATCCAATCGAGATTCCAGATATCTCAACCAAAGAAGCCGCTCAGAAAGCGCTAGGAATGGACATGGATAAGATGAACGCTGAGAAGCAACACTTCTTAGACACGGTGGTACCTAAGTGGGAAGAGCAAGCTGAAAAGCGTGAAGCCAACTACGAATACTAGTTTCTTCAATTAGACCATTACGTAAAAACCAGTCACACTATTATGGTGTGGTTGGTTTTTTAGGTTTTTGGGGAATACACATCAATACCTACCTCCGATCTACTCTCCAATTCAAGGAATAAACAATGAAAACCTTATTTTCACTTTCAGCATTGTGCGTTGCACTGTTAAGTTCTGGCGTTCAAGCGTCTGAGCGCGCCGATATAGGTTGGGAGTTAATTGAGAAAGGCGCATTGGTAGTTGATGTCAGAACACCTGAGGAGTTCAAACAAGGGCATCTCGACAACGCCATTAACTACCCACTGTCTGAGGTCGCAACACACTTTGCCAACATAGATAAAGACCAGCCAATCGTGTTGTATTGCCGCAGTGGTAATCGCTCAGGACAAGCCTATCAATTCTTACAAGCTCAAGGGTTTACTCAAATCCACAACGCAGGTGGCCTGATTGAAATGCAGGAAAGTAAATAGCCAAAGGCTAACGATTAACGACTAGCGATTGGGCCAAGCTTAACGGATCATCTGTTTGGCTTGGTTGATCGAGTGGATAATAGAAACACGATCAATCCCCTTCTGATTAGAGTCGAGAATTTGAGTCCAAGCATCGATCGCTTGTTGATAGCGCATACTGATGAAGTGATCGGTCGCGATTAACATCAAGGCCGTTCGATCGTTCGGATCAAGATCCATAGATTGCTCTAGCAGTTTGTTGACGTCATCACTCATCGCTTGTGAACTGAGATAATAAAGTGCGGTAGCTTTAGCGGCATACAAGCCTGAAGGCGCTTGAGGGTCTAAGCGAATCGCGTAGTCGTAACAGGTAAATGCAGCATCAAACTCCCCTTTCTGCATATAAACACCACCAAGCTTAAACCAAAGATCTGATTGATTAGGGTCTTGCTCCAAGCTCTGCTGAAGTTCATTTTGGAAATCTGTTGCTGTATAGCTGCTGTCGTCACTTGAAGTAAGTTGAGGGGCTTCTTGTTTCATCTGAGACCAAACCAGAATGCTGACTAATATCGCCACACATGAAATAAGGAGGTTGCTTTTCAGATGACTGGTTTTTCTGTTTGATGCGATCACGATTGCCACTAGAAATAGGCTCATTAGCAGCAAAGCAATCAGTAACCAGATATCCATTCCACTCTCCTTTCATTGACGCTTTACTGTACCTTTTTCTCACTAAAACAATATTGATCGAGGTTTAGCTATTGGCTTTTACACAAGTCACAGCCAAATTTTAGGTAATAAAAAACCGAGCACAATGGCTCGGCTTTTTGTCTCAACTTCTATTTATAGAAGTGAAAGATTACTCAGTGTCTTGCTCGCTATCAGAAGCGTCTGATGCTTGCTCTTCACTTGATTCAGAAACGACTGCTGCTTCAGCGTTTGCTACTTCAGCTTCGCCTTCAACAACCTCAGCTTCTTCTACTTCGTCGATACGTTGTAGACCTACAACATTCTCGTCGTCAGAAGTACGAATCAGTGTTACACCTTGAGTGTTACGACCAACTTGGCTTACTTCCGCAACGCGAGTACGTACTAGCGTACCTGCGTCGGTGATCATCATCATTTCGTCGCCTTCTTCAACTTGAACAGCGCCAACAACTGGGCCATTACGTTCAGAGACTTTGATAGATACCACACCTTGCGTTGCACGGCCTTTCGTTGGGTATTCAGCTAGTTCAGTACGCTTACCGTAACCGTTTTGAGTCACAGTTAGGATATCGCCTTCGTTAGAAGGAACAATCAACGATACTACTTGATCGTCTTCTGGAAGCTTCATACCACGAACACCAGAGGCAGTACGGCCCATTGCACGTACTTTGTCCTCGTTAAAGCGAACAACTTTGCCCGATTTAGAGAACAGCATGATGTCGCTATCACCGTTAGTGATGTCAACGCCAATCAGTGAATCATCGTCACGTAGGTTAACGGCAATTAGGCCGTTAGCACGTACGTTTGCGAACTGATCCAGTGATGTCTTCTTAACAGTACCGTCGCCGGTTGCCATGAAGATGAATTTCTCGTTAGAGAACTCAGAAACAGGCAGGATAGCCGTGATACGCTCACCTTCTTCTAGAGGAAGAATGTTAACGATAGGCTTACCACGAGCAGTACGACTTGCTAATGGCAGTTGGTAAACTTTCAGACGGTATGTCTTACCACGAGTAGAGAAACATAGGATGTTATCGTGAGTATTAGCTACAAGCAGACGCTCAATGTAATCCTCATCTTTCATCTTAGTTGCACTCTTACCTTTACCACCACGACGCTGAGCTTCGTAGTCGCTTAGGATTTGGTACTTAACGTAACCTGCGTTAGAAAGCGTTACTACAACGTCTTCTTGAGCAATCAGCTCTTCCATGTCGATGTCATGAACTGCCGCTGTGATTTCTGTACGACGCTCGTCGCCATAGATTTCACGTACTGCTTCAAGTTCTTCACGGATAACTTCCATCAAACGCTCAGTGCTTGCAAGAATGTGCATTAGCTCAGCGATTTCTTCTAGAAGGGCTTTGTACTCGTCTAGAATCTTCTCGTGCTCAAGGCCTGTTAGGCGGTGAAGACGAAGTTCTAGAATTGCTTGTGCTTGTGTTTCCGTTAGGAAGTATTGACCATCGCGGATGCCGTATTGGTCTTCTAACCAATCAGGACGAGCTGCGTCAGTACCTGCACGCTCAAGCATTGAAGCAACGTTACCAAGATCCCAACCACGAGACACTAAACCAACTTTAGCTTCTGCTGGTGTTGGCGCGCTCTTGATCAGTTCAATGATTTCATCAATGTTAGCAAGTGCTAGAGACAATGCTTCAAGGATGTGTGCACGGTCGCGTGCTTTCTTCAATTCGAAGATAGTACGACGAGTCACAACTTCGCGACGGTGGTCTACGAAGCACTTAAGCATGTCTTTGATGTTGAACAACTGTGGTTGACCGTTATTCAACGCAACCATGTTGATACCGAAAGTCGTTTGCAGTTGAGTTTGAGCGTATAGGTTGTTAAGAACCACTTCGCCTACTGCATCACGCTTACATTCAATAACAATACGCATACCGTCTTTATCAGACTCGTCACGCAGTGCACTGATGCCTTCTACTTTCTTATCTTTAACCAGTTCAGCAATCTTCTCGATCAAACGAGCTTTGTTTACTTGGTAAGGGATCTCAGTAACGATAATGGTTTCTTTACCATTCTTCTCTACTTCGATATCCGCTTTTGAACGCATGTAAACCTTACCGCGGCCAGTCTTGTAAGCATCTACGATGCCTTTACGACCACTGATAAGTGCTGCTGTTGGGAAGTCAGGACCAGGGATATAGTCCATTAGCTCATCAATAGTGATATCTTCATTATTGATAAATGCTAAACAGCCATCAACAACTTCACCAAGGTTATGTGGTGGGATGTTGGTAGCCATACCTACTGCGATACCAGAAGCACCGTTTACCAATAGGTTAGGAATTTTTGTAGGAAGTACTGCTGGAATTTGTTCTGTACCATCGTAGTTCGGTACGTAATCCACAGTTTCCTTATCAAGGTCAGCCAGGAGCTCGTGAGCAATTTTCGCCATACGAACTTCGGTATAACGCATTGCAGCCGCGGAGTCGCCATCGATAGAACCAAAGTTACCTTGGCCATCAACTAGCATGTAACGCAGTGAGAACGGTTGCGCCATACGAACAATAGTATCGTATACAGCACTATCACCATGTGGGTGGTATTTACCGATTACATCACCTACTACACGAGCAGACTTTTTATATGGTTTGTTCCAATCATTACCTAGTACATTCATCGCGAACAAAACGCGGCGGTGTACAGGTTTTAGGCCATCACGCACATCTGGAAGGGCACGACCAACGATGACGGACATCGCGTAGTCTAGGTATGAACCTCTAAGCTCATCTTCAATATTTACGGGCGTGATCTCTTTCGCTAGATCGCTCATAGAGCCATTTTCCCTCTATAGTCAGATCGTATTTTTGAATACGTATAAGACCGAAAAATATAACACAAATTTACCTACGGAGGCATCACTTTCCCTCTCCTTTTACCATCTTGTGACCCTTGTAGCCAATCAATTGATGAGAAATTGCACCTCCGCATCATATCTTGCTGAAACATGGTCACTTTACATCCAATAAACTAGCAAAATTGTAGATCTTCTGGTCAGAGCGAAAAGGCAAGTTATAATGCCTGCAATTTCATGGATGCATTATTTAACTTGGAAATGCCGATTATGACTAAATCACAGAACGTAGACCCAGCAGAAATCAAAAAATTCGAAGACATGGCGTCACGCTGGTGGGATCTAGAAGGCGAATTTAAGCCACTACATCAAATCAACCCACTGCGCCTAAATTACGTGCTAGAAAAGACCGAAGGTTTATTTGGTAAGAAAGTCCTCGATGTTGGCTGCGGTGGCGGCATTTTGGCTGAAAGCATGGCTGTTGAGGGCGCAGTAGTCACTGGCCTAGATATGGGTAAAGAACCGCTAGAAGTGGCACGTCTTCACGCATTGGAAACTGGCACCAAGCTCGATTACATCCAGAGCACCATCGAAGACCATGCAGAACAGAATCCACAAACTTACGATGTGGTGACATGTATGGAAATGCTAGAGCACGTTCCTGATCCACAATCTGTGATTAGTGCATGTTCAAAATTGGTGAAACCGGGTGGTCACGTGTTCTTCTCTACCTTGAACCGTAACTTCAAATCTTACCTGTTCGCTATTGTTGGTGCAGAAAAGCTACTTAAGATTGTTCCTGAGGGCACTCATGAACACGAGAAGTTCATTCGCCCTGCTGAACTTATCAAGATGGTCGATAACACTCCGCTGCAAGAACTAGGGATTACAGGGCTGCACTACAATCCTCTTACGGACACTTATCGTTTAGGCACAAATGTAGACGTAAACTACATCGTCCACACGCAAAACTTTGGCTAAAAAATATCGGTAGCCCTACCGTAAAACCTTTTGTAAAAAAGACGAATGAAAAGAGTTGCAATTACCATAACTTTGCGACTTTTTTCAGTCTAAATTTCGTGCGCTAGCTTCCATTTTGACCACCTCGATTTAAATTTAATCGCCTAAAATCAATCGCCCATTTTGGCCAAAGATCAAGGAATTTTTTTTTATGGGCGTGCAAAAATAAAGCATCATTAAAAGCCGACTTTTATACAATCAAGTCACATATAACCTCATCAGTTAGTGGTCACTTACAGTTTTTTTTCAATCCACCACTTATCCACAAGCAACCCCATTTCTTTACCTTGAAAAATATCAGTTGTAGCACTATCTTGTAACCCAACAAACAAATGACCCCTATATGTTGTGTTTGAACTACAATGTATGGGTAGACCAAGATCACAAAGCCGAAACGTAATTTACAAAAATTACACAGAAATACACAAAAACACGGCCTTGTTCAGTTTTGTTAGGGAAATTAAGCAGAATGAACCAACAACTTACTGTTACCAAGCGTAACGGGCGCAAAGAAACGATCGATCTAGAGAAGATCCATCGCGTGATTACATGGGCAGCTGAAGGCTTGCACAATGTTTCTGTATCACAAGTAGAATTGAAAGCTCACATTCAGTTTTACGATGGCATCACCACTACTGACATTCATGAAACTATCATCAAGTCAGCAGCGGATTTAATCTCTGAAGAGACTCCTGATTACCAATATCTAGCAGCACGTCTGTCTGTATTCCACCTACGTAAAAAAGCGTACGGCGAATACGAGCCGCCTGCACTGTATGACCACGTTGCAAAACTGGTTGATATGGGTAAATACGATAGCCACCTTATGGAAGACTACACGAAAGCTGAATTCGAAGAGCTTGACGAGTACATCGACCACAAACGTGACTTAGACTTCTCTTACGCAGCGGTTAAGCAGCTCGAAGGTAAATACTTCGTGCAAAACCGTGTAACGAAAGAAATCTACGAGAGTGCTCAGTTCCTTTACATTTTAGTTGCTGCGTGTCTATTCGCTAAATACCCGAAATCGACTCGTCTTGACTACATCAAACGTTTTTACGACGCATCGTCTACGTTTAAGATTTCTCTACCTACACCGATCATGTCTGGTGTACGTACGCCTACTCGTCAATTCAGCTCTTGTGTACTGATCGAATGTGGTGACAGCCTTGATTCAATCAACGCAACAGCAAGCTCAATTGTTCGTTACGTATCTCAACGTGCTGGTATTGGTATCAACGCAGGTCGTATCCGTGCGCTGGGTTCTGAAATCCGTAATGGTGAAGCGTTCCACACTGGCTGTATCCCTTTCTACAAATACTTCCAAACAGCAGTAAAATGTTGTTCACAAGGTGGTGTTCGTGGCGGTGCGGCAACGGTATTCTACCCACTATGGCATGGTGAAGTTCAGTCTCTATTAGTACTGAAAAACAACCGCGGCGTTGAAGAGAACCGTGTTCGTCACATGGACTACGGCGTACAGCTGAACAAACTCATGTATTCTCGTCTTGTTCAAGGTGGCAACATCAGCCTGTTCTCACCTTCTGACGTACCTGGCCTTTACGATGCGTTCTTCGAAAACCAAGACCGTTTTGAAGAACTATATGTTAAGTACGAAAACGATCCTTCAGTGAAGCGTGAAACGGTTAAAGCCGTTGAGCTGTTCTCTCTGCTAATGCAAGAGCGAGCTTCTACTGGTCGTATCTACATTCAGAACGTTGACCACTGTAATACACACAGCCCGTTTGATTCTGAAGTGGCTCCTGTTCGTCAGTCGAACCTATGTCTAGAAATCGCGCTACCAACTAAGCCACTTTCTAACGTAGAAGATGACGAAGGTGAAATTGCACTATGTACGCTTTCAGCGTTTAACCTAGGCGCAATCAACGAGCTAGACGACCTTGCTGAGCTTTCTGAACTGGTTGTTCGTGCACTTGATGCATTGCTTGATTACCAAGACTACCCACTTCCAGCAGCACGCAAGTCGACAATGAACCGTCGTACTCTAGGTGTGGGTGTCATCAACTACGCATACTACCTAGCGAAAAACGGCGTGAAGTACTCTGATGGCAGCGCAAACAGTCTGACTCACCGTACTTTTGAAGCAATTCAATACCACTTGTTAAAAGCGTCTGTTGAACTGGCGAAAGAACAAGGCCGTTGCCCATCTTTCCACGAGACCAACTACGCGAAAGGCCTACTGCCAATCGATACTTACAAGAAAGATATCGACTTAGTATGTGAAGAGCCACTGCACTACGATTGGGACACGCTACGCGAAGAGATCATGGAGCACGGTCTGCGTAACTCTACGCTAACAGCGCTTATGCCTTCTGAGACATCGTCTCAAATCTCGAACGCGACTAACGGTATCGAGCCACCACGTGGTTACGTATCAGTGAAAGCATCGAAAGACGGCATCCTTAAGCAAGTGGTTCCAGATTTCCTAAATCTTAAAGAGAACTACGAGCTACTTTGGAACATTGGTTCTAACGACGGTTACCTACACCTAGTGGGTATCATGCAAAAATTCGTTGACCAAGCTATCTCTGCAAACACTAACTATGACCCAAGTGTTTACGACAGCGGTAAAGTACCAATGAAGAAGCTGCTTCAAGACCTACTAACAGCGTACAAGTACGGTGTTAAGACGCTTTACTACCATAACACTCGTGATGGTGCTAAAGACGACCAAGGCGATGCAGTTCAAGTGCCGGAAGAAGATTGTGAAGGCGGCGGTTGTAAGATCTAAACCGCAATAAACATTAAGACCCCAGAGAAGAGTTATCTTCTCTGGGTTTAAAGCATTAACAGGGCCCGTTTTATTACGGGTCTTTAAAGGATTTGAGGCATTTATGGCTTACAGTACTTTTTCTCAGCAAAAAAATGACCAACTAAAAGAACCAATGTTCTTGGGTCAGTCGGTAAACGTTGCACGTTACGACCAACAAAAATTCGAAATCTTCGAAAAGTTGATCGAGAAGCAGCTTTCTTTCTTCTGGCGTCCAGAAGAAGTAGACGTATCTAGCGACCGTATCGACTACAACAAGCTTCCTGAGCATGAAAAGCACATTTTCATCTCTAACTTGAAGTACCAAACGCTTCTAGATTCTATCCAAGGCCGCAGCCCTAACGTTGCCCTACTTCCACTGGTATCTCTACCAGAAGTTGAAACTTGGATTGAGACTTGGTCTTTCTCTGAAACGATTCACTCTCGTTCTTACACACATATCATCCGTAACATCGTCAATGATCCAGGTGTAGTATTCGACGACATCGTTGAAAACGAAGAGATCCTGAAGCGTGCGAAAGACATCGCGTTTTACTACGATGATTTAATCAAGCTGACGGCTGACTACCACCGCTACGGCGAAGGCAACCACAACATTAACGGCGAAGACGTTAAGATTTCACTTCACGACCTGAAGAAGAAGCTTTACGTATGTCTAATGTCTGTAAACGCACTAGAAGCGATTCGTTTCTACGTGAGTTTTGCATGTTCATTCGCATTCGCTGAACGTGAGCTAATGGAAGGTAACGCGAAGATCATCAAGCTAATCGCTCGTGATGAAGCTCTTCACCTTACTGGTACACAGCACATGATTAACTTACTGCGTAATGGCCAAGATGACTTCGAATTCATGCAAATCGCTGAAGAGTGTAAGCAAGAGTGTTTCGACCTATTCAAAGAAGCAGCAGAGCAAGAAAAAGAGTGGGCAGAATACCTATTCAAAGATGGCTCTATGATTGGTCTGAACAAAGACATTCTTTGCCAATACGTTGAGTACATCACTAACATCCGTATGCAAGCGGTTGGTTTAGGTACTGCTTACCCAGAAGCAACGTCGAACCCAATCCCATGGATCAACGCATGGTTATCTTCAGATAACGTACAAGTTGCTCCACAAGAAGCTGAAATCAGTTCTTACCTAGTTGGTCAGATCGACAACGAAGTAAAAGCTGACGACTTTGAAGGATTCGAGCTGTAATGCCAACAATCAAAATCAACAAACTGACTTCAATTGAATCTAACCCTTCAAACACTCTGTTGGAAACAATGGAACAAGCTGGGTTAGAGCCAGAATACAACTGCCGAGATGGTCACTGTGGCGCTTGCCGCTGCACGTTGGATTCTGGTGAGGTCGAGTACGTTGGTTTTGCTATGGCTTACACGCAAGGTAATGAGATATTGCCTTGTATCTGTAAAGCAAAGACTGAGCTATCGCTGAGTAACGTTATTCATAGAAACAAGCAAAAACGCGCATAAGCCAGCTGGCTTTAGGTCACTTTGTTCGAATATCGTCAATAAGAATCAAAAAAGGGTCCGCTTCCTTTAGGAATGCGGACCCTTTTCTATTTATGTCTTTAGGTATCTAAAGCGACTCGTCTATCACTCAACCAAATCTTCCTGTTGGCTTGTGTCATACAAAGCCAAACGTTTATTGCTGAGTCAGGTTAAGAGTCACAGAGCCAATATAACAAGCGCTTCGGCACTCTCCACAGCCGTTACACTTATCTTTGTCCACTTTAGGCAACTCTCCTACTTCGATGTGTATTGCACCAGCTGAACACGCCGTTTGGCATGCTGAACAGTCCATTTGCATGTAATTATTGCAGCTATCCGCAAAGCTCGGCTTGAGGTCGATATAAGGTGTGACCGTTGGATGAAGTGCGCCAGTCGGACACACTTCAGTGCATTTGTTACACATAGAACAACTGTTGTAATCCAAATTCAGTAGCGCACTGCCCTCTAGCATCTCAATAACGCTATTCGGGCACGCTTGCTCACACAGTCCACAACCGTCGCAAAGACGCTCAAACAGCACCTCATCGACCGCTCTTGGCGGTCTTGCATGCAAGCGCTGTGATATCTCTTCATAATTCGCGGCTGCTTTAACCGGTTTAGAAAGTCGAGTTAAGAAACCGCGTCTATTTGAATTTATTTGTTCAGACATTAGTCGATATATAACTTTTTAGTAGTAACGTTTAAATTATATTCAGATGTTAAGTACTTAAACCAATCTATTACATCAACCGATAGCTTTTTATAAAAAGATAGATCTGATGCTTTATTTAGTTTTTCTAAATAAACAGAGGACCAAGTTAATAAGTGACCTTCGAGCAATTCACCAGCTGAATTTAAATTGTTATTTTCTAACAAATACGCATGAGCGAATAACATTAAACCAAATTGATCTTCCGGCTCTCTTAACCCCGTATCTAATTCAATCTGATTCAATTCTAAAAACTGACGATACTCTACAGTAGAAGCGCCGAACACAACGCGGTCTTTATCTAGGTACACAGAACCCCAAGGCGGAGCTGGCATGTCTCCAACGCCTTCAAACAGACGGCTGAACTCTGCTGAGAGCGCATCTTCGTCTTCACTTATCAATGCCTGCAAGCATTCTTCCGAGAGCACTTCGCTCTCAACCAAAGCTTCGACAATGGTGATTAACTGTTCTTTACTTGTCGCTTGATAAAATAGCGAACCCAATAATTTATGCGTATCGATAATCATTATTATTTATACCGTTATAGGTTTAAAGATAATTATATAAATAAGACGATTTAATTCTTTGATCTATTTTATACATTCGATTCATAAGATTTAAATTTCGCTCTTATTTGATGCCAATCAATCAACAATCCGAAATAAAAACATAAAAAACAAACTACCTATAAAGTGCTAGCCATCAATAGCAAAAGGCATCTTAGAATGACGAATAAGAAAGAATCTGGGGTAATGAATCTTACTCGAAGAGGCTTCATGAAAGCTTCTTCTGCAGTAGGTAGTGCAGCCGCACTTGCGGGCGGTATCGCTTTACCTTTCAAATCCAAACCAGTAGCGGCTGCGGTTGCTGAGAATGTGGATGAGAAAATCGTATGGAGTGCATGTACAGTAAACTGTGGCTCTCGCTGCCCACTGCGTATGCATGTACAAAACGGTGAAATCAAATACGTAGAAACCGACAACACAGGTACTGACGAATACGGTCATCACCAAGTTCGTGCGTGTCTACGTGGTCGCTCGATGCGCCGCCGTGTTTACAACCCAGATCGCCTGAAATACCCAATGAAACGTGTGGGTAAACGTGGTGAAGGTAAATTCAAACGTATTAGCTGGGAAGAGGCTTACGATGAACTCGCTGGCACCATGCAACGCCTTATCAAAGACTACGGTAACGACACTATCTACCTAAACTACGGTACAGGTACGCTGGGCGGTACAGTAACTAAATCTTGGCCACCAGCTCAAACGCTGATTGCTCGCCTAATGAACCTAAGTGGTGGTTACTTAAACCATTACGGTGACTACTCAACAGCGCAAATCACGAAAGGCTTGAGCTACACCTACGGCGGTTGGGCAAACAACAACTCTTTCTCTGATTTAGAGAACACTAAACTTAACATTCAGTTTGGTAACAACCCTGCTGAGACACGTATGTCTGGTGGCGGTCTGATCCACCACTACGTAGAGAGCAAAAACAAATCGAACGCAAGAACGATCATCATCGACCCTCGCTACACCGATACTGCCGGTGGTCGTGAAGATCAATGGATCCCAATTCGTCCTTCTACCGATGCTGCGTTGGTTGCCGGCCTTGCACACGTGATGATCACGGAAGACCTTGTCGACCAACCGTTCCTAGACAAATACTGCGTAGGTTACGACGAGAAAACTCTGCCTGCATCAGCGCCTAAAAACAGCGACTACAAATCTTACATCCTAGGTTTAGGTGAAGATGGCGTAGAGAAAACACCAGAGTGGGCTTCTAAGATCACGGGTATTCCAGTTGATACTATCGTGAAGCTTGGTCGTGAGATGGGCACAGCAAAACCGTGTGCTATCCACCAAGGTTGGGGGTTACAACGTACTGCGAACGGTGAGCTAGCTTGTCGTGCAATCGCAATGCTGTCGCTACTCACCGGTTCTGTGGGTGTATCAGGCGGTTCAACAGGTGCTCGTGAAAGTGACATCAACATTCCGTTTGTGCGCTTCCCTACTGTGCCAAACCCAGTTGAAACGTCTATTTCAATGTTCATGTGGACAGACGCGATTTACCGTCACCATGAAATGACCGACATCACTGATGGTGTTCGCGGTGCAGAGCGCCTTAAGAACCCAATCAAAATGATCTGGAACTACGCAGGTAACTGCATCATCAACCAACACTCAGACATCAACAAGACTCACGCGATTCTTCAAGATGAAAGTGCGTGTGAAATGATTGTCGTGGTTGATAACCATATGACTTCTTCAGCGAAATACGCCGATATCATCCTTCCAGACTTAACAACGTCTGAGCAAGACGACTGGTGTATGGACGGTAAAGCGGCGAACATGCCTTACTTCATCTACGCGCAGAAAGCGATTGAGCCTCAGTTTGAAGCGAAATCTATCTACGAGATGTGTACTCAGCTTGCAAAACGCATGGGCGTAGAAAAAGAGTTCACCGAAGGCCGTACTCAAGAGCAATGGATTGAGCACCTTTACGCAGAAACTCGTAAGAACGATCCAACACTGCCAACCTTCGAAGAGATGAAAGAGCTGGGTATCTACAAACGTAGCTACGACCACCACTACATCGCTTACGAAGACTTCCGCAAAGATCCTGAAGCGAACCCACTGACTACACCAAGTGGCAAGATTGAGATCTACTCAGAGCAACTGGCTGATATCGCGAAGACTTGGAAGCTGAAAGAAGACGAAGTGATTCACCCACTTCCGATTTACGCGGACTCTTTCGAAGGTCATAACGACCCACTAGCAGAGAAGTACCCACTTCAGCTAACCGGTTTCCACTACAAGGCTCGTACTCACTCGACTTACGGCAACGTTGCAGAAATCAAAGCAGCAGCACCGCAAGAGTTGTGGATCAACCCAATCGATGCAAAAGAACGTGGTATTGATAGCGGCGACATGGTGAGTATTTTCAACGACCGTGGCGAAGTACATATTCCAGCGAAAGTGACACCTAGGATTCTTCCTCGAGTTGTCGCACTAGGCGAAGGTGCATGGTACGCACCAGATGGTCAGAAGATCGACCATGCAGGCTCTATCAACGTGCTGACGACTCAGCGCCCGAGCCCACTTGCTAAGGGTAACCCTCAGCATACAAACCTAGTTCAAATCAAAGCGCTAAAGAAAGCATAAGGTAGGTTGGAATGAAACAATACGGCTTTTACATTGATTCAAGTAAATGCACGGGTTGTAAAACCTGTCAGCTTGCTTGTAAAGATTATAACGATCTAGACATCAAAACGAACTACCGTCGCGTATACGAATATGCCGGTGGTGGCTTCACTCAAGATGGTGATACCTGGGTTCAGAAAGATGTCTTTTCTTACTACCTATCTATCGCTTGTAACCACTGTACTAACCCAGCGTGTGTGAAAGTGTGTCCTTCGGGCGCAATGCACAAACGTGATGAAGACGGTTTGGTTGTGGTTGATGAGAGCGTATGTATTGGTTGTCAGCACTGTAGCAATGCGTGTCCTTACGGCGCACCACAATACAATGCTAAGAAAGGTCATATGACGAAATGCGATGGTTGTTACCAACGTGTTTCTGAAGGCAAACAGCCTATCTGTGTTGAGTCTTGCCCACTTCGTGCATTGGAGTTTGGTGAAATCAATACACTTCGCGAGAAGTACGGCTCTGGTGCGGATGTGGCTCCACTGCCATCTTCAACAGAAACGCTACCAAACATCGTGATTAAGCTGAACAAAAACGCGAAGCCGACTGGCGATACCAGCGGTCACCTAGCAAACCCGAAGGAGGTGTAAGATGATTTTTCATGAGTGGTCTTTAATCTTCTTTACGGTGCTGGCGCAAACTGCGGTTGGTGGTTACTTACTGATTGGCGCACGTGCACTGGTACTTGGTCATGACGAAGAGAAGCTGAACAGCTACAAGGTTCCAATGTTTATCCTATGGGTACTGATGGGTCTTGGCTTCATGTTCTCGACAACGCACCTTGGCTCTCCACTGCGCGCGTTTAACGCTTTTAATCAGCTAGGTTCGGCTTGGTTGTCTAACGAAGTGTTCTTCGGTGCGGCATTCTTCGCTGTCGGTGGCCTGCAATGGTTACTGTCGGTAGTCAAGAAAGGTGGCGTTGCTATCCAGAAAGCACTGATGGTTGGCGCGATGGTACTGGGTGTTATCTTCATGTACGCGATGATCAACGTATACATGATCAACACAGTACCGACGTGGGACAACATCTACACACCACTGAGCTTCATCATGACGATGGTTGTGGGTGGCTTGCTGTTATCTCAGTTCGTGATTGTATTCGCAAACGACAGCCGCTTTACGGTTGACCGTAACATCACCATGTTGGCTGTTATCGCTGTTGCTATCAGCTTGCTTGTGACAGTAGGAAAACTGAACCTAATCGGAGACATCCAAACTTCAGCGGCAAAAGCGTCTGAGTTAGTCGATGGTTTAGGTAGCTATGTGATTCTTCAAGTGGCACTGCTAATGGCAAGCTTGTTGATTTGGATTCTACCTATGCTGAACAAAGCAAAAGTGAACCCAGTTAACCTTGGCTTAGCACTAGTATTGTTCTTGGCTTCAGAGTTAATCGGCCGTGGTTTGTTCTACAGCCTACATATGACAAGCGGTTTGTAATCGAGTTCTTACAGACATGAGTTGCGTGTAAACATCGCTGCTTGTTTGGTTATCTAGAAGGCTAGATAAACAAAAGGCCCAACACCTATTTAGATGTTGGGCCTTTTTATTTCGTTTTTTCTAGCGTTTTTAATACAGACTTAGCGAGTTCGCTTACATCGTTAGCTTACATAGCTACTTAATGATAGCCGCTGGAATAAACATGTCTTTTAATCGCTTAACCGAAGAATAAGTACCAAACATCGGTTTGTTATCTAAATGCCTTCTCAGCATATCGGTGGCAACGGTCTTAATCACGTTGCGTTGGTCTTCACGCGAGTACTGACGATAAAACTCAAGTACCTGCCCCCACTCGCCTGCTTCAGTCGACAATGCAACGCTGAATGTGTTGCCTTCCAGCTTACCAGTCACCAAAGCCAATTCAGTTCCGCACTTATCTCTTGTTGCTCCAGCCAGCGCAAAGGTCGCGGCTAATGGATCGCTCTTTTCAAGTTCGCTCTCTTTTGGCTCAGCCATCACCCATGAGTGTCCGAAGCAATCTTCTATCTGCTCATTCAATTGCAGCCACGCTGACAGTGAACCTTTGGTCGACACTTCAGACACAGATAACGTCTTCTTTTTTTCCGCCATGATGTGTCCAATATGGTCAATCATCGGCTCATCAACACTAACGACATTACTCTCTAGCAGCTTGTAAACCATCTGCAGAAGCTTAACGCGAGTTTCTAAGTCTGCCTTAGGACCAAACAGTTTGACCTCAATGAACGGCAGATAAGAGCGATAACCAAGTTCATAACCTTCTGGCAGCTTTAGTTGATCCAAAACATCAGAGATACCGGACTCAGACAAACCAAACGTAAACAGTCGACTGCATTCAGAGGCAACCACTTGAGGGTAGGTACACGACAAGTCAGGAAGAATCTCAAACGTCACCATGCGCTTGAATTCACTTGGTACACCCGGCGTGAAATAGAAAGTCGCATCGTTAATTTTCAGTTTGAAGCCACAAGCCGTCCCCACAGGGTTATCGACAATCTCTGAACTCGCAGGTAACAAAGCTTGTTTAAGGTTGCTGTCTGGCATTGGCATGCCACGTCCAGAGAACATCTCTTCCATACGAGCAAGCCATTCAGGGAACATGACGAGTTTCTGCTCGGAAGCAGCTGCAGCGGCGGCAGCACTCATATCATCGGTTGTCGGGCCTAAACCACCATTAACGATAACCACATCATAGTTAAAGCTCAGCATCAGCAATTCTTCAACAAGAGCATTCATTTGATCACCCACAGTTGAGCGCTTAGCAAGCGCAAAACCATGCTGATAAAACTCAGCAGACATCCAAGCTGCGTTTGTATCTACAATGTCTCCATGAAGAACTTCTTCACCTGTGCTTAACATTGCGATTTTCGTCATATTTCTATCCCTTGTTGTCATAAAAAGACACTGCATTATTTACAAACTGGTCTATGGTTGAATTTGGAGCAATTCGCCTTTTCATTAATATTAATAATGTTAAACCTAAGGTTTTCTTAGGAAAAGCTATAAATTATTAGTTCCCTAAATCAGGCATTTAATAGATAATTGTGACCCTGATCAATTCCAAACTTTCTCATGGAGACCCTTGTGGCCAAATCACCGTTACTAGCAAAGGTTACTGCCGCATTTTCAATGCTAATGTCAGTTAACTCGGTTGCAAGCCAATACGACTTCGACCAGCCAATCAACCTTTCTTACTCGGATGAATGTGCTCAAGATTACTGTTTTAATGACAACTTGTACACCTACAAGCCTAGTACCAATTACGCACTGAGCGAATCGAGTGATGAGTACGACTTCTCAATCCAACAACCAAAACACATGTTGGTGAGTCAGGAGAAAGATTGGGATTACCTAATGGGTCAAACCTACACCATTCTTGGCTTGAGTGTCGCGACAGTGGGTCTAATGACTCTGCTCCCTGAAAGTATTACTAAGTGGGATGATGACCAACGTGATATCAGCTCATTAGGTAAAAAGTGGAAAGATAACGTTTCTGCTGGTCCAACATGGGACCGTGACGAACACTTCCTAAACTACGTAATGCACCCATATTTCGGTGGTGTTTACTACACCGCAGCTCGACACGCAGGTTACGACGAGTTTGAGTCATTCTTATACTCTTGGACTATGTCGACGTTCTTCTGGGAATACGGCGTAGAAGCGTTTGCAGAAGTACCTTCATGGCAAGATCTCTTCATCACACCTTTCTTCGGTGCGGTTGTCGGTGAAATGATGCTAGAAGCAGAGCAGGATATCATTGCTTCAGGTGGCGAAGTGATGGGCTCTCAAACCATGGGTGATGTGTCGCTATTCTTCCTTAACCCTGTTGGACACATTCACTACTGGGTAAGTGACGCATGGGGCGGTGATGCAGAAGTTAACCTGAATACTAACCCTTGGTGGGATAACCAAGACGCTGCACGTTTTGCTTACGATGCTGGCGCACCATACGACTCTCAGTTTGTTGGTATGAACTTCAAAGTAACGTTCTAATTCGTCTCTAGTACTACTCAATATAAGTTATTGAATATAAGTTACTGAATCATCAATCACAGTGACAACTCTTCTAAAAAGCGGCTCTCTAGCCGCTTTTTTTGTGCCCTACTCTTCATTCTCTTTTTTTGCATCGAAGCTTAGTTTCAAAAATTGACCTAGGTCAAACATTGTTCGATGTAACCTTCTACACTGAAATTAAAGAACTTTATCGCGTGATATCAAACATTTAATTAGCAAAGAATAATTGAAACCTTGGGGGCTGATATGAACAGTACATTTATCGTAAACTTTATCGGAAAAGCATCACCAGCAACAATCAAACAGCTTGCTGCGGTTACTCACGAAAACGACGGCAAATGGCTCATCAGTAAAGTGAACTTTATTGAAGACCAAGTCGCAGGCGTACTAAAGGTTCAACTTCCAGCCATCAACGAATCGATTGTAAAAGAAGCGTTCAGCGCCAATCCAGATCTCATCGTGCAGTTTGTCGATTCCGATCATACACACAATGTTCAAGACACGGTCCATCACTTGAGACTCGACTCTAACGACCGAGCAGGTATCGTCAACGAAGTGACTCATGTATTGGATAGACAAGGAATCAGTATTCTCGATATGGATTGTCACCGCGTCTTTATCGCTGGTGGCGGCGGTGTTAGCTCAAGTCTATTCACATCAAAAATCGCCGTTAAGCTGCCAATCGAAGTACAGATCGACGACGTAGTTAATGAACTCGAAACGCTCAGTGAAGATACTCGTGTGATGATTGAAAGCTAAATAAACAAAATTAAAGAACAAAAAAGAGCAGCTCATTAGCTGCTCTTTGTATTGCTCTGAACTTGTGATTCAGTTACTTAACTGACCATTGTGATAATGAGCGTTTGAAGTCTTCATAGCCGAATTCATTTAGCTTCTGAACTTCACCACTGCTACGTTCACAGTAGATTGAAGGCATTTTAAGGCCATTGAACCAGTTCAATTTCACCATTGTGTAACCCGCGCTGTCTAACAGATGCAGCTTTTGACCAATCTTAAGTGGCTCATCAAAGCTCGCTTCGCAGAACTGATCGCCCGCAAGACATGAACACGAACCAATCACGTAGTCATGGCTGCCTGTTTCTGATGCTTCCAATACTGATGCGGGCTCGTTGTAGATAAGCGTGTCAAGGCGGTGCGCCTCAGTCGCTGAATCCACAATCGCTGTTTTCTTCACGTTCTCAACAATATCGACCACTGTCACAACTAGGTCGGTTGTTTTAGTGATGATCGCTTCACCCGGCTCAAGATACATCTGCACACCGTGCTTTTCAGAGAAGGCTTTCAGCGCAAGACCGAGTTTTTCGATGTCATAGCCAGGCCATGTGAAGAACACACCTCCGCCCATGCTCACCCAGTCCAACTTATCTAAGTGCTCACCAAACTGTTCTGAGATTGAATCAAGCAGGCCGATAAACGCATCGACGTCTTTGTTCTCACAGTTCATGTGGAACATCACACCATTAATCTCATCGAAAATTTCTGGTTTGATGTGGTCAGCTTGCACGCCCAAACGCGAGAATTGACGTGCTGGATTCGCCAAGTCTTGCCCTGCGTAGCTCACGCCCGGATTTAAACGTAAACCCAGTGAAGCTTTACCTTCAACAATATGACGGTAAGCAGCAAGTTGGCTTTGAGAGTTGAAGATCATCTTGTCGCAGATGTCAGCAACCTCTCTCACGTCATCTTCACTGTAGCCCACACTGTAAGCATGAGTTTCACCGCCAAAAGTTTCGTGACCTAATTTCACTTCATAAGGGCCAGAACTAGTAGTACCGTCTAGGTACGGTTTGATGATGTCAAACACGCCCCAAGTCGAGAAGCACTTAAGCGCAAGTACCAATTTCACACCTGAAATCTCTTTCAGTTGCTTGGCTTTTTCTAAGTTCGCAATCAACTTGTCTTCGTTGATCATGAAATATGGGGTTTTTAGTTCTTCTTTCTTAAACGTCATTTTTGTAAACACTCAAGCAGCATCTATAGATGGAAAGGTAAATTAACAATTTTGGTGTGATTTATTTTGATTTTGTCCTGTCCGAGCGCAGTGAGTTACAAAATCAAAATAAATGATACCAAAGCTTCAAGGCTATCATCATCGAAAAGGGAACAATCCATGTCCCCTTTAATTAGCAATCAAAACAAGAAATCAGTTCTTATTTTTTCTGCTCATGAATCACTGGAAGACCTTGGCCTGCTTCAAGCTCTTGAACATGCCAATCTAGACCAATTTCCGGCATAGTTGCTAGGAACGGATCTGGATTTAGCTGTTCCATGTTGAACACGCCTTTATCAGCCCATTCGCCACGGAAGAACTGAAGTGCAGCGGTAATCGCTGGAACACCAGTTGTGTAAGAGATCGCTTGGTGCTCTACGTCTTCGTAAGCCACTTCGTGGTCTGCGTTATTGTAGATGAATACGCTACGCTCTTTACCATCTTTCTTACCTTGAACCCAAGTACCGATACACGTTAAACCAGTGTAACCCGGAGCTAGAGATGTTGGATCCGGTAGTAGTGCTTTAAGAACATGCAGAGGCTGAACCACAGTACCATCGTGCAGTGTTAGCGGATCTGGGCTAAGAAGACCGATATCACGCATGCAGTTGAAGTAGTTCAAGTATGCATCACCAAAGCCCATCCAAAATTCGATACGCTTAGCTGGGATGAACTCTTTCATTGAACGAACTTCATCGTGCGCCATTGAGTAAACTTTGTGAGAACCACAGTTCGGGAATTCAAACTCAAGCATACGAGAGTGACAAGGTACTTGTTTCCACTCTTCATTTTCCCAGTAGAAAGAATCGCCTTGGATCTCAAGCATGTTGGTTTCTGGGTCAAAGTTTGTCGCAAACTTCTTGCCGTGGTCACCAGCATTCACATCCATTACATCAATTGAGTCAATCTCATCGAACAAGTGCTTAACCGCGTATGCAGCAAAGATTGATACCACACCTGGATCGAAACCAGCACCAAGAATACCTGTGATGCCTGCTTCAGCGAACTTCTCACGGTAGCCCCACTGCCAATCGTAAGCTTGTGGTACTTGTTGGCCTTCAGAACATAGGTCAACCGCTACCGATGTATCTAAATAAGAAACTTTAGATTGGTAACATGCTTCCATGATTGCCATGTTTACCCAAGGAGGACCAGCGTTGATCACTAGATCCGGCTGAACTTCTTTAATCAAAGCAACAAGCGCATCAACATCATCAGCGTCTACTGAACGTGCTTCTAGTTTCTTAGTTGAATCTTTAAGGTTGTTTTTGCCCTTGATAGATTCGATGATTTTTTCACACTTCGCGATTGTGCGAGAAGCGATTGTGATATCACCCAGTACTTCGTTATTTTGTGCTGCTTTGTGTGCAACAACCCAACCAACGCCGCCTGCACCAATTTGTAGAATAGCCATAGTATTAATTACCCTTGTTGTTCTGCTAGCTCAGTGGCTAGAGTTTGAATTTTGTTAATTAGAGATTTGAAATCTGATGTCTTTAGGCACGGATTCAAGATAGTGAATTTAAGCGCACTCTTACCATCCACGACCGTTTCACCGAGTACTGCAACACCACGAGTCAGCGCTTCCAGTCTTAGCGTTTGATTCAATTTGTCTAAATCTAGCTCGCCGTTTGCTGACGGCTTAGATCGGAACAGCACTGTTGATAGTGACGGCTCTGCGAGTAGCTCTAAGTCAGCTTGGTTTTGAATCAGGTCTGCCACTTCTAGCGTTTGCTCAAGAAGATGGTCGTACATATCACCCAACTGCTTTGGTCCAACGCTTTGCATCGTCATGAAGACTTTCAATGCATCGAAACGCTTGGTGGTCGCAATAGACTTATCGACTAGATTTGGCAGTTCATCGTGTTCGCGGTTTAGGTAATCTGCGTGATGTAGAAGGTACTTAAAGTTCGCTTTGTCTTTCAACAATACCGCGCCGCAGCTGATTGTTTGATAGAACAATTTGTGGAAATCGACACTCACAGAGTCCGCTTTTTCGATGCCTTGTAAGCGAGCCTTGTGGCTACTCAAGATAAGCGCGCCACCGTATGCACTGTCGACATGGAACCAAAGATCTTGCTGACTTGCGATTTCTGCAATCGCATCAAGGTCATCGATAGCACCATGATCGGTTGTGCCCGCAGTACCAATCACAGCAAAAGGAATCAGACCTTGTGCTTTCAGTGCTTTCACTTCTGCGTCTAGCAAGTCAGGCTTGATAGTGCCGTTTGCATTGGTATCAACACAGCACACTGCCGCTTCGCCTAGCCCTAGTAGAGAGGCTGACTTTTGAACCGTGAAGTGAGATTTCTTTGAACATAAGATACGCAGCTTGCTCGCGTATTCTGGTAAGCCAAGCTTTTGGATAGAATGACCATTGTGCTTATCCGCAACCCAGTCTCTCGCAAGCAATAAACCCATTAGGTTACTTTGCGTGCCTCCGCTAGTGAAAACACCGTCAGCTTGTGCGCCAAGTTGGTATTTGTCACACATCCAATCCACAACGCGCTGCTCAACATAAGTCGCAGCCGATGCTTGGTCCCATGAATCCATTGATTGATTCAATGCCGCGATAATCGATTCCGCTGCTACCGAAGCCATAAGAGGAGGAGTGTGAAGGTGTGCAATGCAATCTGGGTGTTGCACGAAGATGGAGTTTGCAGCGACAAGGTCTGCAGTACTATCTACAACATCAACCAAAGCGTGTTGATTGTTATCAAGGTCGACAGCATTGATAGCTGCTTCTAGCACTTTTGGATCTAAACCCGAATAAGGGGTTTCAACCTGTTCAAAAACCGCTTTCATCGCTTGAGTGGTTTGGTTCATCACGTTAGCAAATTCGTCGCTACCGCCTAAACCTGTATGGATGAAATGCTTGTTCCATTCTTGGTTTGCTTGTTCGCTTGAAGTTGGGTCTTGTTGTAAGCCACCACCAGCTGCGATGATCGCTTCTTCCATTACGCGGAGTGCAAAGTCAATCTGCTCAAAAGAGATAATCATTGGCGGAAGGAAACGAATTACCGAGCCATCACGACCACCCTTTTCAACCATCAAGCCACGCTCTAACGCTGCTCGTTGAATCGCTAGGGTTAGTTCGCCGTCTGATTGTGGTTCGCCAAACTTGTTAAGCTCACCATTTGGTTGTTTGATCTCAGCACCGAGCATCAGGCCTTTACCACGAACTTCAGCAATACAGCTAACGCGTGATTGAATCTTCTCAAGCCCGTGACGTAAATATTGGCCTGCGATGTTCGCGTGCTCAACTAAGCCATCTCGTTCGATGATCTCCAACGCCTTAGCGCCAGAGACCATTGCTAATTGGTTACCACGGAATGTACCGGTGTGCTCACCCGCTTTCCATGTATCAATGCTCTTATCGAACACAAGCAGCGACATAGGCAGTCCGCCACCAATCGCTTTAGATAAACATAAGATATCTGGATTAACACCAGACTCTTCAAACGCAAATCGATGGCCAGTTTTGCCCACACCACACTGAATCTCATCAAAAATCAGTAGGATGCCGTGCTCATCACAGATGCGACGTAGGCCTTGTAACCAAGATGCTGGAGCAGGAATCACACCGCCCTCACCTTGCACAGGCTCAACGATCATCGCCGCCGGTTTCATGATGCCAGACTCGTCATCATTCAACATACGTTCGATGTAACGAATGCTCGCGTTAGCACCCGCTTCACCACCAATACCAAACGGGCAGCGTAGGTTGTATGGGAAAGGCATGAAGTGCACATCAGACATCAAGCCGCTACGACGCTCTTTAGTGCCGAGGTTACCCATCATACCCATGGTGCCGTTCGTCATACCATGGTAAGCACCACGGAAAGCAAACATGGTGTTGCGACCTGTGGTTTGCTTGGCGAGCTTGATCGCCGCTTCCACAGCGTCAGCGCCAGATGGGCCACAGAATTGAAGAACCGAGTTATTTGAAAAGTCTTGAGGAAGAAAAGCTTTAACTCGCTTGATAAACGTCTCTTTTGCTTGAGTCGTGATATCAAGTGTTTGGTATGGCAAACCAGAATCGAGTTGGTCTTTAAGTGCTTGGTTGATCTCAGGGTGGTTGTAACCCAGAGAAAGTGTACCTGCACCGGCTAAGCAATCGAGAAAGAGTTGGCCACGAGTATCTTCAACTAAAGCGCCACATGCTCGTTTAATAGCAATAGGCAGGCGTCTTGGGTAAGAGCGAACATCCGACTCATGCTGTTCTTGCTCTAGCAAAATAGCGTCAGGTGTTAGGTCGTACGTTCCCTCTAAGATAGGAACCATAGTTGAAAATGAATTTGCGATAGTATTGATATCGACTTCAAAGGCGGTAGTCATAAAAGTCCCCTTGAATGTGTTCATACTCACCTCCATCAGACGCAATTACCCACCAACTCTCGTTAAATTTGGAGAGAGTTCATAGTGAAGTACACGTATTGTCTAGAAATGAGATATAGCTGTACGCTCGCATAAGTCAAATGACGAATACGAAATTAAGCCGTCTTAAGACAGCGATAAATTGTTAGCGTGAGCTCAAGGTTCAGTAATGCTACTGTTTTGAAGAATTGGACATTTTTGCAGGATCGGGCAGCTATGAGGAGCTGGTCCCTTTGGAAATGCAGAGCTGATTAGCAATGTTGTAATTAGTGTGTTCAATGTTGGGTTTCCCATTAACATGACGAACTGCGCCATAAGTATCCCGTCTATCAGCTAAAGGACTAGCCAATACCTACCCTACGTAATGTCCCAATCAGCAAGAATGGTCACTACGCGTATCCCCCAGAAGCAATCGTTGCTCTTCTTGAACATTTTCATTCCGAGATTGCGCGGGAAAGTAACATAAAGTGAAATGAACGATCAATAGTTTTTAGTAATAGCTTGATAAATAGCAGCGGTGGCTAAGCAATTGCTGTAAATATCGTCACACTATCGTTTGGGAAAGAGATCCCCGGTTCATTCGTTCCTCATACCCGAGGATGACGACGTGGGGTTATAAACGTTGCTAGAGAAGCTTTTAGGTCATGGCGTCACTCCCTAGAGCGAGGTATGAATTCATAGAGAACCCCTTACAACATGTCATTGTATTGCTTTATTCAAGAAACTATCTGATGCAATAGATTAAACTGAAGTTAATCAGCAAGCGGCAAGAGATCCCCGGTTCATTCGTTCCTCACACCCGAGGATGACGACGTGGGTGTACAGGCGGTGTTAGTGATGGCTTTGAGGCTGTGGCGCCTTTCCGTCATTCCTTAGCCTGAAGAATGAGTTCATTGGGAGTCCCTTACAACATGTCGATGTATTGTTTTATTCAGAAACTATCTGATGCAATAGATTAAACTGAAGTTAATCAGCAAGCGGCAAGAGCTCCCCGGTTCGCTCGTTCCTCACGCCCGAGGATGACGACGTGGATTTATAAACGTTACTAGAGAGACTTTGAGGTCATACCGTCTTTCCGTCATTCCCTAGCACGAGGAACGAGTTCATAGGGAATCTCGCTTTTAAAAACTAACTTGATTGCAAAATTTGAAACAGAGATAGAAATGAATGTTGAGTGCGGATTCGAACAAGAAGAGTTCTTAAACGTAAAAGCTAAACGTCAGAAACCAAAACGCCCGAACATTTCTGTTCGGGCTTCTTAATTTGGAGCGATACATCGGGTTCGAACCGATGACCTCAACCTTGGCAAGGTTGC
>NZ_JBFSVA010000029.1:0-49959 GCF_041467655.1 Vibrio sp. 10N.247.311.49
TCACAATAATTCATCAATCTTAATTAGATCACATTTTTACTTTAATTGGTATTACGCAGCAAACTTGATTGAAGGTGCTGAAGTTAAAGTCCTAGACATCAACGATTACAATGTTCCTATGTTCAGTGAAGACACTGAAAAAGAGATTGGCCAAGCGGAAGGCGCTCAAGCATTCTTGCGCGACCTAGCTGAAGCTGATGCGTTTGTTATCTCGTTCGCAGAACACAATGGTCACTACCCAGCTGCGTATAAAAACCTATTTGATTGGGCGACACGCATTGAGCGTTCAGTATTTGGCGAGAAGCCGGCGGTTTACCTAGCGACTTCACCAGGCCCTGGCGGCGCACAAACGGTACTTGGCGCAGCGACAGGTTCTGCACTTTACTTCGGTGGCAACGTGCAAGCGTCAGTTTCAGTACCAAGCTTCTACGATAACTTTGATTTTGAATCTGGTTCTATCAGCAACGAAGAGATCGTTCTACAGATTAAAGACGCGGTTGCTAAGCTGTAAATACAGCTTCGTTTAGAACATCAGTTTAGAGCAACACGAATAACAAAAAGCCCGAGCGACACAATGAACTCGGGCTTTTTAGCTTTTAACTTATTAGTTTCAGATATTCAGAAATTTCAGATGTTCAAAATAGCTGAACTAGAAACTACGGCTTTGATTTAGAATGCTTGTCAGCAACCCATCCAGCCGTTAATGCCTTACCTTTACGCAGTCTGCGTACCCACATTCGACTTGGGTGAATCGCCTCAAGCACATCAACAGGCAAGGGCAGCGGATCGCCACAGATCTGTGATGCTAATACTTCAGCCAATAATGGTGCAGAGCTCAAACCACGTGAACCCAGTCCGATAAAGCAATAAAGGTTAGGGAAGTTTGTTACCGTTTCTACATCCTCAACCGAGTCACGCTGCGGGTTGAAGTTGTGGAGATCTTGGTACTGCTCCTTAATGGCTTCAAAGTCACCAACGTTTCCGACAAACGGAAGGTGGTCACGGCTTACGCTTCGGATACCTTGGCGCGCTAAGTTGTCACAGGTATCGACATCTTTTGTCCATGCTTGGTCTGGTAGTGACCCATGTAGGCGCTCGCCATTGTGCTGCTGAACCTCAATATCAAATTCTTGGTCGATATTGGTTTTGTCGTAGTTCGCACCAATACAGTGATGACCATTGTTGGGGTTCTGTGGCGTCAAATAGCCATCAAAGCACAACACGGTTTTTAGCTGGCTGAGATTTTCCGTGGTCGGAATATGGCTCACTTGGCCTTTAACCGGAGTCAGTGGTACTGGCTGAGTTTGTTCAAACTGAGTGAACTTGTGTCCGTTTGCGACAACTACTTGGTCGTGCTTGGTTTGAATCTCACCTTGAGGTGTATCCATCGTCAGTATCCATTGTTGTTCAGCTTCGAGCCACTCAAGTTGCGTTACTTGATGTTGATAGTGCGCGCTTACTTGGTTGTTCTCTTCTAACTTGCTAATCAAGCCTTGAGTCAGTTGCAGAGGGCTTAGCCAACCACCCAGCGGAAAGTAAACACTCTCTTTATCGACGGGTAAGCCAATCTTTTCGTTGGCTTGCTCTGGCGATAAACGCTGAATCAGGTCGGTGTGGAAGTTGCCTTCCAACATGCGGTTGAGCTTTTTAGTGGAGCCTTGATCCCACATCAAGATGTTCACGCCACACCAACTGTGATCAAATTGAATAGACTGAGCCGCTTGATTAATAAATTGACGAGCAAACAGTAATCCCGGGCCAAACACGCGAGACACGTTCGAGGTCGCTTCGCTTAATAGCGGGTAAATCGCACCTTGGTTGTTACCTGAGGCATTGCCCGCAGCTTGTGGATGTTCACAATAAAGGGTGATGTTTTTACCACGACGGCTTAGCGTTTTGGCTAATGCAGCACTGGCGACACCACCACCAATGATCGCAATGTCTTGGGATTCAGTGTGTTGAGCGAGGCCATACCAAGGTTTGATGTTGGTGTGAGCGTGCTTTTCGCCAAGTCGGCCGGCGATCATTTCTCGCTTAGTACCAAAGCCTTTGACCTTTTTCATTTCAAAGCCAGCTTCAATTAAGCCACGGCGAACAAAGCCAGCAGCGGTGAAGGTGGCGCAGCTACAATCTTGCTTAGCGAGCTTAGCCATGCCGTTGAATAGGTTTTGATTCCACATCTCTGGGTTCTTGCTCGGAGCAAAACCGTCTAAGAACCAAGCATCAACCAAACCTTCACGCGGGGTTGGTACGTTGGGCATGCAATCTTTAATATCGCCAAACCACAAATCAAGCGTGATTGCACCGTCGCCCAGCACAATGCGGTGACATTCAGGTAGAGCAATAGGGTAGTGTTCTTGGAGTTGCGTCGCATACTCGGCTAATTCTGGCCACGATTGGTGTGCTTTGATGAGATCCTCTTTATTTAAAGGATATTTTTCAAAACTGATGAAATGTAACTCTTTGGTCATCGCTTGTGGGTTATCTTTAAGAAAAGCATCGAACCATTGCCAAACTGCAAGAAAGTTCAAACCTGTGCCAAAGCCGGTTTCAGCAATCACAAAGCGGCGTTGTTCATGTTCAAGCCAACGCTCTGGAAGGTGGTTTTGCTTTAAAAAGACGTAGCGAGTTTCTTCTAAACCGTTAACATTGGAGAAGTAAACGTCGTCAAATTGGTCTGAAACTGGCGTGCCAGACTCATTCCATTCCAGTTCTGCATTAGTAATTGAAGTCATAAAATCTATCATTTTGTGATTTGAAGCGATATGTTGGTAGGGATTGTACGAATTTCTAGGAAAGCTGACCACTTTTGTTAGGCTTCTTAGTTATCATCTAGCTGAATTTAGAATTATAGGAATGTCACATGAAACGAGTCGTAATCACCGGTATGGGTATTGTTTCAAGTATCGGTAACAACGTCGAAGAAGTTTTAGCATCACTGAAAGAGGGTAAATCTGGTATTACCGCTTCAGAGCAGTTCAAGGAAAATGGCTTGCGCTCTCAAGTATGGGGTAACCTAAAAATGAACCCTGCTGACCATATCGATCGCAAAAAAATGCGCTTTATGGGTGATGCAGCGGCATTCGCTTATCTTTCAATGGAGCAAGCAATTGCTGATTCTGGCTTAACTGAAGATCAAGTATCTAATGACCGCACGGGTATCGTTGCGGGTTCAGGTGGTGCTTCATCTCTAAACCAAGTAAACGCGGTAGACATCATCCGTGAGAAAGGCGTGAAGCGCGTTGGTCCATACATGGTTCCACGTACAATGGCTTCTACGGTTTCTGCTTGTCTAGCAACTCCTTTCAAAATCCGTGGTGTGAACTACTCTATGAGCTCTGCATGTGCGACATCTGCACACTGTATTGGTCACGCAATGGAGCTTATCCAACTTGGTAAGCAAGACGTTGTATTCGCTGGTGGCGGTGAAGAACTGGATTGGTCTCTGACTATGATGTTCGACGCAATGGGCGCACTTTCTACTAAGTACAACGACACGCCAGAGCTGGCTTCTCGTACCTACGATGCAGACCGTGATGGTTTCGTTATCTCTGGTGGCGGCGGCATGTTAGTTATCGAAGAGCTTGAGCACGCTGTTGCTCGTGGCGCAAAAATCTACGGTGAAATCGTAGGCTACGGCGCAACTTCAGATGGCTACGACATGGTTGCTCCTTCTGGTGAAGGTGCGGTTCGTTGTATGAAGATGGCGATGCAAAACGTTGATGGCGTTGATTACGTGAACACTCACGGTACTTCAACTCCAGTTGGCGACGTTAAAGAGCTAGGCGCTATCCAAGAAGTATTCTCTCAAGGCAATGGCGGTGGCAACAGCCCAGCAATTTCTGCAACTAAAGCGATGACAGGTCACGCTCTAGGTGCTGCTGGCGTACACGAAGCTATTTACTCAACGCTAATGCTAGATAACGGCTTTATCGCTCCAAGCATTAACGTTTCGAACCTAGACGAAGCTGCTGCTGGCCTAGACATCGTAACTGAAGCTCGTGATCAAGAGCTAACTACAGTTATGTCTAACAGTTTTGGTTTCGGCGGTACGAACGCAACGCTAGTAATCAAAAAGTACCAAGCTTAACTTAAGCTTGAGTTACAGAGACAAGGTTAATCGTTAAAGGGTTGCGCTAGTGCCGATTCAACACGCACAGGTCACCCAGTAATAATGACCATCAGAACAAAGTTTTTAGACGCAGGTTGGTAAACGTGTTTTTTGAACATAGTTTTTAAATCTGGGTTTTGAGATTGAAAGGTTTCCAGAGCTTGACCAGTACTGACTTTGGTTAGTACTGGTTGAACAGACGCAAGACTCTGTCTCCTGGAGAGCGAGATAGGATCCTTTTGTTCTGGATGTTTGCCCGATTGTTTATTCAATCGGGCATTTTTCGTTTTAGCCGTTTGAGATTTGGGTATGGAATCTTATGCCTGTTGTTTGTGCAGACTCAGTGATTCAGCCCTTTATTTATAATGTATTCCAATTGCTACTCGACACCGTGTGTGGAATTTTGCACAATCATTTCAATTCACATTTAGGTCGATAGACCCCAACAAAAGTACTCGCCAAATGAAAATCTTAATCGACGAAAATATGCCTTACGCTGAAGCGCTTTTTAGCCAGCTAGGGGAAGTGACAATGAAGTCTGGTCGCACACTTACTGCTGACGACCTAGTTGACGTAGACGCATTGATGATTCGCTCTGTTACCAAGGTAAACGAGTCATTGATCAGCAAAGCCAATAAGCTGAAGTTTGTCGGTACTGCGACGGCTGGTATGGACCATGTTGACCAAGAATTGATGAAAGAGCGTGGCATTTTCTTTACTGCGGCGCCTGGCTGTAACAAGGTGGGTGTTGCTGAGTACGCATTCAGTGCGATGATGGTGCTTGCGCAACAGCAAGGCTTCTCTGTTTTTGATAAAACGGTTGGTATTATCGGCTGTGGTCAGGTAGGTAGCTACTTAGCGAAGTGCCTTGAAGGTATTGGTATCAAAGTTCTGCTGAACGACCCTCTAAAACAGCAAGAGGGTGATACTCGCGAATTTACTGAGTTAGAGACTTTGCTTGAACAATCAGACGTTATTACATTACACACGCCAATCACTAAGACGGGTGAGTATCCAACGCATCACTTGATCAGTGAGCAAGTGCTGAACAACTTACGTGCTGATCAAATCCTGATTAATGCAGCTCGCGGTCCTGTGGTTGATAACCAAGCGCTAAAAGCTCGCCTGCAAAAAGCCGATGGTTTCACTGCAGTGCTTGATGTGTTTGAGTTTGAACCTGAAGTCGACTTTGAGCTTCTTCCGTTACTCGCTTTTGCAACGCCTCACGTAGCGGGCTACGGTTTAGAAGGTAAAGCGCGTGGTACCACGATGATCTTCAACAGTTATTGTGAATTTTTAGGTACTGAACAGCGTGCGTATGCAAGCGACTTATTGCCGACAGCGCCTGTACCTCAAATGAAATTAGATAGAGCTTGGGATGAAGCAACACTGCACAATTTGACTCAGTTGATCTATGATGTGCGCAAAGACGACGCCTTATTCCGTCGCAATATCGTTACGCCGGGTTCTTTTGACAAGATGCGTAAAGAATATTGGGACCGCAGAGAGTACAGTGCAGTCGAGTTAACGGGCGACGAATCTTGTAATTTAACGCCGTTATCTAAACTCGGTTTTATGGTAAAGCCAACTTTATAAAAGAGAGAAACAATGAGCCAAGAATTTAATATTGCTATTTTAGGTGCGACTGGTGCGGTTGGTGAAACCATTCTTGAAGTACTTAAAGAGCGTAAATTCCCTGTCGGTGAAATGCACTTACTAGCAAGTGAACGTAGTGAAGGCAAAACTTCCCGTTTTAACGGCAAAACAATACAAGTACAAAACGTAGAAGACTTCGATTGGTCTCAAGTACATATTGCGTTTTTCTCTGCAGGTAGCGAGCTTTCAGAGCGTTGGGCTCCAATTGCGGCTGATGAAGGTGTGGTTGTCATCGATAACACATCACGCTTCCGTTACGAATACGATGTTCCTCTGGTTGTGCCTGAAGTGAACCCTGAAGCGATTGCTGAGTTCCGTAACCGTAACATCATCGCGAACCCTAACTGCTCGACTATCCAAATGGTAGTAGCGCTAAAACCAATTCACGATGAAGTGGGCCTTGAGCGTATTAACGTTTCAACTTACCAATCTGTGTCTGGTGCAGGTAAGCCAGGTATCGATGAGCTAGCGGGTCAAACGGCTAAGCTTCTTAACGGTATGCCAGCTGAAAACTCAGCGTTCTCACAACAAATCGCTTTCAACTGTATTCCTCAAATCGATGAATTTACAGAGAACGGCTACACGCGTGAAGAGATGAAGATGGTTTGGGAAACTCAAAAAATCTTTGCTGACTCTTCAATCACAGTGAACCCGACTTGTGTCCGCGTACCAGTATTTTACGGTCACGCAGAATCTCTACACATTGAAACTCGCGCACCAATCGGTGCAGAGCAAGTGGTTCAGCTTCTAGAGAACACAGAAGGTGTTGAAGTATTCCAAGCGCTAGACTTCCCAACTCAAGTTCGTGATGCAGGTGGTAAAGACCACGTAATGGTTGGTCGTATTCGTAACGACATCAGCCATCACAGTGGCGTAAACATGTGGGTTGTCGCTGATAACGTTCGTAAAGGCGCAGCAACAAACGCAGTTCAAATCGCTGAAGTTCTGATTCGCGATTACTTCTAAGCTTTATTGCTTTGATAAAAAAGCCTCACTCTTTAGTGGGGCTTTTTTAATCGATTAAAAATATTGTTAGTCAAATTGTGTGAAATTGCTGCGAATATTGTTGCTGCAACACATTTTTTGTTTTCATCTCTATAGTTTTACGTCATTTATCCGATATATTTAATAGATCATCACTTTTCCGAATTTAAGCACCTAGCTGAGCCTTTTATGTTTCAAATTTTCAAGCCGTGGTTAATGCCTTTTGCCTTTATCATTGCGACTCAGATTTCCGTTGTTCGTGCAGATTCCATTCGAGTTGTAGGGCCTAATGGCCAGATACAATCAGCGCCTACGTTTTCAGAACCACTTCAAAGAGCGCAATCAAATAGCGCTGAGCCTTCACGTTTCTATGGTCCAACTCGCGGCTCAGAAACATTGTGGTCTATTGCCTCAAAGTTACGCCCTGATAACTCCGTTTCAGTCCAACAAACTCTGTTGGCTATTTATCGCTTAAACCCACAAGCGTTTGAAAACCAGAATATCCATAGCCTGCTGCCTGCGAGCAATCTACGCGTGCCTTCTTTAGAGCAAGCACGTGCAAGCTCGACGCAGCAAGCTATCAACATCATGAACTCACATCTTGCTAAGCTTGATGCTCCTGCAAGTAAGCCTGTCGCTTCAAAACCCAAAGCGCCGAGTTCTGATGCAAAAAATGTTACTCCTGCTAAGCAAGTAAGCACTACTGAAACTGCTAAAAAGCCATTGTCTCCAACTCAATCATCTCTAGCTCAATCTGCACCAACCCAAGAGATGAACAAGTTAGAGAAGCAGCTAGAGCTTTCAGAAACTGAACTGCTGTCACTTGAAGAGAAAAATCACCAACTTCGTTTGATGTTATCGAATGTTCAATCGGAAGTGGATGAGCTAAAAACAGAGCTCAGTGATGAAGACCGCATTCGTAGCGAAGTGGAAAAGCTGCTTGATGAAGAGCGCAGAAAGAACGCCGAAATTGAAAAGATGGCACCAAGTGTCATTGACGAACTGTTATCGAATGGTTGGTTAGTGGCGGCTCTTGCGATTATTCCAGGTCTGCTCATTGGTTTGATCGTTGTGATGCTGTTAGGCCGTCGTTCTAAAAATGATGAGCAACAGCAGACGACTCAAGAACAACCGCTCCAGCCAGAACCAAGCAGCGTTGCACCTATTACATTGGGCGACGAGATGGACGACCTTAACGAGCTGTCTTTAGATGATGACTTGTTTGGTACGGAAGATGACGCCAACAAGCTATTTGACGATCAAGCGCTAGCCGAAGAGGATGATGTCTTTGCTGGTTTAGATGAATCTGATCTCGATTTCAATCTAGATGGTGAAGACGATGACCCATTTGCTAGCATTGGCGAAAACGGTGATTTAGACACCAACTTCGACGATCTAGATTTAGACAGCAGCAACGGCATTAGTGTTAATGGCGAAGAGAAAGCGCTTGGCCTTGAAGAGATGGAACGTGCGCTAGACAAAACAGCGGAAAGCGCCGTCGATACTGATGATGTTGACTTTGATCTTTCTGATGATAACGCAATGTCTGCTGATGACATTGAAGCTTTACTATCTCAAGAGTCTGAAACTGAAGATCTCGGTTCCAACGAGCTAGACCAATCTTTATTAGATGATCTGTTTGCTCTTGATGACGAAGATGACGACAGCTTCGATATTGATGCTCTGATTTCGGAAGAGCAAAGTGATTCGCCTTCTAGCACTGAAACACCAGCAAGCGATGATTTTGACATCGATGCGCTTATCTCTGAGCAACAAAGTGAGACTAAGCCTGTTGATTTGAGCAATGACGATTTTGATATTGATGCTCTAATCTCTGAACAACAGTCCCCTGAGCCAGCTTCACCGACAGCGAATGATGATATTGATGACATCTTTGCCCAAGTTGCTGCTCAGAACGATCAAGCGAATGACCCTTTCAACCTCGATAGCGACGATGAGATTGCCACTAACCTAAACAGTGGTTTGGCGTCTGATGATGATATCGAAAACATTCTGTCTCAGTTCGATAAGCCCATCGTAAATGAAGAACCTCAAGACAGCGTTGATCTGCTTGATGAGCAACTGGCAGGCGATGACGTAGACCTAAGTAACTCGACAGACCTTCTTGATGAGATGCTAGGGGACGATTCGGATGATGAGTCTGAAAGCGAACCTCTTGGCTTTGATTCTCTGTCTGAGCTTGAAGAGCTTTCTGGTTTATCGACCGATGATGACCTCAACATCGCAGAAGACAGCACGGAAACCTTGGATGAATTAATAGGTGACTCTGACGACGATGATTTCGAACTCGACGCCGAAAGTACCGACTTATTGGATGATTTCCTTGATAGTGAATTGTCAGATGATGAGCTTTTAGCGGATGCATCAAAATCAGAATCTCTAGACCCATTTGATGACTTACTGACAAGTGGCATTGAAGACGAGCTTGAATCTGAAGATAAGACGTTTGATAAAGAGTTAGACGCAGCCTTTGGTTTGGACAACGCCAATGAGAAGCCTGAAAAGGACTCAGACGTTGAGCTTACTCCGTTAACCTCTGAAGGTGAGCCTGAGCAAGATCCGGACATTAGTGAAACACCACAACCTGAAGTCGTTACTGATGAATCGTTAGATTCTGAAATGACTCAAGAAAGTTCTGACATTAAGCCAGAAAATGATGAAGCCTTTAATCGTGATGGTTTTATCGATGATTTGTTCGGTGTCGCACCGGCAACGGATGCTTTGCTTGATGACTCGCTAGAAACAACAGACGAAGCGTTGATTGATGAGTTAATGACTTCTGATGACAATGATTTGTTGCCAGCAATAGAAGAGCCTGTTGAACCATCAATTGAAAATACGGTTGAATCAGAGCAAGCGCCTCTTTCAAACAGCAACGAAGTATCAGCGCAAGAAACCGCATCATCGGTGGAGGATGATAAATTGGATATCGACTCGCTGTTATCTGAGAATTCTGATTTTGATAAACCAGATTTTGAAGAGCGAGTTCAAGAAGAAAGCGCACAACAAGAATCTGAGCCGAAAGAAGCCGACGTACAAGAGCAAGCTTCGCCATCGTCTTTGAACGATATCTCTGAAGATGAAGAAGAAACGGTTGAAGACTGGTTAGCTGAAGCCATCGACGATGTAGAGTCGCCAGCGAACATTGACTCTGATTTTGACTTTGAACCGAAAATCCAAGGTAGCGATCAGCTTGAAGATGTCGTTGAATCCTTGCCAGAGCCAGAGCCAGAGCCAGAGCCAGAGCCAGAGCCAGAGCCAGAGCCAGTTCGTGCTGCAAACATGCCAGAGATCATTCCAAATGAATTTGGTGTGCCAGAAGACGATGATTGGCTGATTGAAGATGAGGCGTCTGAACCAGAAGCATTAGCGGAAGCTGACGTAACACCAGAGCCAGTAACACCTGTCGCTGAACCTCAGTTAGATGAAGAACCGCAAGTTGAAGCTACACCACAAACGGAAGTAGCAGAACAAGCTGAAGTTCTAGGACAAGAAAGCGCAGAAGAATTCTCGTTTGACGACTTCGAGCTACCAGAGTTTGGTGAAGAAGATGCACTAGCGGAAGCTGATGCTGAATCAACAACAGAATCAGTATTGCCTGCTGTTGAGCCTCAAGCTCAAGCTAAAGAGCAAGACGACGAAGAGTTCTCGTTTGATGACTTTGAGCTACCAGAGTTTGGTGAAGAAGACGCACTAGCGGAAGCTGATGCTGAATCAACACCAGAACCAGTAACGCCAGCTATTGATGCTCAACCAAGTGTTGAATCACAACCTACCGCTGAGCCTCAGTTAGATGCTGCACCACAAGTTGAAACTGCGAAACCAGAAAGCGAAGAAGAATTCTCGCTTGATGACTTCGAACTACCAGAGTTTGGTGAAGGCGATGCGTTAGCGGAAGTGGTGAGTGAACCAGATGAAGCACAGTTAGAGCAAGACTTAGCGCCTGACACAGAGAAGTTCGAGTTCGATGACCTTGATCTTCCGGAGTACGATGAAGAAAGCGCAAAAGCAGACTCTGTTTTAGATGATATTGAGCAAAGCAATGCCGAGCCGGTGGCGGAAGCCCAAGGCGTAGAGTTCGATGAGTTTGATTTACCGGAATATGGTGAAGATGAAGCCATCTCTGATGCGTTTGCTGAGAAGCCAACACCACTGACTTCTTTCAGCCCACAAGGCGAAGAGCAAGATGCGTTGCATGATCTGTTCTCAAATCCGCAGAGCTATAGTCAGGCTGATGATTTCTCGAATGCTGAAGACTCTGAACCGGCTGGTTTTGCACAGCCAGAACAATCACTGAGCGCGGCTTCAGAGCCAAACTCAACGCCTGCAGCGGTTCAAGACGAGCCACTAGAAGGCTTTGATGACTTTGATGAGACAGCATTAGCTGAGTTGCTTTCTGAAGATGTTCAAGACTCTGTCGACAACATGTTCGATAAGCCATTGGACGCAACTTCGATTGATAGCGCAGGGTTAGATATTGACGCCATGCTTGAAGTCGGCGGCGAAGACTGGAAAGGCTTTAACCTAGCGCCAGAACAACAATCGAGCATGCATAATGATGTGCCTGATGACCAACAAGAGATTTGGGCATCGGCTGAACAGCAAGCTGAACCGAAAATCAAAGAAGAGAATTGGGCTGAACAAGACAATCTAACCGAATCAGGCAACAGTCGTGATAAGCAGTACATGACGATTGATGAGCTAATGGCTCAAGTCGAGCAAGAAGGTGAAGAAGTCATTAATCCAGACGATGAAGAGCTTAAACTGGATGTGGGTCTTAACGAATTCCCTGATGTTATCGGTGATATTGGCAATTATGATGTCGACAGCAATGCAGAAGCTGCGGGTAAGCTTGATTTGGCCAAAATCTACATCGAGATGAGTGACTCGCAAGGGGCAATTAAGCTTCTAGAAGAGGCAATCGTTGACGGCAGCGATGATATTCGTCGAGAGGCAAAAAATCTTATCGATACGTTAAACGGTCGATAAATTTACAAATCAGAAAGGGTAGCGTTGGCTACCCTTTATTTTAAGGCGATACAGAGCGCTATCGTTTCATTTGGTTTTTCAACAGCATCGTCTCGGTCGATGCTGATTGTTTATTGAAGTTTTAGCCCCATCCTATTTGGGCTAGCACTGATTTCCGTATATAATTCTCGCCCATTTTCAAAGAGAACAAGAACATGAAAATTGCTTTAGGTATTGAATATAACGGTACCCACTACTTTGGTTGGCAGCGCCAACGAGACGTGAAAAGTGTCCAAGAAGAATTGGAAAAGGCTCTTTCAGTTGTCGCGAATCACCCTGTAGAAGTTATGTGCGCAGGTCGTACAGATGCCGGTGTTCACGGTACGGGACAAGTCGTTCACTTTGAAACTAATGTCGATCGTAAAATGGTGGCATGGACAATGGGCGCGAATGCCAACATGCCAAAAGATATTGCGGTTCGTTGGGCGACAGAAGTGAATGAGGATTTCCATGCTCGTTTCTCGGCTACTGCCCGCCGTTATCGCTACATTATCTTTAACCATGCACTACGCCCAGGCATTTTGAATTCAGGTGTGAGCCATTATCATGGTCATCTTGATGAGAAAAAAATGCATGAAGCGGGTCAGTACTTACTTGGTGAGAATGACTTCACTTCGTTCAGGGCAACACACTGTCAATCTCGTAGCCCATGGAGAAACATGATTCACTTGAACGTGACTCGTCATGGACACTACATTGTGATCGATATTAAAGCGAATGCGTTTGTTCACCACATGGTGAGGAATATTACGGGTAGCCTTATTGCCGTAGGTAAAGGTGAGCAGAAACCAGAGTGGATCCAGTGGCTTTTAGAAGCTAAAGATCGAAAAGTAGCCGGCGCAACTGCAAAAGCGGAAGGTTTGTATCTGGTGGATGTTGATTATCCTGAACATTTTGAGCTACCACGAGAGCCAATTGGTCCTCTATTTTTACCGGATAATTTGAACTAAATGTGAGACTTAGGTTCAAAAATTATTACGGTTTAGTGCGTAAGATAGTCCCAGAAAATAGGTACAACCAGTTTTTTATCTACAGTCGCTGTTTTATGTGCTTTAATTCCCACGCATAATTCCCAAATTTATTTCTTTCGCAATCAAGCGGAAGAATCGAAACAAAAAGGTCTTCCATGAGTTGGCTTGAAAAGATTTTAGAAAAAAGCAACATCGTAACATCTCGTAAAGCGTCTATCCCTGAGGGTGTTTGGACGAAATGTACTTCTTGTGAGCAGGTTCTGTACCATGCTGAACTAGAGCGTAACCTAGAAGTATGTCCAAAATGTGACCATCACATGCGCATGAAAGCACGTCGTCGTCTGGATACATTCCTAGACAAAGGTGAGCGTGTTGAACTAGGTGCTGATCTTGAGCCACAAGACAAGCTGAAGTTTAAAGACTCTAAGCGTTACAAAGAACGTATCTCTGCTGCTCAAAAGAACAGTGGTGAAACAGACGCATTAGTTGCAATGAAAGGCGAACTATTGGGTTTACCTATCGTAGCGTGTGCTTTTGAATTCTCATTCATGGGCGGCTCAATGGGTTCTGTTGTTGGTGCTCGTTTCGTGAAAGCGGTAGATGCTGCTATCGAGAACAACTGTGGTTTAGTGTGTTTCTCTGCAAGTGGTGGTGCTCGTATGCAAGAGGCATTGATGTCTCTAATGCAAATGGCGAAAACCAGTGCTGCGCTTGAGCGTTTATCTGCGAAAGGCCTACCGTTTGTTTCAGTTATGACTGATCCAACAATGGGTGGTGTTTCTGCAAGTTTGGCAATGCTTGGCGATATCAATATTGGTGAACCAAAAGCACTGATCGGTTTTGCTGGACGTCGTGTAATCGAACAAACGGTACGTGAAGACCTTCCTGAAGGTTTCCAACGCAGTGAGTTCCTACTAGACCACGGTGCTATCGACATGATTGTTGACCGTCGTGAGATGCGTCAGCGCGTTGCAAGCCTTGTTGCTAAAATGACCAACCAGCCTTCACCATTAGTAGTTTCTGTGAACGATTCACCGAATGAAGCTACTTATGAAGTACCAGAAGCGCCAGAAAAAGGGTAAAGTACCTTCTAACAAACCAACTTAATTATGGTTATGAGTTAGATGAGTCAACAACCTATTCCTCAAGCCACATCCTCTTTGGAGATGTGGCTTGATTATTTATCAAACATCCACATAAGCGCTATTGATCTTGGATTAGACCGAGTTCAGGCCGTCGCCTCTAAGGCAAACCTCACCAAACCTGCTCAACATGTTATTACTGTTGCCGGAACCAATGGCAAAGGCTCAACATGTGCACTGATGGAAGCGATTCTATTGGACGCTGGTTACTCAGTTGGTGTCTACAGCTCTCCTCACTTAATTCGCTATAACGAACGTGTTCGTATCAACGGCCAAGATCTATCTGATGAAAAGATGGTTCAGTCTTTCGATTTCATTGAGAAAGAGCGTGGCGAAATCAGCCTGAGTTTTTTCGAATATGGCACTTTAGCGGCGTTACGTGCATTTCAAACTGAAGCGGTTGATGTTGTGCTTTTAGAAGTGGGTTTAGGCGGGCGTTTAGACGCGACCAATATCGTTGAGCATGATGTTTCTGTGATTACTAGTTTGGCTGTCGACCATGTTGACTGGCTAGGTGATGACATCAATGTGATTGGTTTTGAGAAAGCGGGCATTTATCGTAGCGGTAAACCCGCTATCTGTGGTCAACCCAAGCCACCGGCTACGGTTGCAGCGCACGCTGATGACATTAAGGCTGAGTTCTACCAAGTCGGTATTCAATACACTTATGATGTTGACGGTGATACGTGGAACTGGCGCAGTGGTGCATTCCAACTAGAATCGCTACCTATTCCAAGCCTGCCGTTACCTAACGCTGCAACAGCGTTGATGGCATTGGGCACATCAGAGCTTAGTATTAGCGACGTGAACGTGGTTAACGGCATGAAGAATGCGCAGCTTCCTGGGCGTATGCAGCAAATTAGCGAACAACCGGTGATTGTGCTTGATGTAGCACACAACCCGCATTCTGCTGAGTACTTTGCGCAGCAAGTCGCGAAGAAGTATGCAGGCAAAAATTTACACGTTGTAGTCGCCATGCTTCATGACAAAGATATCCCCGCGACATTGGAAGTATTAGCTCCAATAACAACACATTGGTACCCAGCTTCGCTGAACGGCCCACGAGCCGCAACAGCCGCTGAATTGTGTCAAAGCTTACCTGAAGGTGTAGAGCGGTATTCAAACCCTGTTGTAGCGTTTGAAGCGGCTTTAGCTTCTGTTAAAGGTGACGATGTTGTGTTGGTTGTCGGTTCTTTCCATACAGTGGGTGAAGTGTTGGAGCATTGGCAGAAAAAAGGAAACTAAATGGCAAGTAAATTCCAAAGCCGGTTAGTCGGCACCATCATTTTAGTGGCCATTGGTGTGATTGTATTGCCCGATGTACTAGATGGTAAGAAGCTCCACTACAAAGAAGAGTTTGCAAGCATTCCAATTAAGCCTGAGCTTGATAGTAATGTTGAAGTGTTTGAAGTACTCGATCCCGTTGAAGATCAGATAGCGCTACCGGATTCTCCGGTTGAGCAAGTGGTTGAAAGTGGTCGTACTGATAATTCAAACACGCAAACCGCGTCTTCTTCTAATGATAAAGAAGCAGACAAAGTGGCAGTTGTGGTTAAGCCGGTACCTGAAAAAAATGAATACCAAGACAGTGCTTGGATTATTCAATTGATGGCTTTGAAGAATGCTGACAACGCAAAAAACGTTGTTAAGGATCTGCAAAAGCGCGGTTATCAGGCTCACACCAAGCAAGAAAAAACTTTTACGCGAGTAATTATTGGCCCGGATGTCTCTAAATCCAAACTTGAGCGACAAATTAAGGAATTAGAAAAAATTACGGGTTCAAAAGGCCAGTTGCTCAAATTTAAACCGTTAAATCCATAAGAAAACGTTTGCGTCAGCATTTTTTCTGTTAAAATGCGCGCCAACTTAAGATGAAGAATTCATGAATTGGTTAGATTTTGTCATTTTAGGCGTGATCGGCTTCTCTGCCGTGATCAGTTTAGTTCGTGGTTTCGCTAAAGAAGCCTTGTCACTCGTTATTTGGTTTGGAGCATTTTTTATTGCTAGCCAGTACTACGCTAAATTAGCGATGTACTTCACCAATATCGAAGATGAGATGTTTCGAAACGGAACTGCGATAGCAGCATTGTTTGTTGCAACGTTAGTTGTGGGTGCCTTAGTTAACTATGTCATCGGTCAACTAGTTCAGAAAACAGGCCTGTCAGGTACAGACAGAATCCTCGGTGTCGTCTTTGGTGGCTTACGTGGTGTTTTGATTGTTTCTGCAGTGTTGTTTTTCATGGATGCGTTTACTGCATTCCCAAGTTCTGAGTGGTGGAAGAATTCGCAATTGGTTCCAGAATTTAGTCGAATCATTGCGCCGTTCTTCGAGCATTTACAAGCAACATCTAGTTTCTTATCTGGCGCGCTCTAGCGCCAGTTAATGTCGAAAAATCGAGGATTAGGACATGTGTGGTATTGTTGGAATCGTGGGTTCAACACCTGTAAACCAGTCTATTTATGACGCTTTAACGGTATTGCAGCATCGTGGCCAAGATGCCGCTGGTATTTGTACCATAGAAAGCAATCGTTTCCGTCTGCGTAAGGCGAACGGTTTAGTAAAAGATGTTTTTGAAGCAAAACACATGCAGCGCCTACAAGGTGAAGTTGGTATTGGCCATGTTCGTTATCCTACTGCGGGTAGTTCAAGTGCGTCTGAAGCTCAGCCTTTCTACGTAAACTCTCCTTTTGGCATTACGTTGGCGCACAACGGTAACCTGACGAACGCAAACGAAGTTCGTGAGAAGTTGTTCGAAAAAGACCGTCGTCATGTAAACACAACCTCTGACTCTGAAGTTCTACTGAACGTATTAGCTCATGAGATCGATACTGTTAAAGGTAACGTAACTTCAGATGACGTTTTCCGCGCTGTGGCAAATGTGCATCGTACAATTCGTGGTGCTTACGCCGTAACGGCGATGATCATCGGCCACGGTATGATCGCATTCCGTGACCCACATGGTATTCGTCCATTGTGTCTTGGTAAGCGTGAAGTTCAAGGTAAAACAGAGTACATGGTTGCGTCTGAATCGGTAGCACTCGATGCTGTTGGTTTCGACTTCATGCGCGACGTAGCACCAGGTGAAGCTATCTACGCAACGTTTGACGGTGAGCTTTTCACTAAGCAATGTGCGGACAACCCACAACTAAACCCATGTATCTTTGAGTTTGTATACTTTGCACGCCCAGATTCATTCATCGACAAAATCTCGGTTTACAGCGCACGCGTTGAGATGGGTGAGATGCTTGGTATGCGTATTAAAGAAGAGTACGCAGACTTAGACATTGATGTAGTTATTCCAATCCCTGAAACATCAAACGATATTGCGCTACGAATCGCTCAAGCGATCAATAAGCCATACCGTCAAGGTTTCGTGAAAAACCGCTATGTTGGCCGCACATTCATCATGCCAGGTCAGCAACAACGTAAGAAGTCGGTTCGCCGTAAGCTCAACGCAATTCGCTCTGAATTTAAAGGTAAGAACGTTCTTCTGGTTGACGATTCTATCGTTCGCGGCACAACATCAGAGCAGATCATTGAGATGGCTCGTGATTCTGGCGCAAATAAGGTCTTCATGGTTTCAGCTGCTCCAGAGGTTCGCTTCCCTAACGTTTACGGCATTGATATGCCGAGCGCGACAGAGTTGATTGCTCATGGTCGTGATAACGAAACGATTTGTAAGCAGATTGGCGCAGACGCCTTGATTTTCCAAACGCTACCAGATCTGATTTCTGCAGTGGGCATGGGCAATCAAGACATCTCTCGTTTTGATACTTCTGTATTTAACGGCGAGTATGTAACGGGCGATATCGACCAAGTGTACCTAGATTTCCTAGACTCTTTGCGTAATGACGACTCAAAGGTTCAGCGTGAGATTCAACAAGATCTTGCTAACTTAGAGTTACACAACGAAGGCGCTTAACTAGCGTTTCGTTAGTCATACAGAGTTTCGCTAGCGATACAGAAAATAAAAAACCAGAGCATCGGCTCTGGTTTTTTGTTTATAGAGAAGGGGATTGACCTTAATGAATGTGGTATGCGATCACAAAATCAATAAACAATCTCACTTTCTCTGGTAGATGGTCTTTGTGGTTATAAAGCATGTAAATATCACGAGGGTTAGCGCTCCAGTCTTCTAAGACTTGCACTAAGCTGCCATCTTCAATGTATTCACGAATCATCACGTCAGGCATCAGGGTGATACCTAGGCCTTCTGAGCACGCTTGTCTTACGACATTAAGCGCATTGGCGTTGAAACGGCCTTTCTCGCTATTCACCACCGTCTCTTCATTCGAATTACTCAGCTGCCACTTAATCAGCGGGTAGCCTTTGAGTAGCGAATGGTTCGCTAGCTCTTCAGCATGGCTTGGAGCTGGGTTCTTCGCTAAGTACTCAGGGCTCGCGATAAGAATATCTTTGACTTCACTGATTTTTCGAGCGATTAGGCTTGAATCACGCTGAGGGCCGACTCGGAAAATTACGTCCCACTCCGTTGGATCCAGCTGATCCGCTTGGTTGTTCATCATCAGCTCAATATTGATATCAGGGTATTGAATCATGAATTCACTGAACATTGGCATCATCATGCGCTTGGTCAGGTTTGAGGGTGCCGTAATACGAATCTTACCGGAAGCGCCTTTGCACACGTCAGTTAACTCTTCTGCAGTAGAAGAGAGACGTTGCAACAGCGGAGAGCATTCATTGAAGAAACGTTCGCCTGCCTCTGTTAAAGAAAGTTTACGCGCGTGTCTATTGAGAAGCCTAAGGTTCAAAGAATCTTCTAAGGCTTGGATGCGTCGTGTGATGGTCGCAACCGGAATCATAGTCTTGCGCGATGTTGCGGTGTAGCTCCCATTTTCAACGACGAGTCGAAAGAGGTTTAAATCATCTAATTTCATAAATCCAGACACATTTGTTTACAATCTCATCTAATTTATACGTAACAGTGAGATCAATGTTTGCGTTACGTCAACTCGTTGCACTATTTACAAGTATTCCAACCCTCGTCACGAATTACCAGTAAAGAGTGCAAATTTGTGTATTTAGCATTTTATTACTAAGTTTTATATTAGTTCTTAGAACAGATAACAATAATAATTCGACTTAGTTTTGTGAGGTTATAGATTATGTACAAAACTCACAGTCAGCCAGTAATGACCTCGGCTCAGGAAGTAATTAACCAAAAATGCGTGATGTTGGTTGATGATGATCCTATTTTTCGCCGTATAACCAGCGCGTACCTAGACAAGGTCGGTTATAAAGTGGTTGAGGCTGAAAATGGACTGGACGCTTTGCAGAAACTTAGAGACTCAACGCCAGATTTAATTGTGTGTGACTTATCAATGCCAATACTTGATGGCATAGAGCTTGTGGAAGAGCTCAGTTTAGAGTACCCGTCACTGCCTATGATCGTTGTGTCTGGCACTGATGATATGTCTGACGTGGCGAAAGCCTTGCGATTTGGTATTAAAGACTTCTTGGCGAAGCCGTTAGAGGATCACCGTCACCTAGGAAGTGCGATTGCGAATACATTGACAGATTCGTTCGATAACATTTCAGACCAACGAGATTTTTCGAGCCAATGGTTCTGTGTGGATGATGGGGGAGAGATCCCTGAAGACCAAGAGCTGCATTGGCACCTGAATTACCTTCAAGATAACCCAAGCGCAGCAAAAGACTTACTGCATGCGCTGCTTCCAGAGAAAGATACGCGACAAGGCTCATGGCGTTGCAGTTACCGGTTACTGCAATCAACAGAGATGATGCCACTTGTGTTTGACTATGCGTGGATGATGAACGGGCAGTTTGCTTTTTACCTCGTCGATTCATCGTCGTCTGATAATGGCGGCTCCGCGACAACATTGTTAGTGAGAGCGCTGTTCCACGATTACATAAGAAACAGAAAAGATTTTAATGTTGATCTCAAAGATATTGCTGAAATCTTAGAGAAGGGGATTCGTTGCTCTAAATGCTCCACCCCAGTGAATGCCTTGTTTGGTGTTGCTGACCTTGCCGAGGGAACCATCTCCATTTTGCCTGCGGGTCTAGACGGGCAATGGTCGAATGGTGAATTGAATCAATATATTGCAGCAGGTGAGCGCTTGGGTGAGAACTGCAAGAAGAACTTTATTACGCGGGACCTTCCGATCGAACAGGGCTGCCAACTGTCGTTGAGCCTACTTGGAGCGGCAAGTTTTAGTTTAGACATACACCAAGGGTCTACTGATTAACCCTATATTTCCTCGGTTTTTGTGAATAATTGATTAAGGTATAGTTGCGCAAATGGTGTGGCTATGCCTTTTTTGTTAAATGTCGATTTAGCAAAGCGGGTTTGGTTCGCCGGATACTTACCTTCACTAACAAAAACAAGAAGCAATCATGGCAGATAACAAAGACTTTCAAGACCCGTTTAATGTATTCTACTTTTTAGGATTTTTAGCCGCATTTTTAATGATTCCATTGCTACCAGCAACACTTACGTTGATCCGCGTATTCAATGGTTACGCAACATTCTAGTTAAGCTGTCGTCGCCGATTGGTGATAGCTAACTCAAGGAGGCCACAATTAGCGTTCGAGTTTTAAGCCTCAATATTGCTGGTGGCCTTTGTATATTTCTCGCAGTTCTAGGGATAGTTTTGCCCGTTCTGCCAACCACTCCTTTTCTCCTTCTTGCCAGCGCATGCTTCATGCGAAGCAATCCGAAAGTTCATAAATGGATGCATGAGCACAAAACGCTGGGTCCTTTGCTGAACAATTGGTATCAACACGGTGCCGTCACCAAACAAGTTAAAACGCGTGGCGTATTCTTTATCTTGTTGAGTTTTGCGTTATCCATCTACTTTGCCCCTATCATTTGGGTCAAGGCTTTCCTAATTTGTGTACTTGTTATTCTTCTCACATGGTTTATGCGACTTCCAACCCATGAGTTGGTTGCTGACAGCAAAGAAAATCACTACCATTAAGCCAGTGTGCCTGCTTGTATAGCGGGCGTTTATTATTTCAGCAATCAGAGTTATGACTCTCGTTGCAATGAATACCAATCGTACCTTTCCTTAATTCCGAGCGTTGAAGTTTGATTCGTTAACGAGAGTTTGGAAAGCGGCCTAATGAAGTGCATAAGATTATGAACACAGAAAAAATCTCTCTGATCAAAGCAAGCATCAAAAGCATTCCTGATTACCCTAAAGCGGGTATTTTGTTCCGTGACGTAACAAGCTTGATGGAAGATCCAGTAGCTTACAAAGCGACTATCGACCTGCTAGCGGAAACATACAAGGACATGGGCTTTACTAAGATCGTTGGTACTGAAGCTCGTGGTTTCCTATTTGGTGCGCCTTTGGCACTTGAGCTAGGTGTTGGCTTCATTCCTGTTCGTAAGCCGGGCAAGCTGCCTCGTCAAACTGTGGCACAATCTTATGAGCTTGAGTACGGCACCGACACTCTAGAAATCCATACTGATGCTATCGTTGAAGGCGATAAAGTGTTGATGGTTGATGATTTGCTAGCAACGGGCGGTACGATTGAAGCAACAACAAAGTTGATTCGTCAGCTTGGTGGTGTGGTAGAACACGCTGCATTTGTTATTAACCTTCCAGAAATCGGTGGTGACAAGCGCTTACAAGGCTTAGGTCTAGAAGTGTTTAGCATCTGCGAATTCGACGGTCACTAATCCTTTTCGGAATTATTCATGAGCTATCTTGCGTTAGCGCGAAAATGGCGACCAACCAAATTCAAAGAAGTGGTTGGTCAAGCCCATGTTTTAACAGCATTAGAGAATGCCCTTAGCCAGAACAGGTTGCACCATGCATACCTGTTCAGCGGTACACGAGGTGTCGGTAAAACGACCATCGGCCGTTTGTTTGCTAAAGGGCTCAACTGTGAAACAGGCATTACCTCAACACCTTGTGGTGAATGTGCAACCTGTAAAGAAATCGATGAAGGTCGTTTTGTTGACCTACTTGAGATTGATGCGGCATCACGTACTAAGGTAGAAGATACCCGCGAGCTTCTGGACAATGTTCAGTACAAGCCTGCACGTGGTCGCTTCAAGGTTTACCTAATCGATGAAGTACACATGCTTTCTAGGCACAGCTTTAATGCGCTTCTAAAGACCTTAGAAGAGCCGCCTGAGTATGTGAAATTCTTGCTCGCAACAACGGATCCACAGAAGCTTCCAGTGACTATCTTGTCGCGTTGTTTGCAGTTCCACCTTAAGCCGATCAGCGTTGATAATATTCACGAGCAGCTCGATCATATTCTTGAACAAGAAGATGTGACGTCTGAGTCTCGTGCGCTTGGAATGATTGCTCATGCTGCTGATGGCAGTATGCGTGATGCACTAAGCCTTACAGACCAAGCTATCGCATTAGGTAACGGCAATGTCGTAACAGATACTGTTGCTCACATGCTAGGAACACTGGATACCGACCAAGCTATCCACTTGCTTGAAGCGATTAGCAGTAAGCAGCCACAGCAAGCGATGGCGTGTATCCAAAGCCTTGCTGAGAACGGTGTCGAGTGGGATGGTTTGCTGAATCAGCTTGCGACTCAACTGCATCGTCTTGCGATGTTCCAAGCTTTGCCATCTACACTAGATAAGGCACAGCCTGACGCTGAGAAGCTTGAACTACTGAGCAAAGCGCTTAGCCCACAAGACATTCAACTCTACTACCAGATCGTGTTGAAAGGTCGTGAAGACTTACCATTGTCGCCAACCGCTCGCGTTGGTATTGAGATGGTGGTTTTACGCATGTTGGCATTTAGACCAGCTGAACAAGCGGTTGCTACGGCAATCTCGACTCAGTCGGCAAGCCCAGCGCCAGTTCCAGCAGCTCAAGCTCAGAACGTTGCTCAGTCAGTGAGTCAACCTGCGCCAATGGCAGCTCCGAGACAGCCTAAGATGCAACAACAGGCGCCTCAACAGCAAGCTATGCAGCAGCCACCCGTGCAGCAGAATCCAGCACAGTATTCAGATTCGCAAGGTTACGCTGAACATTCAGGCAACCAAGGTTATCCTGAGCAGGATTACCCGCATAGCCAGTATGACGCGCCTCCTGCTTATGATGAGCGTCCAAGCTACGGTGCAGAGCAGCCTCAGCAGCAACAAACGAATTATCAAAACCAGAGCCCGGTTCAACAGCCAAGCGTTGCACCTTCTGCTCCGCAAGAGCAGCCGGCGCGTGCAACTTCGCCTGTGAGTGGTTTACGCCACCAATTACGTTCTCAACGTAGAGGCAGCGCGGCAACAGAAAACAAAGGCTCGGCGCCAAAAAAGGCTAAAGCGACACCAGCTAAAACTTCAGTTCTTGATCGAGTTGCTCAGCAACACGGTGGTTCTGAGCGGGTGTCGCCAGCTTCTTTATCAGCCTCTTCGACAGAAAATGTGACCAACGATAATGAACCTTATCGCTGGAAACCGTCTAAACCTGTAGTGAAAGAGGTGAGCAAAGAGCTTACACCTACTCAGATCAAGCGTGCGTTGGAGCATATTAAGACACCAGAAATGGTCGATAAATTGCTTCAAGAGTCGATTGCTCAAGATGAATGGTCAGCCACGATTCAAAAGCTAGAGACAGCCAAGCTTGTTGAACAGTTAGCATTGAACTCAGTGTTTGCTAAAAACGACACATCAATCACTTTAACGTTAAGAGCGAGCCAAGCTCATTTGAATACCGACCGTGCGCAGAGTGAGCTATTGCAGTCTCTCAATACTGTGCTTGGAGAAGAGTGTCATTTGAGTGTTGAAATCGGTGATGGTGGAGAAACGCCGCTAGAATTACGAGAACGACTGTATCAAGGTAAGTTGAAAGACGCGTTTACCGCTTTAGAAAACGATGCCAACGTACAGTTCATTGAAAGACGTTTTGCCGCTGAACTCGACAGAGACAGCGTTCGTCCTATCTAGAACGTTTTCTTGTTTAGTGACCGGCATATCATCCCAGATAAGCAAATCTGAGAACTGAACATCGAGGGGTTGAATCACACTGTTTTAACCCCCATTTAAGCTCGTATAGCTTAATTAATTTTAATAAACCAATTAGACCAGAGAGTATTAACATGTTTGGTAAAGGCGGTATGGGCAACATGATGAAGCAAGCCCAGCAAATGCAAGAGCGCATGCAAAAGCTTCAAGAAGAAATCGCAAATATGGAAGTTACAGGTGAGTCAGGTGCTGGCCTTGTAAAAGTAACGATCACTGGTAGCCACAGCGTTCGCCGTGTTGATATCGATGAAAGCCTAATGGAAGACGATAAAGAGATGCTTGAAGATCTTATCGCTGCTGCTTTCAACGATGCGGCTCGTCGCGTTGAAGAAACTCAAAAAGAGAAAATGGCTAGCGTAACTGGCGGAATGCAACTTCCACCAGGTATGAAGATGCCTTTCTAAGTAACTTATTCTTAAAGGTTAATTCAGGTGGTGGTTTGTGTTGAACAGGCTATTACCTGAACATTAGAACGGTTAAATATGCGTACCAGTCATATGCTGGAGCATTTGATGGAGGCCTTACGTTGTCTACCTGGGGTTGGCCCCAAGTCGGCGCAGCGTATGGCCTTTCATTTGTTACAGCGCGATAGAAAAGGCGGCCTACAGTTGGCTGAAGCTCTTAGCCAAGCAATGACCGAAATTGGTCACTGTAATGAGTGCCGTACTTTTACTGAAGAAGATACTTGCCACATTTGTACCAATCCTAAACGTCAGGAAAATGGTCAAATCTGTGTAGTAGAGAGCCCTGCAGACATTGCAGCTATCGAAGCAACTGGCCAATATTCAGGTCGTTACTTTGTATTGATGGGTCATCTTTCACCACTTGATGGTATTGGTCCAAGTGACATCGGTCTCGATGTTTTGGACTACCGCCTGCGTCGTGGTGATATCTCGGAAGTAATCCTAGCGACTAACCCAACAGTTGAAGGGGAAGCGACAGCGCACTACATTGCTGAGCTATGTAATGCCCATGAAGTGAACGCTAGCCGTATCGCTCATGGTGTTCCCGTTGGTGGTGAGCTAGAGCTGGTGGATGGCACCACGCTTTCGCACTCCTTACTCGGTCGTCATAAGATCTAAAAAAGCCGCTTGGTGAAGCATCACTAAGCGGCTTTTTCTTTTATTGCTTTAGACGTTTTTCAGCGCTTAATCTGAACCTCTCACCGCTTTGTATATCATCGCGCCAATCACGGCACCAATAATCGGTGCAATCCAGAATAGCCACAATTGCGAAACGGCCCAATCACCGACAAATACGGCTACACCAGTACTTCGCGCAGGATTCACCGAGGTATTGGTTACAGGGATACTGATAAGGTGAATTAGGGTCAAACAAAGACCAATTGCGATAGGTGCAAACCCAGCGGGTGCTTTCGAATCCGTCGCGCCCATAATCACGAATAGGAACACCATGGTCATGACCACTTCACAAACGAGAGCTGCTGTGAGCGAGTAGCCGCCCGGTGAGTGTTCACCATAACCATTTGAAGCAAAGCCAGATGCCGCAGCGTCAAAGCCTGCTTGGCCTGAAGCAATCACAAATAACACGCCGCCCGCGATAATACCGCCAATCACTTGGGCAATAATATAAGGCGCAACATCCTTGCCATCAAAGCGACCACCACTCCATAGACCGATGGTGACAGCAGGGTTGAGGTGGCAACCGGATATATGACCAATAGCGAAAGCCATAGTGAGTACGGTTAAACCAAAGGCAAGGGAAACTCCGAGTAGACCAATTCCCACATCAGGGAAAGCCGCGGCTAAGACGGCACTACCACAACCGCCTAACACCAACCAAAACGTACCGAACATTTCTGCGATATACTTATTCATAACTATCCTTATTAATCTTTACCAGTATCAATAAGATAGTTTAGTTCTATCAAAGTTGTGAAATCTTGGGCATATATAAGAAGAAAAGTATTGTTAAGTTATTGCTTCGAGCTCAATAAGGTTATCAAGCGCTTCTTGGTCGGTTTTACCACAAATGACAGGGCAAGCTTTGAATTGGTGACATACCTTCGGGCGTGAAGGTTGACCAAATAATTTGCAGAGATCTTGCTCATTTAATTGGATGCAGCGTACCCCAGCAGGCTTACCATTAGGCATTCCAGGAATAGCAGATGTAATACTTGGAGCGATACAGCATGCTCCACAACCTAGGCGACATTCCATCAAATTAAACTCACTAAATAACAGGGTGCGCGATAGTAGCAAAAAATGATGAGAGTGACAGCTGTTGATTGAATCAAAGAATGAACAATTATTATCCTTGAACTTTTTATGGGCTAGCGGTATAACACGCACCCCAGTAAAAGAGTAAGAAGTAATCCTATGACGAATCCATTTTGGCAAGAAAAGACACTAGAACAGATGACCAAGAATGAGTGGGAATCACTTTGCGACGGTTGTGGTAAGTGCTGCCTACATAAACTAATGGATGAAGATAGCGATGAAGTTTACTACACCAATGTGGCGTGTAGCTGGTTAAACGACAAAACATGTTCGTGTAAAGATTACCCGAACCGCTTCACTTCAGGTGAAGAGTGTTTGAAGCTGACTCGTGACAAGATCGATGAGTTTCACTGGCTACCAGACACTTGTGCTTACCGCCTTTTATCAGAATCTAAGCCGATTCCTGAATGGCACCCGTTGATCACCGGATCAAAAACAGAGATGCATGCAGCAGGTGAAAGCGTTCGTAACAAAGTGGTATACGAAATCGATGTTGTCGATTGGGAAGATCACATCTTGAACCACCCGAACCGCTAGTTAACGAAGACTAGTCAATCACCCGAATAAAAAAAGGCTCACATTTCTGTGAGCCTTTGTCGTATTTAGGAGGGTCCAAATCAATGGACTGTGTCATGGCTAATGTCAAGCAAGCGGTAAGTCTGCAACCACCTGATTGAACGTGATACGAGCATTCTGAGCTTGCTCAGATAACTCGATCTTTTTCGCTTGTGCGGCACTAAGATTACTCTCGGCCTGATCAAGTGCTTGTTGTAGGTTCTCTGGTAACTCGTGAGTTTCCATTTGTGAACCTTGTTCTAACACATAAGCGCGAATTTCTTTCTTCACTGCGGCAAGTTCTGTGTAAGCAACACGCTCAAGTTCTGCGGCTTCTTGTGCTGCATCTCTTTCTTTCTCAAACTGAGCCAACGCCATACCTTCAGCAGACCAAGGGTCCATGTCTGGCAGTTCTTCGATGTTGATCGTTGGCTCGATATACGCATCTTGATGGCGTAGGTCGAGGTTAGTCGCACGAACCGCTGAAATCATCAGCATCACAGAAATAGCAAGCAGTGGTAAGCCACCAACAATCGCCGCCGTTTGTAGCGTACTTAGACCGCCTAAGAACATTAGAATCGTTGGTAAGAACGACAGAGTAAATGCCCAGAACATACGGTTCCAGCGCATTGGCTCTTCGGTCACGTTATTTTGTACAACAGACGCTAGGATGTATGAGATAGAGTCAAATGTTGTTGCCGTGAAAATGATACACAGCATTGTAAATACAGCGATAACCAGCGTGCTCATTGGCAATTGTGCAAGCATCGAGAAGATAGCTTTGGTTGCGCCTTCCGCATTCAAAATGGTAACGACATCTAGCTCACCAGAAAGCTGCAGTGATAGGCCGTAGTTACCTAAGATCATGAAGAACAGGAAACAACCTAGAGAACCAAAGAAGATCGACCCTGACACCATTTGTTTGATGGTTCTGCCGCGAGAGATACGCGCAACAAACAGACCCATACTCGGTGCAAATACTAGCCACCATGCCCAGTAGAAAATCGTCCAGTCTTGTGGGAAGTGAGTGTTTTCGAATGTACCGTAACCACCAAATGGTTCAGCCCACGTTGCCATCACGAAGAAGTTAGACAGTAGACGACCAATTGAGTCTAAGCCTGTTTCTAACATGAAGATTGTTGGACCCGCGATCAGAACGAAAGCCAGTAGACCCATCGCACCCCAGAAGTTGATGTTACTTAGGATCTTGATGCCTTTTTCCAATCCAGCATAAGATGAGTAAGCAAAAATCGCAGTACACACTAAAAGCACCATCACTTGCGTTAGGTTATTTTTAGGTAGACCAAATAGGTGATTTAGACCTTCAGTGATCAGAGGAGCGGCTAAACCTAATGTTGTTGCAGCGCCGCCTAATAGACCGAAAATGAATAGGATATCAACGATCTTTCCTGGTACGCCTTTACTACGGTGTTCACCAAGAACAGGCATTAATGCGCTTGAAATCTTTAGAACAGGTTGTTTACGTACGTAGAAGAAGTAAGCGATAGGAATTGCCGGGATTAGGTAGATAGACCATGCGATTGGTCCCCAGTGGAATAGGCCGTAGGTCGCAGCCCAGCGTACTGCTTCTTCACTGCCAGGTTCTAGTTGGAAAGGCGGTGATTGGTAGTAGTAAGCCCACTCAATACAGCCCCAATACAAGATACTTGCACCGATACCGCCACAAAATAGCATGGCAGCCCATGATGCAGTTTTAAACTCAGGCTCTTCATCAGCTTCGCCCAGTTTAATTTGTCCCATATCACTGAATACTACGTACACCATAAATGCACAGGCTGCGAGACCTAGAGCAAGATACAGGAATCCGAGTTGATCAGTCATGAATGTTTTCGCAACCGCAATCCAGTCTGCGCCCTGTGCAGGGAACAAAATGAGCGGGAAAACTATCGTGAGTAGGAGTGCTATAGCACCAAAAAAGGTTGGCTTATCGATAAGCTCAAAAGTGTTTTTCACGAGTATTATTCCATTAAAATGAGAGCGGAATTATGGAATGAACTCGTTTTTTAGACCTAATCGGGTCTATTGTCGTAACGATAAATCGCTTTTATTCTAGAGAATGCGATAGGTTAGCAAGGCTAAATGAGTGCGAGAAGAATACCGCCTACGGTTGCCGCTGCGGACAGGTATTGCCCCGCTGAATAAGAACCATCATCTTCTTCTTCAATCTTATCTGGGTGATCCATACCCAAGGCACCATGAGCGAATGACTCAACTTTATCGGTAACTGTCGCGTTTTCTGCTTCGACTTTCTTCGCTTCTTTATCAATTTCTTTTAGGGCAGATAAGAGTGCTTTGCCTTCATCAGAAAGCTTAACCGTATTTTGCTCAACCTTAAGCGGTGTAGGCTTTTCAGCTTCGTTAGCTGAACTCTTAGCGTTCATCTGCGAAGGCGAATACAGCTGAGTATTACTCGTTCCTACTGGCGTCATATAGCTCTCCTTACCTATCCTTAAATATAGTATCGGCAGAGGTGTGAAAAACTTGTGCAATTAATCATCGATAGTGATGTTTTTTTATTCGCACATTACATTTTCGTCTGCTTGGTTAAATCGTCTATTTACTAAGCAAGTCTTGTGCCGATAAGAATGTTTGATTTTAGATAGAGTTAGGATGAATGACGGGAACGTGATCAAGTTGTGACGATGGGCTAATTATCTAGGATTAGCCCATCGACTCTTTAGCTTAGAAGAGTGGATCAACAGATCCTACTCACACTCTAGGCTAGCGCTACGTTTTGACAGATGCTTGTATGCCTTCATTCGGTTCTCTTTCTTTACAAAGCGAGCCGGCGGCGAAAGCACTTCAAGCTGATAATCACCGCTATCCGATGAGATCGCTTCAACCGGGCTGATGATGGCGATTTTTAAATCAGGGTTACGACGTAGAATTGATGCCGCCGTCCCTAAACCACCCTCGGTGTGGAACTTGCCAGCCACGTGAATCACTTGTTTATCAGGGTTTGATGCTAGGTAATCCACAATCGACTCAGCCATGGTTTCGTCCCAGGTAACCTGAGCGGCAAACTGCTTTTCTGTTTGCTCTGGCGTACCGTGATGCATAGAAGCCATGAACTTTTCTTTGTAAGGGCTATCGCCAGTATCCACTTCGGCAGCAATCCATTGGCGTTGCTCGGTCGATAATTGGTCTAGGTAAGGCAATCCTTTACGGCCAATACACTGCACGAATGGCTTTGGTGCATTTGCCGCAATAACATCGACGTCGTTGGCTTTTGCGAACTCAACTAACGCGCGGTAATCACTTTCGTAATTTGGCCAAGCTGCCGCTTGAGACATGAGAATTTGTTCGCCAATTTCGCCGTTTAAGTATTGGTCAAGTGTGGCTTGGTGCTCTCGAGTGAACTGTTCCATTGAAAGCGCAATGTTTGATGTTGCGTTGCGGCGCGCTTTTAAGAAGTCGGTTTGGAAGCGGTGAATGGCAGAATGCGTGTGCCATTCGCCAATTAGAACCACATCAGCGTCAATCAGCTGCTCGGGTAATGCATCGAGAGAAAGTGTTTCGCCTTGTGGAGAAGCGAACTGGTAGTCATAGAATGTGGAAACGGATTCCGTTTGAGCCACTTTTTGAGAAGTGTCTTTTGCAGGTTGACTAGCACAAGCCGTGAGAAGAGTAGCTAATCCGATAAGAATAATACGTTGCATGAAATGCCTCCTTGAAGAACACGCATACTAAAGGAGGCAAGATAAGATTTCAATGCAAACGATAATCAATATCAATTAAATTTGTTTGCGGTACACTCGCAGCATAAAGTCAGCTTCACAGTTGAATTGCTCTGCCTCGGTGAGTTGTTGTTTAAACTCTTCACTCGCCTTCCAAGCAAACGGCGTCATCTGTAGCAGGTCGAATGCATCTGACCCCGATAGTTCCATCATATAGTTTAGTTGCTCTTGATGCTCAAGCGTAAAACCTTCGATCACTTCTGGATCTTCATCGTGCAAGCGAACGCCATCATAAATTGCATCACGCAGTTGATACAGGTGTCGGCTAGCTGGTGTCACGGTGATCACCACACCATTATCTTTGATGGTGCGTTGTAACTCTTCAGCCTTGCAAGGCGCGTAAATGCGTAGAATTCCGTCTAAGCTGTTTTCAGCAAAGGGTAGGCGATGGCTTGATGCAACTGAGAAGTCGACAGCAGGGTAGCGTTTAGCGGCGTATTTGATAGCAATCTTAGAAATGTCTAGGCCAAACGTAGCCCCTTTCTTTTCTTGAAGATTCACAGCAATTTCGTTGGTGTAATAACCTTCGCCACAACCAATATCCAATAGGCTAGGCGTCTCTTCTGGTAGATAGCGAGAACACAACGTCACCACCGCTTGGCGCATTGGGTCATAGTGGTTACCTTCAAGGAAGCGACGACGTGCCTGCATCATCTCTTTGTTGTCACCTGGATCTTTTGAGCGTTTGTGGTGCGCAGGCATCAAATTGACGTAGCCTTCTTTCGCTAGGTCGAACTGATGGTTCTTTTCACACTTAAACGTACGATCGTTTTGAGATAAAGGTTGGTGACACAAAGGGCATTGGTAAGTCATGGAGACCTCTAAAGGAGAATAGACAGCGCAAGTGTAACGAGCTAAAACCAAAAAGTAAAAGAGCGACATAAAGCCGCTCAAAAATCGTTTTTTATAACTGTATTTATACGGTTATTGGGCACTAATCACAGTAATCAGCTGGTGGCTTTCACCAGGCTGTAATGTTTTTCCTGCTTCTAGGCTTGGTGCGTGCAGTGTTGATTCAACACATAGCATGGTTAGGTAACCGTCGTCTTGCATGTCGCCCATACCCGCAGCGCCTTCTGCCCACGGGTTCCACAGTACTGCAGAGTTATGACCGTGGTTTTCAACTGTTAGCGTGCGATCCAGCTTCTTGTCAGCAACAAAGATTTGCGCTTCTGGTTGCGTGTAAACGCGGTCAATCGTGTCGGTCAGTACCAGTTCAGATCCACCTTGGCAGATCTTGCCACCTTGCAGGCTATCAATGTACTCAGCACCCATACCAGTGGTGGTTGTGTTGTGGATATCGCCAACGTTTAGGTAAGTGTGTAGTGCACCAGAGAAAGTCCATGGCTGAGAATCAGTGTTCTTCACGTCCAGCGTTACTTTTAGTTGTTCGCCGATCTCAACATTCAAGCGAGCATCAAACTGATGAGGCCATACTGCTAGCGTCTCTTCGCTTGGCTTCAGACCTAAGCTAACAATCACGCCAGCTTCGCTTTCACGGTGTTCAACCAATTGCCATTCACTTGAACGGGCAAAACCATGTGCTGGTGCTGCAATGCGGCCAAACCAAGGCCAACATACTGGAATACCACCACGCAGAGCCGTTTTACCATCGAACTTAGCTTGTTGGCTCATCCAAATTAGGTCTTCTTGACCTTGCGGTTGGAATGACACCACATGGCCGCCAAACAGTGAAATCGCTGCGTTTGCTTTATCGTGGATAACGCGAACCAGTTTTACACCTTCGTGTTCAACGATAGTGACGTTGTCAGAAAGTACCGCCAGTGCAGGTAGAGTAGATAAATCCATTACATGATCCTTCTAAGGAAATTGAATTCAAATGCTGACTAGAGTGATGCTTGTGTTTTCATGAGTAACAAGCAGAGTCAGTATTAGAATTGAATTTTGCGTTTGGGCTATCTTGATGAGCTTAGACAGACGCGGTTTAAAAGATAGCAGGCATTAAAAAGGCGACACTAAGGTCGCCTTTTTCAAAGTCTGCTCAAAACAGTCTTCGCTAATACTTATCTAAAGCGATTTCTAAAAAGAAATTACTTAGAGATGTGAGCGATTAGGTCTAGAACTTTGTTTGAGTAACCGATTTCGTTGTCGTACCAAGATACAACTTTAACGAATTTGTCAGTTAGAGCAACACCAGCTTTAGCATCGAATACTGAAGTTTGAACTTCACCGATGAAATCTTGTGATACTACTTGGTCTTCAGTGTAACCAAGAACGCCAGCCATTTCGCCTTCAGAAGCTTCTTTCATTGCAGCACAAATTTCTTCGTAAGATGCAGCTTCTTTTAGGTTAACTGTTAGGTCAACTACAGATACGTTAGCAGTTGGTACACGGAAAGCCATACCAGTTAGAAGGCCGTTTAGTTCTGGAAGAACAACGCCTACAGCTTTAGCAGCACCAGTTGAAGATGGGATGATGTTTTGAGAAGCACCACGGCCACCGCGCCAGTCTTTAGCAGAAGGGCCATCTACAGTTTTTTGAGTTGCTGTAGTAGCGTGAACTGTAGTCATAAGACCAGACTCAATGCCCCACTTATCGTTAAGTACTTTAGCGATAGGTGCAAGACAGTTAGTAGTACAAGAAGCGTTAGAAACGATGTCTTGACCAGCGTAAGATGCTTGGTTAACGCCCATTACGAACATTGGAGTTGCATCTTTAGAAGGACCAGTAAGAACTACTTTCTTAGCGCCAGCAGTGATGTGCTTACGTGCAGTCTCGTCAGTTAGGAAAAGACCAGTTGCTTCAGCAACTACGTCTACGTCGATAGCATCCCACTTAAGGTCTTCTGGGTTACGCTCAGCTGTAACACGTACAGTTTTACCGTTAACGATTAGGTTACCGCCTTCAACTTCAACAGTACCGTTGAAACGGCCGTGAGTTGAGTCGTACTTAAGCATGTATGCCATGTACTCTACGTCGATTAGATCGTTAATACCTACTACTTCGATGTCTGCACGCTCTTGAGCTGCGCGGAATACGAAACGGCCGATACGGCCAAAACCGTTAATACCTACTTTGATAGTCATTGTAGTTGCTCCACAACTTAATTTCTGATTAAAGATAACTGGTAGTAAAATTACAGAATCCAGTATACATCTGCAATAGATAATCCGACTTAACTTGTTTAATGTCAAAAAAAAGCGACGCTTTTCTTAACAATTGGGTGTAAGTGATTGAAAATTGACCATTGCAAGTGGCTCTGTACCCTTCCAGTTGGGTAAAATACCCCTAAATGATGATTCACTTATGAGTGTATATGTACAATGTTTCCTGGTGAGAAAGTATGTGCTACAAAACGACTCATATGCAAGCCTTTATAGAAAAAAGTAAATATAATAACTGAGAATGTGGAGAGATATTAACGTGATTCAAAAGGGAGGAAATATGATAAAGCCTGATGAATACTGGCGTGAGCGCCTAACGGACGACGAATTTTCAGTGTGTCGTGAGCGTGGTACTGAAGCCCCATATAGCGGCAAGTTACTGCACAACCATAAGACTGGCGTCTATAGCTGCACATGCTGTGAAAGCCCTTTGTTTCTGTCGGATAACAAATATGACTCTGGGTGTGGTTGGCCAAGCTTTGATGCCCCAGTGAATGATGAAGCAGTACGCTATATAGAAGATCTAAGTCACGGAATGAAGCGTGTAGAGATCCGTTGTACCGCCTGTGATAGCCATTTAGGTCACGTTTTTCCAGATGGCCCGAAGACCACAGGTGAACGGTTCTGTGTTAATTCAGTGTCGTTAATTTTCAACAAAAATGACGAAAGTACGAAATAACTTGTAACTATTGTCTAATCCTTACAGGTCGCATTTGTCGATTTAGGAATGCTGAAACGCCCAAGATTTCAGATTTAACTCTAGTACAAATAAAAACAGCTACCAAAAAGGTAGCTGTTTTTATTTGAAAGCAGGTGAATAAGAAGCTTAAGTAAGAACACTATAAATGAAGCGATCAGTAACTCGGGACGATTGAAGGGCTGTAAATTCCATCCTCAATCGCTTCGACGATGTTATCTGCGTCTTTATTTAGCTTCTTATAGGTTGCCTTGTCGAAATGGTACAACACCGTGAGCTCGGCTTCAGAAGCAATCGGCACGTCAAAGTCTTTGGCAACCATTGCCCAAACGTACGCTTTTTCCATATGTCCCAGGCTGTGGTTGATACTGGCCATCGACTTGAAGATTTGAGTGTTGGCTACCGAGCCATTAGAAAGCGTTAGCGCATTATTGAGTAGCTTAAGTGTCTTTATATGATTGCGGGTGGTATAGAAGGTTGCCAAGGCATATTGCATCTCAGCTGTGTTTAACGCTTCAGAGCCTTCTAGTTGTAGGAAACTGCGTCTGGCATTGGTGTCCCCAGTTTGCGACCACAAGAAGTAAAGCGTTTCCGGTGTATCAGATTTCGATAGCTCATCAACAATGCGCTCAGACTCTTCGATACTGTGCATTAAAGAGGTAAAGCGACGCTCTTGCAGCTTAGATTGATCGATCGTTTCGATCTGTGCCGCGAGCTCTAGGCACTTTTTGTAGGCAGTGACTAATTCGAATTCTTTAATTTTGTTGATTTCGGTGGGTTGCTTCTGAACTTCAAATCGATGCCAGATGAGGTCGGTACGTGCGACACGACATTGCCCATCGTTCATGTTCAATTGTTCACACTGAAGACCCGGATTGCTTTGGCACAGTTGATCGGTATTTTTGTTCCCTTCAAGACACCCAACCAGAGTGAAAGGCAATAGGCTAATCGCCAACCATTTCATAATTTTCATATTCCTTCACTTGTGATCAGATGCACTTATTATCGGTCAGGTTCTTGACTCAATTCTGTTACGGGTTATTTTCTGGTGAAAATTGTTAAAACTAAGGCTTTACCATGGATGCAGAACAACTTCTTAGCGCAATGACACCCGAGGTCTACGAACGTTTAACCTACGCAGTTGAAACGGGTAAATGGCCAGAAGGTACGGCGCTCTCAAAAGAACAGCGCGACTCGTGTATGCAAGCGGTTATGTTATACCAATCTAAACATAACTCTGAAGCTCAACATATGACAATTGCAGCTGGTGGTGAGATTAGCTTTAAATCTAAGTCTGAACTAAAGAAACAGTTTAAGTCAGATCAAGAAGACATTGTTAGGGTTAACCCGAATCATTAAGCTTAAATTACAACAAAGGGGTGGCAATGTGCCACCCCTTTTAGTTTAACTCGTTTATTTATAAGCAATAAAACGATTTAGTTCACGTTAAGCCGCCGTTACTTTCATAGAATAACTGGCTTTAACGTGAATCCTTGAACAGGTTATAAGCTCATCTCACCGCGCAATACTTGTTGCATCTGAGCCTTCACTTCTTCGTAGCCTAGGTTTTGGCTTAATAGATAATGCAACTTCGCCAGTGCCGCTTCTGGTGTCATATCGTAACCACTCACCACGCCCGCTTCTGCTAGTGCACAACCTGTCGCGTAACCACCCATGTTGACTTTACCAGCCAAACATTGAGTTAGGTTCACCACAATAACACCGCGCTCTGAGGCATCTTTCAGGTGCTGAAGCAGTTCTGGGTTTTGTGGTGCGTTACCCACACCAAAAGTAAGCAGAATCATCGCGTTAACAGGTTGTAATAGCGTGTTACGGATAACTTCGTGTGAGATGCCTGGGTACATTGTGATTACGCCGATAGGTTGCGGAGTAATGTTATGAACCTTGAAAGCACCTTCAGGTTGTTCGTTTACCTTTACGTTATTGCTAAGTTGGATATTGATACCCGCTTCTAGCAAAGGATTCAGGTTTGGAGACGTAAACGCATTGAAGCCATCTGCGTGTGATTTTGTGCTGCGGTTACCACGCATCAACTTGTTGTTGAAGAACAGTGTCACTTCATTGATAGGGTAGTTTGCAGCAATGTGTAGCGCATTCAGCAGGTTTGCTTGTCCGTCTGAACGAAGCTCTGCTAGTGGGATCTGAGAGCCCGTAACAATCACAGGTTTGCCGAGGTTTTCAAGCATGAAAGACAGTGCAGAGGCAGTGTAAGCCATAGTGTCTGTACCATGCAGGATAACGAAACCATCGTACTTATCGTAGTTCGCGCGAATGTCATCAGCGATAGTCTGCCAATCAAGTGGCGTCATATCTGAAGAGTCCATTAATGGAGAGTATTCGTGAATGGTGTACTCAGGCATCTCTGGGCGATGGAATTCAGGCATGCCAGCTAGCTGCTTATCCATGAAACCTGCGACAGGAACATAGCCGTGGTCAATAGACTTCTGCATGCCAATTGTGCCGCCGGTGTACGCGATATAGATGTGTTTTCTTTCCATGGCGATTAATACTTAGTGTGATGTAGGGAACAGGGGGGCGATTATAGCGAATTATCATGCAATAAAAAGAGGCACCTCACACAGAGGCACCCCTTAGTTATTGAGTTATTGGCTCAACTTATTGAACTTGGCAATTTAAGCAGAAAGCGTATCGGCCTTGTGGGTCGTTAAAGTTGCCTAACAGCTGGCTATCTTGAGCTAACTGCTGAGTAACAGGCTGTAAACTGCTTGGTATCATCGATTGAATATCTAGGCCTATCGACATCTGAACTTGGTTCATAAATTCTTGAATAAATTGTTCAGTGGCCGAAAGTGGCTCTTCTACCCAGTAGATGTTGTAGCTTTCAAGCTCTGCAAGTGAAGCCGCAGCTGCAACCGCATCATCGAAATCACCAATCTCATCGACTAAGCCTTTCTGAATCGCATCTTGACCTGTCCAAACTCGACCTTGAGCAATCTTGTCGACCGCATCGACTTCCAGACCGCGATTTTCTCCAACTAGGCTGATGAATCGGCGGTATCCGTTTTCAATGCCCATTTGGAACGCGTCCTTCGCGCCATCGCTAAGTCCAGTTGTAATACCAAGACCAGAGAAAGGTGAGGTGCCAACGCCATCAGTGTAAACACCAATATCGTTCAACCCTTTTTCGAAGGTGGTGATAACACTGAAGATACCAATTGAACCCGTTAGTGTGGTTGGCTGAGCTAGGATCTTATCCGCACCCATCGAGATCCAGTAACCACCCGAAGCAGCAAGGCTCGACATCGACACAACAACCGGTTTACCCGCTTGCTTGATCGCTTCTATTTCATTACGGATAACTTCAGAAGCAAAGGCACTGCCACCTGGGCTATCGACACGAAGTACAACTGCTTTCACTTTATCGTCGTTACGTGCTTGGCGCAGTAGGGCTGCAGTGGTGTCTCCGCCAACTGTGCCACGCGGTTGCTTGCCATCCATAATTGCGCCGCTCGCTACAATCACGGCAACGTCGTGAGATTCACTGGTCATGTCTGGAAGCATGGTTGCACGGTATTCGTAGTAACCAAACGCGTTGTAGCTGTCTTGGCCGTCACTGCCGAAAACATCGGCAAGCTCTAGTCGAACTTGCTGGCGTGTCGCTAGCTCATCCACTAAGCCAAGTTTCTCGGCCAGTTTTGCAATGTCACCGTCCACAGACTCAAGTTCTTTCAAGAAGGTGTCCATGCTTGGATTCAGTGTTTTAGCATCGATCTGGCGGTTGTTACTGACGTCATCAACGTACGCACCCCATAGTTGGCTTAACCAACGAGAAGCGGACTCTTTCGCTGCGTCTGACATGTCGTCACGAATGAAAGGCTCGATAGCTGACTTGTAAGTACCCACACGGAACACGTGCGTGTTTACGTCTAGTTTCTCTAACAACGTTTTGTAGTAAAGCGAGTAAGCGCTATAGCCTTTAAGAAGAACCCCACCATCTGGTGATAGGAAGACCTTAGTTGCATAGCTGGCTAGGTAGTATTGGCTTTGGTTGTAAAAGTCACCCACCGCATAAATCGGCTTGCCTGATGCTTTAAACTCATTCAATGCCTTAGCAATGTAGCGTAGCTTGGTCAGGTTGGTTTCTGGCAACTCTTTGAGTGCTAAAACGATACCTGTAACCTTGTCATCGTCTTTTGCGTAGCGAATCGTTTCAACGATATCAAACAGGATGTTCTCTTTTGGGAGGTCTTTGCCAAGCAGTGAACCTGTGACCGAATCCATCGGATTGATATAGCGGCTTTGTTCCACAATAGGGCCAGACAGGTTAAGCACTAAAGCCGAATCCTGTGGAACAGTGGGCTGAGCCGTATCTGAATGGAAGTACACAAAGTAGATGATGGCGATACTGAGTAAAAAGACTAGGTTAACCAGCGCAAGACGTACAAACGTAATGAGCTTCCAAATCCCTTTAAAGATCATGCCTATAAATTTGAATATTTTTTTCATTCTGTCTCCGCAGTGAGATCACGTCGCTTTAACAAGCCGTAGTACCATTAATCTCAATAATATGAACTGCTTAGTATCCTACGATAATTCCCAAGCTCAAACTACACCAAGAATTGTTAATCGATATATATTCTCATTAAGTGTAGTCAAATTAAGGGCTTCTGAACGATTAATACGCTCTGCATTATGATCGGTGTTACAAAAATGTAAACGGTTGTTTGAACTTTTGGTAATTGAACTATACTGTGGTCAGACCACAAGGATAAAATAATAGAAGTGATGTCTGCCATGTACCCACATTTACTTGAACCACTCGATCTTGGATTTACTCAGTTACGTAACCGTGTATTGATGGGATCAATGCACACAGGTTTAGAAGAAAATAAAGAAGGTCTCCACAAACTCGCCGCGTTTTATGAAGAGCGAGCAAAAGGAGGCGTTGGCCTTATTGTTACCGGTGGTTTCTCTCCTAATTTACGTGGCAGATTAACCCCATTCAGTGCTGAATTCAGTAAAGTAAAGCACGCTAAAGCGCACCAAGTTGTTACCGAAGCCGTCCACAAGCACGGCGGTAAAATTGCGCTTCAACTATTGCATGCTGGTCGTTATGCGATGCACCCATTCGCGCAAAGTGCGTCTGGCATTAAAGCGCCTATCGCCAAGTTCGCTCCGAGTGAGATGAGCCCTCGCCAAATTAAAAAGACCATTGGTGCCTTTGCCAACAGTGCCGAACTCGCCCAAGTCGCGGGTTACGACGGCATTGAGATTATGGGATCTGAAGGTTACTTGATTAACCAATTCATCTGTAAACGTACCAATATGCGTTACGACGAATGGGGCGGTTCTTATGAGAAGCGCATGCGTTTCCCGCTGGAGATTGTTAAATCGATTCGCGAAGCAGTGGGTGACGACTTCATTATTATTTTCCGACTGTCGATGCTGGATTTGGTTGAGCAAGGCAGCACCTTTGAAGATGTTGTTCTATTGGCTCAAAAGCTGGAAGAAGCAGGCGTGACTATTATCAATACCGGCATCGGTTGGCATGAAGCGCGTGTTCCGACTATCGCGACACAAGTACCACGTGGTGCATTCTCTTGGGTGACGGAAAAAGTGAAACCATACGTGTCGATCCCAGTGGTGACATGTAACCGAATTAATACGCCAGAAGAGGCCGAACGTATTCTTAGCTCTGGGCAGGCTGATATGGTGTCTATGGCGCGTCCATTCTTGGCAGACCCGGATTTTGTTAATAAAGCAGCTCAAGACCAAGCTCAGTTCATCAATACCTGTATCGGTTGTAACCAAGCTTGCCTTGATAACGTGTTTAAAGGTAAACGTGCGAGCTGTTTGGTGAACCCACGCGCTTGTTACGAGACTGAAATTGTTGTTCAGCCAGCGCAAGCGACTAAGACCATTGCGGTTGTTGGCGCAGGCCCAGCCGGTTTAGCTTGTGCGACGACACTAGCCCAGCGTGGACACAAGGTTGACTTGATTGAGAAAAATGACCGTATCGGCGGCCAGTTTAGATTAGCAATGCAGATACCGGGCAAAGAAGAGTTCAGAGAAACGATTCGTTATTTTGCTAACCAAATCGATGCATCCGGCGTGAATCTGAAACTGGACACGGAAGCAACGTTTGAGATGTTGTTGAAGTACGATGAAGTGGTGATGGCTGCTGGCGTAGAGCCAAGAAAGCTCGATATTGAGGGCATTGACCAAGAAAACGTGGTCGATTACCAAACCTTGATTCGCGAAAAGACACCAGTAGGCGAAAAGGTCGCGATTGTTGGTGCTGGTGGTATCGGTGTCGATGTGGCAACCATGCTGACAGAACCGACTTCACACAGCCTAGACGATTGGCTGCATGAGTGGGGCATCGATAAGAATATGGAACACCCAGGCGGACTTTACCCTTACCCTGATTCATTCAGCGATAAAACGGTGTGGGTGATGCAGCGTAAAGCGGGTCGTGTTGGTAAAGGTCCGGGCAAAACTACAGGCTGGATTCACAAACGCACACTAGAAAAACGCGGTGTTAATCTACTGGGTGGCGTGAGCTACAACAAGATTGATGACCAAGGTCTGCATATCAGCGTTGGTAAGAAAGAGCAGGTGCTGGATGCTGACTCGGTTATCGTATGTGCAGGTCAGGTGTCAGTTCGTCCATTCGAAGACATGTGGCAAGAGTTTGGTGGTAAACTGCATGTGATAGGCGGCGCCGATTACGCGGGTGAATTGGATGCAGTACGCGCAATTCGTCAAGGTGTTGAGCTAGCGATTAAGTTATAGAATCAGCTATCAAACTGTAATCTTATCAGTAGATATTGTTACTTAATTTGCTGAGTTAGATTTTGAACAAGGCTCCTAAGTCATAGATTTAGGAGCCTTTATTGTTTCTAATCTAGCCTAAATGGACAGCCGTTGAGATTTATTATCGTTTGTATTCTGTGCTAAAGTTCAAGTATACAAATAATAAAGAAATAGTAAGGACTTCAAATGGATGCTTTGGATCTATTGCTCAACAGACGCTCAATCGCAAAACTCTCTGATCCGGCACCTGAAGGTGTGGCGTTAGAAAACATCATCAAAGCAGGGCTGCGTGCTCCAGACCACGGTGCACTAACACCATGGCGCTTTGTTATCGCGCAAGGTTCAGGCCTACAAAAGCTTTCAGACATCTTGGTGCGCGCCGCTGAAGCGGATGACAGCGAAGAAGCGGTTATCGAGAAAGTAAAAAAAGCGCCGTTCCGAGCTCCGATGGTGATTACTGTGATTGCCAAAGTAACTGAGCACGAGAAAGTGCCTGCTATCGAACAACATCTGTCTGCGGGTTGTGCTGCACAGGCGATGCAAATGGCGGCAGTCGCACAAGGTTTCCAAGGCTTTTGGCGCTCAGGTAAATGGATGTTCCACCCAGAAGTACACCAAGCATTTGGCCTAGAAGGCGACGATGAAATTGTTGGCTTCCTATACCTAGGCACTCCAGGCTGTACACCAATGAAAGTGCCAGAGCGCGACTTCTCTAAGTTCGTTGAGTTTTTATAAGTGAGCAAAAGCAGCCCAAGATAGGGCTGCCCAACTAAATCTAAAAACTAAATCTGGTGATAAAAGCCATAATAGCTGTAGGTAGTTGAAAGTCTTCAGCAACTAAGAAGTCGATAATCGCTAAAACTGATTCTATTACATCTAGTAAAGAGTTTAACTTTTGAAACATGCCCATATACTCGTTTAAGTAAGTTTAGCACGTTGTTTTTTACATAGACTTTGATATGATTCGCCGTGAAACAAGCCATCATAATCGTTGTCTTAAAGTTTAAAGTCTTCTCCTACAAAGACTTTGAACTCTGCTTATTACAACGTGAGTGATACAGATAAATTAGCCCGCTTTGAGTGGGCTTTTTTATTGCTTAGAATAAGTCATGTTACCTCCCTAAATTCGATTTGTCCTTAGACTACATATAGCCTTAACTTGCACTTCTAATACAACATATTGTGCCCAATTAAACGAGAACCACCAACTTTGAGTATTGATTTAGGTCAATAAAAGCCCCAAGCTGACTAAGTTCAATTCATTATTATTACGTTAGTTCTCTCTTTAGGAAAAAATAAATAAAACCAATTATATAGTGTCAAAATCGTTACTTTTTCTAGAGCCATTGCAGGCAGTGGCCCGCGTAGTTATTGGGAGATACAAAACAAGGCAGCTAGTTACGAAAGCTTGTATTAGGCATGTTTTAGTCGTGCATATTTAGTAGTCAGTAGTTTTTTGAATGCTAACTGTATAAACAACCAGTTTTTCTTGATTTATTAGGGCCACATTAGATAATGTGGCCCTAATTGTTTGTAGCATCTGGAAAAACATGTCTCGCCTTATTATTGCTGAAAAACCAAGCCTCGGCCGCGCGATTGCCGCTGCATTGCCTAATCCACAGAAGAAGGACCAAGGGTTTATCAAATGTGGTAATGGGGATGTGGTGACTTGGTGTATTGGACACTTATTGGAGCAGGTTGAGCCAGACGCTTATGACGACCGTTATAAGAAATGGAACTTGGCCGATCTTCCTATCGTGCCAGAGCAGTGGCAGCTAAGACCTCGTAAGACATCCAGCAAACAGCTTACGGTGATCCGAAAGCTACTGAAGGACGCCACTCAAATTGTTCACGCCGGAGACCCGGATAGAGAAGGGCAGCTGCTGGTTGATGAAGTGATTGATTACTGCAAAGTATCCAAGGCTAAGAAAGAGTCGATGGACAGGTTATTGATCAGCGACTTGAACTTACCTGCCGTAAAACGTGCACTTTCCCAAATGCGCAGCAACCGTGACTTTATCCCACTATCAATTTCAGCTTTGGCACGCTCTAGAGCCGATTGGCTGTATGGCATGAACATGACCCGAGCTTATACCTTGCTGGGTCAAAAGGCTGGCTACCAAGGCGTGTTGTCGGTAGGGCGAGTACAAACACCTGTACTTGGTTTGGTGGTAAGGCGCGATGAAGAGATCGAAAACTTTATTCCGAAAGATTACTTCACTTTGCACGCTTTGATCCCTTATCAAAATCACGGCCAGAGCTTTGATATTCGTGCGCGTTGGAAGCCAAGCGAAGCATGTAAACCATGGCAAGATGAAGAAGGGCGCGTGCTCAATCGAAAGCTGGTTGAGAATGTGGCTAACCGAATTGCGAATCAACCCGCGACGGTGACGGAATCAGAGCAAAAGCAAAGTAAACAAGCTGCGCCACTGCCTTACTCGCTGTCAGCCTTGCAGATTGATGCGTCTAAGCGTTTTGGTATGAGTGCTCAACAGGTGTTAGATACGTGTCAGTCATTGTACGAGAAACACAAACTCATCACTTACCCACGTTCTGATAGCCGCTATCTACCTAAAGAGCACTACTCGCAGCGAGAATCGATCGTTGATGCTATCGCTAACAATGCGAAAGAGCTGCAAAGTGGCGCTCAAGGTGCGGACCTTTCTCTTAAATCAAAAGCATGGAACGACAGTAAGGTCGATGCTCACCACGCGATTATTCCTACTCCGAAGAAGTCATCGGTGAACGGCCTGTCTGCCAACGAGATGAAAATCTATCAGCAAATCGCTCGTCAGTATCTAATGCAGTTTTACCCACCTGCGGTTTTTGCTGATGCTAAGCTGGTCTTTGATATCGCTGGTGGCGTGTTCATCGCAAAAGGGCGTCAGCTTATCAACCCGGGTTGGAAGGTGTTGATGGGTAAAACGGATACCGAAGAAAAAGGGGATGGCACGGATACGGTTCCTCCATTGGATAAAGGTACGGTGTTGACGTGCCGTGAAGGCGTGATTGGTGATAAGAAAACTGAGCCACCAAAACACTTCACGGAAGCGACATTGCTTCAAGCGATGACAGGTATCGCGCGTTTTGTTGCGAACAAAGATCTCAAAGCCATTTTGAAAGAAACCGATGGCCTTGGCACAGAAGCAACCCGTGCGGGTATTCTAGATACTCTATTCAAAAGGCAGCTGCTAACGCGCCAAGGTAAGAGTATTCACAGTAGCCCTGCGGGCAGAGGCTTGATTCATGCCTTACCTGAGGATTCTACCTTCCCAGACATGACGGCACATTGGGAGCACCAGCTGCAAGGCATGGCAGAACGAAATCAAGCGTATCAGCCTTTCATGCAAGCGTTAGAAAGCAAGATTGATGGTTTAATGGGTAAAGTAAAAACGGGAGAAGTTCCTGAATCACTCCGCCACCTTCCTAAAGTCGAGAGACCTGCCTTCAAACGCCGTAAAGGCGGTGGGGCGAAGAAGTCTTACGCCAAGACAGGTACGTATGCTAAGAAAGGTACTTCCGCTAAAAAGAGCACTAAAAGCTAAGACTTATTGAGGTTAGGATTAGCGACCGACTTTACGGCCACAACGTTTAAACAGTTGCTGCCAATAGTCAACATGGCGACGAGTGGATGATCGAAAGGCTTGATGTGCATCTTGGATGGGAAAGTAATAACTGTGCAGTTCAGGTTGCGCGTCAAACATTCCTAGTTGCGGGGCTATGTGCTGATAGTAGCCATCCAGTTGCGCCATGTAAGGCTGAACCTTACCTATGTATTGTTGCTCGAACACATTGTTGAGATAGCGGAACTTAGTGGTGTCTCGTTGTTTACCACAGATGATCTTGTCATCAAAAGTTGTCAGCTGTTTGGTGATGGTATCAAGCTCAACTGACGCCCGAGCGAGCGAGTAGTATAAATCCCCAAGGGTCGAACTCTTCTCTAATACTTCTTGAACCTCAGTGGTTTTGCCGGAAACGAGCGGAACGTTTAACGCTTGATTGATATGTTGTAAGGCATCAACGGTTTGTCTTACCTGATCGCCTATATCAGCGCGTAACCACTGACTACCCCGCATTTGTGACTGCATAGCATCGCTGGCATAGATGAGATTCCATTGATGCAGTGGAAACTGTGCGAGTTTCTGTTGCTCAATTTCTCTTAGTAATTCTACGATCTCTGGGTCTAATTCATTACTGGATAAACATTTGCCCACGCCTTCAAGTAGCGCGACTTGATAATCGTAATTACGAAACTCATCCGCGACCTTGCCCAGAACCGAATTTCTTTCTGCAATCAGATTGAACAATCCACACTGACGAAGCTGGTAGCTGTCGATGAGGCCGATAGAGAGTGAGGGCACGTCAAGCAGCAGTTCTCGTTTTCTCGGTAGGCTTTCAAATTCCCATTCCTCTATTATCTCGTCAGCATCTTGTACTCTGGCTATCTTTGTTTGATAGTCGTCGAACAAGTCGCCGGGGCCATCACTGAAACAGCCAGCTAGTATCACTGTTAGACAAAACAGCGTTGAGTGCTTAACTAGGTTTGAGAGATGCCCTGCATTCATCTGTGGATTACCAGTCAATTTCGCTGCCATCGAAATTGAAGAAGTGACCACTCACTTCGGTATTCGCTGACTCGATGACTTCAATCAGGCCGGAAGCTGAAGTGTCGGTGTCGATCAGAGCATTAGGGCCACCCATTTCAGTCTGCACCCAACCTGGATGCAGTGCTAACACCGTAAAGCCATCATCGGTTAAGTCGTTGCTTAGGCTCTTCACCACGGAGTTTAGAGCGGCTTTAGAGGAGCGATAGATGTAACCGCCGCCTGAGGTGTTCTCTGACATACTGCCGACTCTAGAGGATAAACAAGCGACCTTTTTGATATCGCTGTCTTTGAGTAAAGGCAATAGCGTTTCGACAAGCTTTAGTGGAGCGATGGTGTTGACTTCGAATACACGACGCCACTCTTCAACATCGGTATTACCCAGCCCGTAGCCTTTAGGGCCATAGTAGCCAGCGTTGTTGATCAAGATATCAATCGACTCTATTTGCGAAGGGAGTTGGCTTACTGCTTGGTAATCGGTTATCTCTAATTGAATACAGGTAAGGTTGGTGTTGTGGTCTGCGAGTGAGAGCAGTTCTTTTGCTGAATTGTCATCACGATAAGTCGCGTACACCTTGTGATTACTTTCCAAGTATTGTCGAGTCAGGCTTAAGCCAATGCCGCGGTTCGCTCCAGTAATAAAAATAACGCTCATGGTGATTCCTTTTCAGTTCAATTAGTTAAGTTTGATGGCTTAACACGAGAAAATCAACGCTCCACCAACTGGCCATTAGCATTCCTACAAAAATCATTACTGCTGCCGCTGAGCCGCAGATCACCCCAAAGATGAGTATTACGTTTTTCATTATGGTCTCTACTTTATAATTAATAACAATGATAACCATTATCATTAATTAAAGTTGTCGCCAAGTTTGAGGCTGTTATGATTTTGAGAAAGATACGCAATTAGCCTGATTATGATTCCTTTAATTTACCACCCAATCTATTCACAGTTACCTTTACCAGAAGGTCATCGCTACCCAATCAACAAATATCAGTTGTTGCATAGTGCTGTTGAGGCGCTGATGAATAGCGAACCTCGATGGAAGTGCAAGTTTGAAGTGTGCCAACCAACGCCGGTTTCGGTTGAGCAAGTAAAACAGGTACATGATAGCGGATATATTGATTTGCTCGTGTCTGGTAAGTTACCTGCAGCAAAGATGAGACGTATCGGTTTCCCGTGGAGCGAGCAACTTATCGAAAGAACACTCTACTCAAGTGGTGGAACCTGCTTGGCCGCTGAAATGGCAATAGAGACTGGTTTAGCGATTCATTTGAGTGGTGGTTATCATCATGCGCATCATGATTTTGGCAGTGGCTTTTGTTTGTTGAACGATTTGGTTTTAGCGGCAAAACACGCGCTGACCTTTGAACATATCGATAAAGTGCTGATCGTTGATAGCGACGTTCATCATGGTGATGGCACAGCAACTCTTTGCCAAGACAACGACGACATCATTACTCTGTCGTTCCACTGCGATAAAAACTTCCCTGCACGAAAGCCGCTATCCGATTTAGATGTGCCATTAAGTCGTGAAACAGAAGATGAAGAGTTCCTACGTTGTTTTGAACAAGTCACTAAGTTAGCGATTGCTCACCATCAACCTGATCTGATTATTTATGATGCGGGGATAGATATTCATCAAGACGATGAACTGGGTTATTTGAATGTCTCGACACAAGGGATATTTGAGCGCGACTGTTTCATGATTGAATTAGCGAAATCAGAGTCTATTCCGATGGCTTGCGTAGTCGGTGGCGGGTACCGCACTAAACACCAAGATCTGGTGCCGATTCACATGCAGCTGTTAAAAGCGGCCTATCATGTTCACGGTTAACCTCTCAAATTAGCGGCTGATAGTTCATTGAAATGATGGTGTGAAATAAGCGCCTTTTGCACCATAAAAGACACGCTTGCACCATTGTGACTCATATAAAGTACTTTTTTATTAATTAGTTACGTATTTGTGTGGTTAATTGTGGTCTGTAAATTGCTTGACCCATGTGTCTATAAAAACACAAGGGATAAAATGAACCTGACGGACAAGGAACGTAGTTGGCTTAATTGGTTTGGCGCAACAGGAAAACTGGCTATGCGCAGAGCTTGTTTCCTCAATCGAAGTAGGACGGAGGAGCTTGAACAAGCTTTTGAAAGTATTGCTCACACGCGAGTTCAACTTCTGCATAACTGGGTCAAGAATCAATGGGACTTTTTAGAAGACTCTGCTGTTTATTTGGCAAGTCGAACGGAAGAGCAAGCACAGGGGACGTTATCTAGCCTTCTTAAACGCAGTACGGATTTTTCTGAGTTGGCGATCGTCGATGCTAAGGGGATAGCACAAGCATCGAGTTATCATGAGCATGTAGGGGTTAACCTTGGAGACAAGAAGGCTTTAGTTGAAGGGGCTTCAAAGCGTTATCTGCATGGGCCGTATATGGATCAGCGCACGTTGAACGTAGGGGCTTCGAGTTCATCGTTTCATGACCAAGTAACGCTGATGTTTTATGTCCCCTTTTCTCGGGATGAAGGGGCGCCGCAATTCCTATGTGGTCGTGTTCCAAATGATGTTATTGGTGACATTATTCAAAGAGAAGCGGGGCATATTTATAGCGAGTCGGGTGATAACTATATCTTTATGGTCGACTCCATTCATGATCCTCATACTCAGCCGGGTGTTGCGCTCTCTCGTTCTCGCTTTGAAGATAATACCTTTTCACACGGCGAGAACTTAAAGCAAGGGGTTCATACTGATTGGGGAACGGTTAAGATCCAGCACCACACCGAATTTGAGATTCGCTTTACAGACCCAGCCACTAATCAGCTTCACCCAGGCGTAAGAGAAACCATTAAAAATGGCAATAACTTGTTTATTGGTTATCCGGGGTATTCTGACTATCGCCACATACCCGTTATTGGCAAAGGTATCACTTTTCAATTGGATGGTTCACCAGATACCTTTGGCATGATGTGTGAGTCCGATTTAGAAGAGGTCTACAGAGACCGAAGTCTAAGTTATACCTTATCTAAGCACTTTATCAGCTGCATGCTACTGCCTCTATTTGTTCCATTACTGTTTGCCAACCTTTATACACTCACACCTTTTATGCAGAGTGGCATTATGTTCGCTTGCGCGTTGCTTTCATTGGGCTTATTCCGTTTAGTTAGCGCCAAACCACTAGCGAAGAAGATTCATGAAATGACCGGGGTAATGCAGACCTTAGCTGAAGGTGATGGCAACTTAAGTCGGAGACTTGATCCCACCACATTCAGTCATAATGAACTTGGCAACTTAGGGCGCTGGACTAACAGTTTTATCGACAATTTAGATAACACGGTGAGTGAGTTGATCCATGCGAGTCACGAAGTTAGAGAGGTTTCGGAATCGATGTTTCGTCGCAGTGTCGTGATGAAGCAAACCAGTGATGATGCATCACAAGCGTTAAGCAATATGCTTCATTTGAGTCAGTATCAACAGAGCGAAATTACTCATGCGAGTGTCTCAGCAACGCAAATGGACACGGTGATGAAACAAGCCGTCCTGAGCGCAGAGAAGGAGTACAATCAGTCCGTCGAAGGCATGGAGATTGTTCGCAATATCGTAGAAAGCTCGGCGTATAGCGTGAATGAGGTGAATAATGAAATGACTAAGGTGTCTGACATTATAGATATCATTACTGACATTACCGCGCAGACTAACCTTTTGGCCTTGAATGCGGCCATTGAGTCGGCAAGAGCAGGTGAACACGGGAGAGGGTTCTCTGTCGTCGCTTCTGAAGTAAGAACTCTGGCTGACCGAACTTCACAAGCTGCTAACCATATTAGTGACCTAATGAAAGAGCTGCATAGTAAGTCTCGCAGTGCTGTTGAGTCCATGGAGCGAGGTGTCGAGAATGTGAGTAAAGGAAACTTAACAGTCGACTCAAATGCTCGCAGTGAGCAAATTCAATCAGCGGTGAGTGACCTCTTTACCACGATGTCTAACTTAGATGAAAACAGTCAGAAAAATGGACAAACGGCAGATAAAGCCCAACGTTCAATATCTGACTTACAACTGTCTACTAAGCAACTCGCACGTCGAGTGTCCTTGATGGGCAATGCATTGAGCCGTTTAGACCAATTGATTGGGCGTTTTGAAGTGAGCCGAAAGGTGGCGTAGTGGAAAATACGTAAGTTCTTTACGCAAACGCCAGATACAAAAAAGCCGCTGATTTCTCAGCGGCTTTCTTTAATGTGGTGGAGGGATAGGGATTTGAACCCTAGAACCGCTATTAACGGTTGCCGGTTT
>NZ_JBFSVA010000030.1:0-46193 GCF_041467655.1 Vibrio sp. 10N.247.311.49
TCTCGCTGAAGCCTTGTGGCGTCTGCCGTGTCAGTGAGGCGGCATTATAGAGATGTTCATCACATTGGCAAGTGTTTATTAAAGAAAGATGCAAAAATAACGATTACATGGCGAATAAACACTCAAAGCCTTATTTGTGCAAGTTTAACTACAGAGTACTTACAAAATAACCACAGACTTATCCACAATTGATCTAATTTTCATCCTAGAAAACAAAAAAGCTGCCTCATGGCAGCTTTTTAAATGGCAACGAGTCTAAATCCCAGAACCATATTGCTCTCCATCATCTTCATGGAGACCACATTCGCGTTTCAACCCATTAAAACGAGTTTCCTCTTCAGTCATACCCGGTTCCCACTTCTTAGTTGTATGTGTATCTCCAACAGAAAGGTAACCCTGCTCTCGAAGCGGGTGATAACCGAGACCATGCTCTTCTAGGTAATAGTGAACATCTTTATTCGTCCAATCGATTACCGGCAAAAATTTAAACACACCATTTTGGATAGATAAGATTGGCAAATTTGCACGCGATTGAGATTGCTCTCTTCTTAAACCGGAAAACCATGTCCCAGCCTCGAGCTCATCCAACGCTCTTCTCATCGGTTCAACTTTATTAAGCTTGTTGTACTTCTCTATCCCTTCTATACCTTGATCCCAAAGTTTTCCATATTGCGCTTCTTGCCAATTAGGGCTCTGTTGGGCGCGAAAGACTTGAAGGTTTAGAGTCAACTTCTGACTTAACTCATCAATAAAGCGATAGGTCTCCGGAAATAGATACCCTGTGTCAGTCAAAATAACCGGAATATCTGGTTTTGCTTGGGTCACTAGGTGCAACATCAATGCTGCTTGGATTCCGAAACTAGAAGACACAACATGTGTCCCTTCTAAATTATCTAAAGCCCACTTAACTCTTTCTAATGCGGTTAGCTGCTCTAACTCTGCGTTGATTTGTCCAAGACGAAGTATTTGCTCCGTCTTAGTCAATGCGAGTAGCTCTGCTAACTTCAATTTTGAAGCGACAGAATTATGCATGCAGATCCCTCTTGGAAATGATCACCTCTTCGATGATGCCAGCTCGGATTGTAAAATCACCGAACCCTTCTTTGTCGTTGCGTTCTGTAGCCCAACGTCCCACCAGCGCATCAATCTCTTCTAAGATCTGAGCTGATGTGATGTTCTCTTTATACATCTTAGGGATACGAGTTCCGGCCTTGTTGCCACCTAGGTGCATGTTGTAACGCCCCGGAGCCTTACCCACTAAACCAAGTTCAGCCAACATTGCACGACCACAACCGTTTGGACAACCTGTGATTCGAAGGATGATGTTATCTTCTTCTGGTAATCCATGTTTTTTCAGAATGTCTTCAACATCCGTTACAAACTCAGGAAGAAAGCGCTCAGCTTCTGCCATTGCTAAAGGACATGTTGGGAAAGCCACACACGCCATTGAGTTTTTACGTTGCTCTGAAACAGCATCATCCATCAAGCCATATTGACGCGCCAGTTTTTCAATCTTGGCCTTTTGACTCGTCGACACACCCGCAACAATTAGGTTTTGGTTTGCAGTCATGCGGAAGTCACCTTTGTGGATCTTCGCTATTTCAGCAACACCTGTTTTCAGAGCTTTACCCGGAAAATCAAGTAAACGACCATTCTCGATGAATAACGCCAAGTGGTGCTTACCATCAATGCCTTCCGCCCAACCAATGCGATCACCACGGCCAGTAAACTCATAAGGACGGCTTTCAGAAAATTCTACGCCTGCACGCTTTTCTACTTCTGCTTTGAATACATCAATACCAACACGGTCTAGTGTGTATTTGGTTTTTGCATTCTTACGGTTTGAACGGTTACCCCAGTCACGCTGAGTCGTTACCACCGCCGCTGCTACATCTAACGTTTTATCTAATGGCACAAAACCAAAGTCGTCAGCTTTACGTGCATAAGTAGAGGTATCACCATGTGTCATAGCAAGACCGCCACCGACTAACACATTAAAGCCCACCAGCTTTCCGTCTTCAGCAATAGCAACAAAGTTAAGATCGTTAGCATGGACGTCCACATCATTTTGCGGAGGAATGACAACCGTCGTCTTGAACTTACGCGGTAGGTAGTTGCTACCAAGGATAGGTTCTTCATCCGTTGTTTCTAGTTTTTCACCATCTAACCAGATTTCTGCATAAGCACGAGTCTTCGGTAATAGATGTTCACTGATCTTTTTCGCCCACTCGTAAGCTTCTTGATGAAGTTCAGATTCAACCGGGTTTGTCGTACATAGAACATTTCGGTTTACATCACCCGCTGTCGCAATTGAATCAATGCCAATGCTATTTAGCGTTTGGTGCATCAACTTAATGTTCGGCTTCAAGACACCGTGGAACTGAAACGTTTGACGAGTTGTTAGACGAATTGAACCGTAAGAGGTACTTTCGTCTGCGAACTTATCAATCGCCAACCACTGCTTAGGGGTAATGATGCCACCAGGCATACGAGCACGAAGCATGACGTTATGTAACGGTTCGAGCTTTTGTTTGGTACGTTCGTTGCGAATATCACGGTCGTCTTGTTGATACATACCGTGGAAACGAATCAACTGAAAGTTATCAGCAGTAAAGCCACCTGTTATGCGGTCTTGGAGATCTTGTTCAATCGTACCGCGTAGGTTATTACTTTCACGCTTAAGACGCTCATTGTCAGCCAAAGGTCCAAGTACTTGACCTAGCACTTCTTGCTCTATTACTTGCTTGCTCATTAGTACACATCCCTTTGGTAACGTTTCGCTTTACGTAAATCATTAATATATTGTTCAGCTTGCTCGCGGCTCTGGTTGCCATGCTTTTCCGCTATCGAAACTAACGCTTCATGAACATCTTTAGCCATTCGAGTCGCATCGCCACAGACATAGAGGTACGCGCCCTCTTGCAGCCATTGCCACACCTGCTCTGCTTGTTCGATTAAACGGTCCTGAACATAAACCTTTTCTTTTTGGTCACGGCTAAAGGCAACATCGAGCTTAGTTAGCGCGCCAGACTTGAGGTACTTTTGCCATTCAACTTGGTATAAGAAATCTTGAGTAAAGGTACGGTCACCAAAGAACAACCAGCTTTTTCCTTCAGCATCATTGTTTTCACGCTCTTGAACAAAACTGCGGAACGGTGCGATACCGGTACCCGGGCCGACCATGATGATTGGTGTATTGTCGTCTTGTGGTAATTTGAAGTTATTGTTGTTCTCAACAAACACCTTCACTTCACCACCCTCTTCAAGACGTTGAGCTAAGAAGCTAGAAGCTCCGCCTAAACGAGACTCTTCGCCTTTTTGGTATTCAACCAAACCAACCGTCAAGTGAACTTCTTCATCTACTTCTGCTTGGCTTGATGCAATAGAATAGAGACGCGGTGTCAGCTTACGTAACAGGCCAATTAACTCATCAGCCGATAGCTTAGTTTTCTTCTCAGCTAAAACATCGACAACTTGAGTATTACCCGCGTATTCACGAAGCTTGTCTTTATCTTCCACCAGCTTGATTAACTTCTTGCTGCCCGATAACTCAGCAAACTTAGTCACAAGTTGAGGGTTTGAAGTGGTAATCTCAAATTTACTCACTAGCGCACTATGGATAGATAGATTCTCACCATCGACATCGACACTTTCGATACCCGATAACCCAACCTTAGAAAGAATCTGATTTGCGAGTTCTGAACTGTTTTCATACCATACGCCTAGCGCATCGCCGGGTTGGTAGGTAATGCCCGACTCATCAAGATCAATCTCGATATGACGAACATCTTTACCCGAGTCACGACCCGTGATCTTTTGACTGGTTAATAGTGTCGCTGTATATGGATTTTGTTTGGTGTATTGCGAATGACCGGCAGCTGCTTGGCCTACTGGTAACTGAACGATATCAGCCTCGGCACCTGTCGATAGCGTCTCTTTTACTTGCTCTAATGCTTTAGCGCGCCATTCCGTTGCTGATTCTTCGTAATCAACATCACAATCAAGGCGATCGACAAACGATTTCGCACCAAGCTTAGCGAGGAAGTTATCGAAGTCTTTAGCCGTTTGGCAGAAGAACTCATAGCTTGAGTCACCTAAACCAATCACACCGTATTGTAGGTTTGATAATTTTGGCGCTTTCTTCGATTGAAGGAATTCATGCAACTCAATCGCGTTATCAGGGGCTTCGCCCTCACCATTGGTTGAAGCGACGAAAATGACGTGTGTCTCTTTGGCTAAGTTCTTACCTTTATAATCACTCGCATCGAAAAGCTCGACGGCGATACCTAAGGCTTTTGCTTCTGCCTCGAGCGATTCAGCGACGCCTTTAGCATTACCGGTTTGAGAAGCGAAGATAATGCTGAGCTTACCCGCTGGCTTAGCCGCTACTGCAGCGGCCGCTTGAGCGATTGGCGCAGCAGCACCGACAGGCTGAGCTTGGCTCACTCCCCAAAGGTAACCACTGACCCATGCCAGTTGCTGTGAAGACAGTTCAGAAACAGTTTGCTGAAGATGACCCAATTGTTGGTCATTAAGTGGTGCTGCTAGCCCAGGTAACTCATTAGCCCCAGACTGTGCATTATTATTTTGTGAAGACTCTTTCTTATTTAAAGACATGGTCACGACATCCCTAATCATTGCGTGACGATAGATTAACCACTCCTTTTAATAACAAGAAAGAATAGAAAAGTATGTTTTATAACTTTTTGGAAGTAAAAACCGATTGAAACGCAAATTGACTTACTGGTTTTCAATACGCACTTGCTGAAAGCCAACCGCCATTGCCGATTTAGATGCTAGGTCTAAATCCGCGTAATGGCACTCTTCACCATGAACATCAGTAAGCAGAACAAAGCCACCTCCCATATGGCGAAACTCCACAACCCAAGACCCTTCTTGAATTGAGGGCTCTATGATCGCTTCAACTAACAGATTTTCTCTATATAAATTTCGTAATTCATTGAGTGTCATATTCCATCCCTTGCTTTGACCTCACTACATAGACCTTATAAGAATAGACGCAAATTGGCTCTCTGTATTAAGGATGGTCGAAAGTGATGAATGTGCTAACTAATTCCAGAAAGATATAATCAATAGATATAAAAAAACGCCACTTAATAAAGTGGCGTTCTTAAAATTCGTTCTAAATTTGCTTTATATGGCCTAGAAGCGCACTTCAGCACCAGCAAACCAACCATCGACCATGACAAAGCTCTTGCCTAGTTCTGAGCTAAAGAACTCATCCGAATCTAAATCGATAACACGGTAACCACCACGCAGGGCAATTTCAGATTCTGATACTGGAATTCGGTACTGAACACCCGCCATCAAGTCAGTGCTCTTAATACCACTGCTATCACCGAACTCCATCGTACCAATGATATCGAAGTTAGTGTCCGGCACATTGATCTCTGCGTTACCGTAGAAGCTCCACGTGAACTCATCAAACGTCGATGTTTTCGCACCTGTTGCTTTTGGTTCAATGTAATTCGAGTTTGAGTATTGAGTAAACGTCACACCCGCATCGAAGTTCATCTGCTTGTGATCTAACAACGTGTAATAGAAGGTGTAGTCGTATTTATCGAAAGCCAATGAATCTGCATCAACAGAAGTATAGCGAAAGCTAGCGTTTGGTAGCATCGGGGCATTATGCTCAAATGCGAAATACAACGAAGGTGAGTTAGAATCGTCATCTTGTCTAACTTCGTTTAGCTTTGTACTTCCCCACCACATATCGGCACCGACTTTAGCCGTGTAAGAAAACTCTTCTTCAGCAGACACTGCTGAACTTAAAGATAGCATTCCCACTAAAGCAATTAATGGCATTTTATTCATTTGAGATAGCTCCAATTCCATATCGTAGTGCTAATTGTATGCACATTCATAGATTATTGGGGAAAATTCTACCACACATCTTAGATTCTAAAACGATAAACCGCTGACGAGTAAAGATTTGACGGCACGATGACCTTAGTAACGTCTCTGGTTAGAACTGTGTACAAAATTTTTGAAAAACCACACACCGATTGCAATCACGATCAACCAAGGCAGTAACTTAAACACGACGCCCATCATACCTAAGACCAACATGACTAATAACGCCACTCCGGTTGCAGCCAATACCGTCATAAACGTAATACCAGTGACAAGTAGAGTCGCAACGAAAATAAGAACAAATATTAATTCAAACATAATGGTCTCCCTAATGAGTTAATGACCTATCTTTCCTACTTTCTAACATTGCAGCTTCCATACCAAGTATGCCAACCCTATAAAATCCTTATTTATCAGATAAATAAAAAGCCACACATCTTCATGCGTGGCTTTTCGGAAACTTATAGTGGTAAATTTAACCTCTAGTGGCGAATTTAACCTTAAGTTTTTAACTTAGAGGGAGCTTAAACATTTAGCTCTTTAGGGATCTTAGCCAATGCTGTTTGCATCACTTCAATACCTGCACCTTTCTTATGTGCGTTTTCACTGATGTAGCGACGCCATTGTCTTGCACCAGGCATGCTTTGAAACAAACCAAGCATGTGACGAGATATGTGACCTAAGCTTGCGCCATTTGAAAGTTCACGCTCGATGTACGGGTACATCTCTTCGACAACCTGTGAGCGCTTCTTAATTGGTGTGTCTAAACCAAAGATCTGTTGATCAACTTCAGCCAAAATAAATGGGCTATGGTAAGCCTCACGACCAATCATCACACCATCAAGGTGTTGCAAGTGCTCCTTAGTTTGCTCAAGAGTAGTAATGCCACCATTCACGGCAATCACCAGATCAGAGAAATCTTTCTTGATTTGGTATGCACGATCATAATCTAGCGGTGGGATCTCACGGTTCTCTTTCGGGCTAAGGCCACTCAACCACGCTTTACGCGCGTGAATAGTAAATTGCTCACAGCCACCTTTTTCAGAAACCGTCGAAACAAACTTAGTTAGAAACTCATAAGAGTCTTGGTCATCGATACCGATACGCGTTTTCACGGTAATTGGAATATCAGTGACTTCTTTCATCGCTGAAACACAATCTGCCACCAACTCGGGCTCAGCCATCAAGCATGCACCAAATCGACCATTCTGAACTCGGTCTGAAGGGCAACCTACGTTAAGATTCACTTCATCGTAACCACGCTCACCAGCAAGCTTGGCACAAGCCGCAAGATCAACCGGGTTTGAACCACCGAGTTGAAGTGCAAGAGGATGTTCTTGCTCGTTATATTCTAGGAAGTCGCCCTTACCATGTAAGATCGCGCCCGTTGTTACCATTTCCGTGTACAGAAGAGTCTGCTGAGAAAGCAAACGGTGAAAGTAACGACAGTGGCGGTCAGTCCAATCGAGCATGGGTGCAACGGATAAGCGGTTAGCCGCGTATTTACTAGTATTGTCAGGTTTCATAAGGTGTTACTCGAAATCTATATACTGTATATATATACAGCAATTTGCTAGAGTTGCCCCAAACTCACCCTTTCAGTACGCATATAGTACGTATCGATGGAGTAGGACGAATGGCATCATTTAGCATTAAAAAAAGAACACTAAAAAGCGGTGAATCACGCTTCACAGTGGACATTGTAGTCAAAAAGAATTCGGCGATTATACACAGGGAATCGAAAACATTCAGGAAAAAAGAACTCGCTAGAACCTATGCAAACAAGCGGGTTCTTGAGCTAGAAAACCCTGACGAATCCGGACAGAAATCCGTACCGTTGTACGTACTTCTGGACAAGTTTATGGAAGAGCCTGATTTATGGGATAAAACAGGACGAACGAAGCAATACGTAATTAAGCTTCTTCGTGACTGTGACATATCCAAGGTTGAAAGCGACAAGCTAAGAACTAGCGACTTAATCCAACACTGTAAAAACAGGAAAAGTGGAGGCGCTGGCGGTGCAACGGTCTATCACGATGTTGCTTATCTCCGTTCTGTGGTGAAAAAAGCAAAGCCTGTGTTCAACATCGCGGCCAACTTTCAGATATTTGATGAAGCAATTCCGGTTCTCATTGATATGGCGTTAATCGGTAAAAGCCAGAAGCGAACACGCCGCCCAACCTCCGAAGAACTAAAACGCTTAAAGCTTGGATTAGAACAACGTGAATCTTTCCGGCCAAACGGCAAAACTCGAATACCATTTACCGACATTCTTGAATTCAGCATTCTCACTTGTATGCGAATTGGCGAAGTCTGCAAGCTGCGTTGGGAAGACCTCAACCAAGAACATAAAACAATACTCGTCAGAGACAGAAAAGACCCAAGGAAGAAAGAAGGTAACCACATGATTGTTCCACTACTTGGTGAGTCATTTGAGATCGCACTCAAACAACCGAACAAAGGCGAACTCATTTTCCCATACAACTCACGAAGTGTTAGTGCAGGCTTTCAGCGAGTAAGGAACGAATTAGGCATTGAAGACTTGAGGTATCACGACTTACGCAGAGAAGGTGCAAGTCGACTGTTTGAAAAGGGCTACTCAATTGAAGAAGTCGCGCAGGTCACAGGGCATAGGAATTTGAACATTTTGTGGCAGGTATATACTCAGTTATACCCCCACAAATTACATAGAACTTAATCCACAGAGCTAATAGTTACTAGTATTTAAAGGCTACCTATTGTTTAACTAATATCAGTATGCGTATTGCTAAATATTCATGACATGCCATGCTTTGAGTGTACTTGACATGAAATTTTGTGTATAAAATGACTAATGTGAAGCAAATATCGACAATGTGAGGATTGTCTGAATTCCTTGCTTAATGTATAGTGCCGGGCCTCAGATAAGGTATATATTGCTATGCAACAACTTTACTGAACAATTCGGATTAACAACAAACTATGCTCACATATGACTCAACAAACATATAAAGGGTTTCATACTTGTAAAGATAGGGGTGGTTACGAACACATCGTAAAAAACATCCCCTTTAAAAGTGGAAGTGAAGAGAACCAGTGGTTAACCGAAGGTTTTTATTTCTGGACGGACTCACCATACTGGGCCCGAGAATGGCTTGGCACACAAAGCAAAGTTATCGGGCAATTTGATATCGAACTCTGCAGAGAAACAGAATTACTTGACCTAGTCGGTAATGTCGAGCATCAACTAGAGTTCTTAAAACTCAAAGACACTGTCTTACAACGTCTTGACTTCGCAGCAAGAAAGAAAATTTGCGTACATCAAGTAATTAGTTACTTTCGAAAGCGAGAGGCTATATTCCCTTATTCAGCAATAAAAGCAGAAGATGGGAGACGACTTGAAAACATCAGGTTTGTAGATCAAAAGTTCCGATCAAGAAAGGAAACTATGGATCTAGTTACTCGACAACAGATGTGCGTTTTTGAAAAAGCAAAAAATCGTATCAAACTCACTGGCTTTGACAGGCCACCCGAGTTTACAGCACGATTCACTAGTTAAATTTAAGGGGCTAAATATGCTTAGTTTTGAAGAACGTCTAGCGTTACTTGAAAAAGAACTTGCAACCACAGCACCTGAAGCTTTACTACAAGAACTTAATTCTTATGAAGCTAAAGGTCCACTCGCTTATGGGTACCTTGAAGAAATTGAATTCAACATTGAATGTAAGCCTTCGGCAATTGTTCTCCAACCTGTAAAAATTAGGGTTAGTAGTGGTATTTCGAATAACATCGAATTCCATAATGATGCTTACACTGAAAGCCTAGCAATGGCAGCATAAACGTATGAACTTACAACTTAGAACAACATTCGTTGATTCAATGAACATATCGAAACCGGATAGCCCAATAAAACCGAGAGATGGGTTCGACCTAAACTTTGGATGCGCTTTTAGCGAACAAAGTAATGATTCGTTTCAGGTATTTTTTGATCTCAGTATCGATATCTGTGCAGCTAACCCGGCAACGAATGAACCGACTCATACGTTGGAACTAAAATATACAGCTATATTCGACTTAGATGACGAAATTACAGAAGAGTTTCGTAGCGGCCTTTTCCCTAAAGTTAATGCCCCTGCTATTGCGTATCCATTCATGCGCACTTTTCTTAGCAATACTTTACTCAATGCTGGCTTCGAACCAATTATGCTCCCAAGTGTAAACTTCCAAGCAATAGCAAACGAAAACTTAAAAGCTGATAAGTAGCAATTAAGTTTCTAAATAAAAGCCACCAACGGTGGCTTTTTTTACGACTGAAAAATGTAACTAATACCATTTATTAATGTATTAACTTTTACCTTCCAATCGCGTCAAACGCTCATCCATTTTTTCCATCATCAAGCGCAACCACTTAACATCAGTTTTGAGTGTGATGCCTACACCGACCCCGCTAGACAAGGCACTAACCACGGCAACAATTAGTGTTTGATACTCTGCCATTACTTGAACTCATTGCGTAGGGTTTCCCATAGGCCAAATACTATTGGAGCACTTACGCCAATAATGCCACCGAATTGAACACCGTCTGCAGATACACTCGCGGTGATAAGTTCAGGGTGACCAGCTACCAAAGCAGCTCCCGCGCCAAGTAACGCTAAACCCTTTTTAGTGGAAGGAGCAGATCATTTTCTTCTGTTCACTTTCTATGACGCGGACTTAAATAACCAACTTTTCAAGTTCGATTCGGTGAGAGGCTTTTCCTTTACTGTGCTTTACCCATAAACGCTTTGGTTGGTATCCATTGGCACGGAGCTCAACATCATAATTACCCTCTGGCAATCGCATACCGGCTTGGTACCTAGGCTTAATATTCATTATTCGAACCTTAAAACCCGGTTGGTTCTGTGCATTTGAATTGATGTACATAGGAAACTCCGTTTGGGCTTCATTATTGTTTTTAGCTGAACTCACCGGTTCGCTCTCAGCACGCTGAGTTAAATAACGAGCAAAAACACCATCCAACTCCGCTACCGAATGCTCCAAAGAGGCAGAAAACCCATCAGTAATACGCATACTTTTGTCTATTTGAGCGCCAAGTGGATGAATCAACGGTTGAGTATGTATCACCCAACGAACGGCATAAGAAGCCGACGGAGATAGTGTGTCACTGACTTGCTCTAAGAAAAAGCCAATCGTTGAGTCCGTTTGAGTGTACTTGGATGAAAATACATTCACAGGCACAACAAGAATAACGAATATGACGATAAACGAGCTGCCTATATTCAGAGCCTTGCTCTTCAAGTTCGGTGCAGGCCGTGGTTTATGGTAATTCATCAACACGATAAATTTTCCTGGCAGCTTAAACACCGTTAGGACAACGAGAAATAGCGATAGTCCCATTGATATTGGCGGCACAATGATAGAACGCAATGCCGCTTTGCCTTGTTCAGCATAAGGGCCATCATCAGCAAACTGAGCGCGTGACGCCTCAATATAACCTAGCCAATAATCTCTCTCACGCCTCACATTTGGAACAATAACCTGTTGGTAAAATTGCTTATTATTCCACGTCGCCATCATGGGCTCGACGTAATAACGTTCGCCCATACGATTCTTTATTTGTTGCTGAACTTCGGCTACTTTTTGAAAATCATTCCAAGATAAGTTCGGTTCAATGTCGTAACCCCGCTGCTTTGCCTCGGCATGCCAACGAGCTTTGGTGTCCTTCATAACTTTGTTTCTGACTGCATTTTTAAACACGCTAATTTGGTTTATTTGCCAATTGGAGTCTAAATGGATCCCCTTTCGATGAACTTGAGTACGAACCTTACTTGCTGTTGTAGAGTGGGAGCGAAACTCCGACATAGAGTCGATTCCCATAGGATAACCGGTCTCTTTTAAGAACTGTTTTTGCCACACTGCCAGTATTCGTGGTGTGTAATGAGCGACACTATTGGTATACGTTTTATCTTGAATGGCTTCTCCAGCTTGCCCTGTCGCCTGCTCAATACCGGCTTGGATAACTGATAAGCCTAGAGAACCGAATGCTTCCCCCCAAGATGTTTCACCTTTCGTTCGTCGAAAGGTTTTCTCTAACCAATAATCCATCGGTTGGTGGGGAATCGAGTTATCTTTTAATAAGCGTTCATAGCGATCTTCAATGCGGCTGATACAATTGGCTCTTGAGCTTCCTTTGCGTTTATAACAGCGTTCTTTATCATCAAATAGGTCAAAAATAGGTTGTGCAACTCTTTGTGCTCTCGCCTCTGCTCTCGTTAAATAGGCCTTACTCGCCTGTTGATAATCACGATACCCCGTCGCGACGGTCGACTCGACCTCTTCCCACGCTTGATTGGCCTTTTGATGGCGAGACTCTACCGTCTGATTATACGCCCCAACATGTTTTTGATATTGATGCCACGATTGCTGAACTTCACTCCGTAATACTTTATAGTTCGCATAGTGCTCATCGAAATTGGCGTTTGCTCGATTTTGAATATAACGATCCAAAATTTGAACTTTCTTATCATCAATATGACTTAAGAATGCATCATTGCTGTAAACCAACCCACCGATCAAAGCGAGAAAAGTCATTTCTGACGACTCGGTACTCGCCTCTGAGTTATAAGGGATCCCTTCGATATTAATCGCATTCATCGCTAAACTAGATCGCAGTACAGAGGAAAAGAAAGCCTCCTGTCTCTGCTTTGCACTACTCGGTTCAATCAACCATTTATCTATGACTGCCTTTTGACCAAAAAACACCGTTGGCCAAACCAAAGCTGTAATCACGACCAACGATGAAATAGCGCGAAACTTCGTCGTGGTCAGCCATCCTTTAAGTAGAAAATCCGCAACAATTAAAGTCACCCCGATCCCTGAGATGGTTCGGCCAAATAGCTCCGTTTTATGTAATTGAGCATCACTAACATCGATTCCACCCGCAATTTCAACCAACTTGGCGTTGAAAGCGACTTCAGGAAAAAGATAAAGAAGTGAACAAAAAAACAACAAAACAGCCAACCATTTCGGCTTCTTATTATTTGTGGTTATTACGTCCTGGCTAGGAACTGGTTTCATCTTAACGCTTCCATAATTTGTCTATCCCTGTTCTCATCAAACATCATTTTTCTGTCGGCATCGAAATGCTGATCGCATCGTTACTTAAATTTAAATCTTCATCTTGAATATCAAACAGCACTGCTGGCTTCGCGCTCTGCGTTGTTTGCGTTCTTTTTTTCACACCTTTCACGCTAGCAGGCTTGGAATATGACACACTCCTAATGAGACCTCGGTTAGTGATGTAATGGCCATCTTTGAGGTAATCTATTTGTTCATAGAGTCGGTGAAAATCAGCGTCATTGGGTAGGCCAGCAACGGTTTCGCCTGCTAACGTTGTGGGTTGGTAGCCATTTGATTGAACGACAAGCTGTGGAGCAAGCTGCTGACAAATAGAGAACTTACTGGTATCCATGATCGCCTCATCTGGCAGAGGTCGACCTGCCTTAGCTAACGAGACCAATTGATCTTGGTGGTAATCCGTTCCGTTAATCGTATAAGTCACCACCTTCATGCCTTGCGCTTTCGCACGGCTGTAAATTGTCGCATATTGTCGGTAACTTCTTATATCAACATGTAATCCACTATTGGGGCCAAGTATTCGTTTTACCGTTTTAGCGGAATGTTTGGGCTTATGCTTACGATAACGCCCCTCCATAGCAAAGGCGCGATCGATATTCTTTTTATTTTTCTGATAATAATCATCAGATCTCATCCCTCGCTTTGCATCTTTTTTAAATTTAGCAACCGACGTTGAATGCGCTTCCCACACATACCCAAGATAAACACTTGGATTGATTTCCCGCATTTTTTTCAGAACGTCCATATCCATTGATGAATAAAAATAGTTTCTATAGGGGAGACTTTGTCTGGCCATTTCGTCGAGTTTAAACAAATCTTCCATGGAGCCATCTGATGTTTTTATTTCAATATTAAGGGGTTGTTCAATCGTTGCGTAATGGTACCAATCATTCACGGCTTCATTGAAATAAGCGGGACGATACCCATCTAATGTTCCGTCAGGGCTCCTTCCACTCAGAGAGTTCCACTCACTACTCTTCATACGACTCACGCGATATCGCTTACCATCACTTCGAGCGGTTGCTCTTCCTGTTTCTATGTCGTGATGTACAACCCAATCTTTATCACGCGTCAGCATCACATCAATTTCTGCTCCATCAAAACCACTTACCGCCGCCATTTGAATCGCATTACGAGAGTTTTCAGCATAATTAGAGCTGCCACGGTGGGCGATAACATCAATAGGGCACTGTCCTTTGATGTAAGAGATATCCCCTCCCATGGTTTGATAAAGATTGCGCGATTTTAACGCCAACTGCATATCACGAAACATTTCTCGCCCCTCTGCTGAGTTATGATTCGAGATTAGTTTTGCATCTGCAGGTAATCCAAGCCCTCGCTCCAAGGTTGGTTGTGGTGGTGTTACTTTATCTGTAGATGAACATCCCTGAATAAGAGCAATAGTAGTGACAAGCAGCCCTCTTGAAAGCGTGGTTACACGTGAAGGTGGTGAAAACATGAGATCCTTATCCGTTGGTAGCTTATATGTGACATAACTGGGTTTCACACGCTGAGCACGACAAAGTCGGCCTCCAAGCACGGAGACCGCAAAGTGCTAATATATGATGACTCCAACCATTGATTTCGATTGTTGATATGTTGTTGGAATGGACGTATTTAATGGTTTAATTTGATTGAAAGCAAAGGCTCAAAAACTCATAAATACAAATCATGATTACATTATTTCATCAAATAATAATTGAATAAGCCCTTGTTCATCTGGGATGTCATACCCCTTTCGACATGGATAAGCCAAACCATCTGTGAAGTTCAAAAACGAAAAGCTATTGTCTATGCTTTCGCTCCCCTCTTCATCCTGCCATGGTTCAATAGTACTGTTCTGTTTAGTCACGATATAACCACACGAATTGACAGGCATCTCGGTCTTACGATTTAAGACTATCTTATGATTGGAATTATTGTAGTGATTTACTCGAATCTTACCGGCTAACGCTAGATATATCGCCCCTGCGGCGCCCAAAAGCAAAGTATGGCCGATAACTTTACCTGTCGCACTCGCTACGGCGATTCCAACATTAGCAGTCGCACTCGCGATGCTTTGACCTCGGTTTCCATAACGGTCTGTAGAATACACGTAATCCACGCTATGTTTTCTTTCAACGCGAGCACGTTGTCTGACAGGAGTATGGTTTATGTACTCTTGACCACCAAAAGCATCAAAGTTGTGTATTAATACCGGAACACAATGATAAGTTTCTCCATTCCAGTTCACTACACGAGCCTTCATTTGCCATGGATAATACTCTTCATCTAAATATTTCTTACATAAAGCTGGTAACAAATGGCTAAGTAACGCTGTGTTGTGATCGCTCTGCGCCATGTTGTACAGTTCTTGCGTTATTGATCGGGCCTGCTCTTGATCTCCTGATCTTGCGGCAACGATAAAGAGAATGACCTCGCCCCAAAAAGTATCGTTGATCAAGTAGTCAACCGGCAAATTATCGATTTCGATTAAAGCTCGTGGAACATCTTCATCGGACAAAGCCTCCAATACTGCAGACAAGTGATGCACGCGATCTTGAGGCTTTGCAATAGGTTCGTAATATGCGTCCCATCGTTCAACAAAGGTCTTCCAACGCATTATTTTTTTAAACTCCTCAGTTACTCCTTCCGTGGTGAGTAACTTAGGTTCAATATATTTTGCAATGTGCTTTTTATGACCGTCTCGCTTTTTCATCGCCTTTGTGTAAATTTTGCTATCAGACTTGAATAAGTGCAGTGCTAAACCATAGCTTTCATACCATTCACCAAGGTTAAGATGACTACTTTCTAATGAAGCTTTAGCCAAAGCGTCAAAATGCTTTTTCATTTTATTCCCTTCCAATTTGACGACTTAAATAAAGATAAAGGCGATGACTAAAATAATAGCTGCGGCTATAGCCAGTTTGATGTATAGCTCATTTTTTTTAACTCTTGGTTCTTCCACTTCTTCAAGCTTATCCCTCATGGCCTTAAAGTCATCCAAACGTTGTTGATAACGTTTTTCTCTTTGATTATAGATGGACAACAGTTTCAGAAATGATTCTTTGTTTACTTGCTCCACAGCTTAACTCCAAGCATTTGAAATTAAAGACTAAAACTACAATACACCATGACAAGCTCATGTTGACAGGAGGGGTCAATAGTCTTCTTCTAGTCTATATTAGGCATCGATTTTAGCGAATAAGGAACAATATGCGATAAGAAATGTGATTTAAAACAGCACATTATTGTAAGAAAAATTAATTGAGCTAAATTGAACTCAAATGAAGATGTCATATCAACTTTACCTCATACTTTTTTATAAACCTATTCACCAGATCTCTAATTCAACCTCATTAATCAGTTATGCCTTGAGTCACACTGTCATTTTGAGTTACCTTGTCTTATTCAAAGTCGTGGGTCACAATACGCTCTGTACCTGACTTTAATAGAAATCATTGGCTCCCAAAACGTAGTAACCTAGAAATAAGGTTTGATTAGGGATGTCCGATTGAATGGTGAAAAATTTGGACCACACATTAATAGAGCAAGTTGAAGGGATATGCGCATCGCGAGGCGTTAGATTAACACCTCAAAGAAAGCGAGTGTTTGAGCTCATCCTCTCTAATAAAAAAGCCTCCAGTGCTTATGAATTATTAGAGCAGTTGAAAGTCAGTGAACCGCAAGCCAAGCCACCTACAGTATATCGCGCTTTGGATTTCTTGTTGGAGCAAGGTTTCATTCACAGAGTTGAGTCAACCAATAGCTTCATATGCTGCTGCTCTTGCAATGCCAACAAACATTTCTCCCAACTACTGATCTGCGATAAATGTGGCACTGTGATAGAACTGCAGGACGATGCGCTTGTCACCCTACTCGCCAGTAACGCTGAGAAGCATGGCTTTCAATTGACGAATCATGTCATTGAATCGCATGGCATTTGCCAATCTTGCTCCTCCGAGATGAAAGAATAAGATTATAGAAGAACATTATGCGCGCTGAATTTGTAAACCCGTTTTTAGCTTCTTTGATGAACGTATTAAAAACGATGGCTTCTCTAGAATTGAAGCCACAAAAACCGAGAGTTAAGAAAGATGAAATCGCTCGTGGTGATGTATCCGGCCTAATTGGTATGGTGGGTACACAATCTCGTGGCTCTATGTCGATCACCTTTGATGAAGGTCTCGCTCTCGAAATCATGGAAAACATGCTTGGTGAACGACCAAACGGCCTCAACGAAGAAGTGACCGATATGGTGGGTGAAATCACTAACATGGTGACTGGCGGTGCGAAACGTATTCTTGCGGAAAGCGGTTTTGACTTCGATATGGCAACACCAATCGTGGTTTCCGGTAAAGGTCATACGATTCGTCACAAGTGTGATGGGGCAATCATCATCATGCCTTTCTCATCTCAATGGGGTAATGCTTTCATCGAGATCTGTTTCGAATAACAGCTGTTTATTTCTAGCAGTACTGAGTATCAAATCAAAGAAGGTTGGCATCATGCCAGCCTTTTTTATTACCTGCGATTTAACCAATGCTTGCTATACAGATACAAAAGCGCCAACCCGAAGGTTGGCGTTTTTTTGGTGCTATCAACTCAATTAAGCTTTAAGCGCTTTAAATGCGTTGATTAGACCGTTAGTTGAGCTGTCGTGAGACGTTACTTGAGCATCGTCAGCAAGCTCTGGAAGAATTTGGTTTGCTAGTTGCTTACCAAGTTCTACACCCCATTGGTCGAAGCTGAAGATGTTCCAGATAACGCCTTGAACGAAGATCTTGTGCTCGTACATCGCGATTAGGTTACCTAAAGAGCGAGGGTTGATTTGCTTAACAAGAATAGAGTTCGTTGGACGGTTACCTTCAAATACTTTGAAAGGTACAAGCTCAGCCACTTCTTCAGCTGTTTTGCCAGCCGCTAGGAATTCAGCTTCCACTGTCTCTTTTGTCTTACCGAATGCTAGTGCTTCAGTTTGAGCAAAGAAATTAGACATCAACTTCTGGTGGTGATCAGATGCTGGGTTGTGGCTGATAGCAGGAGCAATGAAGTCTGATGGGATCAGCTTAGTGCCTTGGTGAATCAGTTGGTAGAAAGCATGCTGACCGTTTGTACCAGGTTCGCCCCAGATGATAGGACCTGTTTGGTACTCTACCGGGTTGCCTTCACGGTCTACAAACTTACCGTTTGATTCCATGTTGCCTTGCTGGAAGTAAGCTGCAAAACGGTGCATGTACTGGTCGTAAGGTAGAATTGCTTCTGACTCAGCGCCGTGGAAGTTGTTATACCAAATACCGATAAGCGCAAGGATTACTGGAATGTTGCTTTCAAACTCAGTTGAAGCAAAGTGGTTATCCATCTCGTGAGCACCTTCTAGTAGCTCAACGAAGTTATCGAAGCCAACAGATAGTGAGATAGAAAGACCGATTGCAGACCATAGTGAGTAACGACCACCAACCCAGTCCCAGAATTCGAACATGTTGTCAGTATCAATACCAAACTCAGCTACCGCAGTTGCGTTAGTTGATAGTGCTGCGAAGTGTTTAGCTACGTGTGCGTTGTCACCCGCTTCAGCCAAGAACCAATCACGTGCAGAGTGCGCGTTAGTCATTGTTTCTTGAGTCGTGAATGTTTTAGATGCCACTAAGAATAGCGTTGTTTCTGGGTTAAGAGGCTTAAGTGTCTCAACGATGTGAGTGCCATCTACGTTAGAAACGAAGTGCATGTTTAGGCGAGTTTTGTATGGCGTTAGTGCTTCAGTCACCATGTATGGACCAAGATCCGAACCGCCGATACCGATGTTTACAACATCAGTGATCTCTTTACCTGTGTAACCTTTCCACTCACCAGAAACGATGCGGTGTGTGAACAGTTCCATTTTTGCTAGTACAGCGTTAACTGCTGGCATTACGTCTTTGCCGTCAACCATTACTGGCTTGTCGCTACGGTTACGTAGAGCAGTGTGAAGTACTGAACGACCTTCAGTCTTGTTGATTGCATCACCACCGAACATTGCTTCGATTGCAGACTTAACTTCAGTCTCGTTCGCAAGAGCAAATAGGTGCTGCATAGTTTCAGCATCGATAAGGTTCTTAGAGTAATCCACTAAGATGTCAGAACCGAAACGAGTAGAAAAGCTCTCGAAACGCTTTGCATCTTGAGCAAACAGCTCTTTCATATCCATATCTTGAGCAGACTCAAAATGTGCCGTTAGAGCTTTCCACGCTTGTGTTTGCGTTGGGTTGATATTTTTCAACATGGTATCTATCCCGATGTTACTGTAGGTTTTATTCTAAACGTCACCTGGGTGATGAATAGAACCCCCGATTAGGCGAAAGTTTATATTTTTCTGTGATGACCAAACCGCGTCACCACTGAAAGATTCTTTGTAATTTTTTTTCACGACGTATTATGCCGTATATGAAGAGCGCCACCTTGAGATAAATCAGGATTCGATTTCCTGATAGAGAGATCGATGCTGACTCAGGCTCTAACATAATTAAATGTGAGCGATAGCTGATAAATTCAAGTTCAAAAGATAGCGTTAAACCACTTTTTTTCCAAACACATTATAAAGGATGGCGTATGTGGATTCAGAAGACTATACACCTAAATGCAAGAAAGCGTGGATTTCATCTCATTACTGATGAAATTGAACAACAGATACACGATATCAATTCTCTATCTGTTGGTTTATTACATCTTTTTATCCAACATACCTCTGCCAGCCTCACGCTAAACGAGAACGCTGATCCTACCGTCCGTACCGATATGGAGTCGCACTTTAATAAGTTTGTCCCAGAGCGAGCGCCCTACTACAGACACACCTATGAAGGTGATGATGACATGCCTGCCCACATTAAAGCATCGACACTTGGCACCAGTGTGACAATACCAATTAGCAATGGTCGTTTAGCTTTAGGAACATGGCAGGGTATTTACTTAGGAGAGCACCGAGATTGTGGTGGAAGCCGAACTGTGATTGCTACGATGCAAGGTGAGTAGACTGCTTGAAAACAAGATCTCCTTAATAAAAACAATATCTTGTTAATAAAAAAGAGTGGTGTGTTTCCACGACCACTCTTATAAAAATAGTATTTGGCCTACTGTAGGCCGAAAGGTTTAGAAGGGCTGGTTTATCATAACCCTAAAGGCCCCTTCGTCACCACCTCGCGCCAACTCAGCACGTACAACAATACCTTCCACTTGGAAACGCACCGCGCCACCTAAGCTCCATTTCATGTCCGAGTGCAGTGTTTTGATGTCGTACTCATCGGCAACGCGCCCTAATTCAGCAAACGCTACCCATTGCCACCAAGGCAAATCGTAGTAGTTTATCAGTGGGATATCGCCAAGTGGTTGCCAGTCAGGAAGTACTCGGTACTCAGCAGAATAATGAACTGCAGAGCGACCGTGATAACGACCTCCGGTATAACCTCGTAAACGATACAAGCCACCCAATCGAGCTTGCTCCGTTTCTGGTGGGCGAGCACAATCCTGCCCAGAACAGTTATCCCAGGTTGGTGTATCAGCAGTATAGAAATCGAGTGCCACAACTTGTTGATCGAATAAGTCCCCTAAAGGACCTAAAGCAAAGTACTGGCTATTTTGGAAGGTCCACTTAAGCCACAAGTCATCGTTAGACCAACTCTCTGCGCCAGTGGTGAACTCAAGGTTAGTGTGAGAACCTCTGGTCGGGTTGCGTGTGCTATCACGGTTATCCCAATCAAACGCCAAACTAAAGCCTGTTGCCTCCTCGGTATTATTTAAACCTTCCAACTCACGAGCAGTATAAAAAGGCGTAAATAGAATCGAACTGACACCCGATTCGATTGGCGAAGCAAAGCTCACATCTTTGATTGGCTGAAAAGCACCGAGTAAACCGTGTTCTGCAACGTTGCCCCAAGGTAGCAAATACTTAAACTCAAACTGATAGTTTTGCTCTAAGCCATCAGCAATGGTTTTGTCATCGATAGATGAATCATTATCGCCTTGAGAACCAATGTAATACGGGTTGTCGTTGAAGCGCGCTTGATACATCTGAGTGCTAAACAATACGTTCTCAGACAAGGCATAGTTAAAAGCCGATAGAAAACCGACGTAACTGTCTTTGTCTGAATAGAGTGCCATACCAAACAGAGCGGCTTGAGGTTGCCAAACACCCTTTGCGACACCCGCAACCCCAAAGGTGTTACCCATGGTTTCGGTGCTGAAGTAGAAAGGGACAAAAGCTGAATCTTTTTCTTCACTCGCAGCGGAAGAAGAAAAGCTGACACCGAGTAATGTCATTGCAGACATTAGCCAGTTTCGAGTCGTTCGCTTGAACATAATTTACTTATCAAGATCCATGATTACTTCACATATTCCATCGCAACACGCGAAGTCAGCTTAGTGACTAACTCGTAAGCGATAGTGCCGATATGTTCAGCCACTTCTTCTGAAGGTAAATCTTTACCCCACAGAGTCGCTTCATCGCCGACTTTATCTGCCGCATCAGGGCCTAGATCAACCGTTAGCATGTCCATTGATACACGTCCTGCGATCGGTACTTTTCGACCGTTAACGAACACTGGAGTACCGTTAGGTGCAGTACGAGGATAACCATCACCGTAACCAATCGCGATAACACCAACCTTGGTATCACGTTCACTGGTCCAGTTTCCGCCATAACCCACACTTTCACCGGCTTTCACATCGCGAACGGCAATTAGGTGTGAGGTCAGGGTCATCACAGGCAAAAATCCAAGCTCTTGCGCTGATTTATCAACAAACGGAGAGACACCGTAAGATATGATTCCCGGACGAACCCAATCAAGGTGGCTGTCTGGCCAAGCGAGTAAACCCGCAGAGGCAGCAAGTGAACGCTCCCCTTCACAACCTTCAGTAAGCGACAAGAAAAGCTCTGTCTGTTCAACGGTGGTTGCTCTATCCAGTTCATCAGCACAACCGAAGTGGCTCATGTAACGTAGAGGTTTGGCAACATTCGCACATTGATGCAAACGCTCAACAAAGTTTTGGTATTGCTCAGGGCGAACACCTAATCGGTGCATACCACTGTCGACTTTTAGCCATACCACAACGGGTGTTTCCAAATCCGCATTCTCTAGCGCGCTTAATTGCTCTTCACAATGCACCACCGTTTGAATGTTATTGGTCACCAAGATTGGCAAATCGCCCGAAGAGTAAAATCCTTCCAGCAACAAAATAGGTTTAACAATGCCACCAGCACGAAGTTGTAACGCTTCTTCAATACGCGCCACACCAAAAGCATCAGAGCTTTTTGAATGCTTGGCTATATGCAGTAAGCCGTGTCCGTAGCCATTGGCTTTCACAACAGACATGACCTTGCACTGAGGAGCCTTCGACTTTATCTGGTTCAGGTTATGTTCGAGCGCGTTTAAGTCAATGCTCGCCGTCGCCGCTTTCATGTAAGTCATTAGCGATTACTCATCATCAAATGCAGGGCCTGCATAGTTATCAAATCGGGAGTGTTGGCCTTGGAACGTAAGACGAACAGAACCGATCGGACCGTTACGTTGCTTACCAAGGATGATCTCAGCAATGCCTTTCAAGGAACTATCTGGGTTATAAACCTCATCACGATAGATGAACATGATCAAATCGGCATCTTGCTCAATCGAACCTGATTCACGCAAATCCGAGTTTACTGGGCGCTTATCAGCACGTTGCTCTAGGGAACGGTTAAGCTGAGAAAGTGCCACAACCGGAACGTTGAGCTCTTTTGCTAACGCTTTCAATGAGCGAGAAATCTCGGCGATTTCAAGAGTACGGTTATCAGATAACGAAGGTACACGCATTAATTGAAGGTAATCTATCATGATCATAGAGATACCATCGTGTTCACGAGCGATACGTCGAGCACGAGAACGCACTTCTGTTGGCGTTAGACCCGAGCTGTCATCGATATACATATTCTTCTTATCCATCAGAATACCCATACTCGACGAGATACGAGCCCAATCTTCATCATCTAGCTGACCAGTACGAATCTTGGTTTGGTCTACGCGAGAAAGTGACGCAAGCATACGCATCATCAGCTGTTCGGCTGGCATCTCTAGCGAGAAGATTAAAACCGGTTTGTCTTGCTTCATCGCCGCGTTTTCACACAAGTTCATCGCAAATGTGGTTTTACCCATCGATGGACGAGCAGCAACAATAATTAAGTCAGAGCCTTGTAGACCTGCTGTTTTCTTGTTGAGGTCGTTGAAGCCAGTATCGACACCTGTCACACCATCTTGCGGCGTTTTGTATAGGATCTCGATACGTTCTAGCGTCTTCTCTAGAATGCTATCAACGTTTTGTGGACCTTCGTTTTCACTTGCACGGCCTTCGGCAATCGCGAAGACTTTACTTTCAGCAAGATCAACCAGCTCTTCCGAAGTACGACCTTGAGGGTCATAACCAGAATCAGCAATCTCATTCGCGACACCAATCAGGCTACGAACAAGTGCACGTTGCGCTACGATATCCGCATACGCATTGATGTTTGCGGCACTTGGTGTGTTTTTCGCTAAGTCAGCAAGGTAAGCAAAGCCACCCACTTCTTCAAGTTGCTCACGCAGCTCTAAATGTTCAGAGAGTGTAATAAGATCCAGAGGAGAACTTTCTTCAAGGATATCCTTTACCGCTTCAAAGATCAGACGGTGAGGACGGCTATAAAAGTCTTTGGCCACAACCTTTTCGGCAACTGTATCCCAGCGTTCGTTATCTAATAACAAACCGCCAATAACAGATTGCTCAGCTTCTAATGAATGTGGCGGGACTTTGATGGCGTCCACCTGATCGTTGGCTGATTTCTGACTTTTGGTATCCACTATGACTACACTCAATAACTAATAATGATCGTTCATTATACCCAAGAACATCCGTTTGTAATCCGATCCTATGAGTTTGTTTTATTCTTCAGGAAGAATTTACCTATTGCTGACGGAATTAACCAAGGGTAGCATTACGATCCTGCCATTCACTCACTGTATAACTAGAGGTATGCGTGTCCAAATTATTGGCTCTGAGCACTGGTCTTCTGAGCACTGGTCTCCTGAGCGCTCCGATGGCCTTAGCTGATGATGCTAAAGACTCTGTTGATGCAATCCTCGACTCTATAGTAGTTTCAGAACCTACTGCTGAGCCGATCGTCGTTGCACCGACACCTGAAGAAAAAGAGTTGGATATCGCACCAAGTGATACGGCTGATACAGAACTGCCTAACCCACTAAAGACTGAGGTCGAATTTGGATATCAGTCGCATACTGGTAATTCGGATTCACGATCGCTTAACGCACGCCTGAACGGTGAGTATACAGCTGGTCGTCATAGAACCAGTGGCGAATGGAAATACTACAATCTCTATAAAGATGGTGAGGAAGATAAAAGGCAATCGACTTACTCGGCTCAGAGTGACTACAAGTTAAGCCCTAAAACCTACCTTTACGGCAGTTTCAAAGGAGTCGACTCGAGATACAGTGCTTACTTTAAGGACTACACAATTTCGAGTGGTCTGGGTTACCAGTTTTCGAATACCGAAGAGTTTGTGTTGGAAGTCGAAGTGGGACCAGGTTTTCGTTACCAAGAACCGAACCTTGATGAGATTGATGATGATGACATCATCTTCCCAGAGATTGTTGAAGAGGCAATTTTCCGTGGCAACGTGAATACGTCATGGCAGGTGTTGAAGAATTTGCAGCTCAAGGCAGACGTGACGCTTGTCTCTGGTCACAGTAACCTAAAGTTTGATACTGAGTTAGAAGCCATCAACGATATTACTGACAATATCGCGCTGAAGATCGCTCACTCTCGCCAGTACCACGATAAAGTGCCTGAAGGCTTAAGCAAACAAGACTCTGTTCTATCGATCAACTTGCTCTTCCAGTTCTAATCTTAGGCCACCTCTAACCTTGAGAACAACTTGTTCAGCAATAACAGCTTATGGATCACCGTAAGCTTTTTACCTACTGTAGCCCTTCCTTGTACTTTCCTATATTCCAGACATAAAAAAACACCAGCCGAAGCTGGTGTTTAAAACTTTCAAAAGAAAGAATTCGTCTTGGTACTGAAATTACTCAGCTGCAACGATAGCGATTTTCGCAGTAGCAAAAACTTCAGAGTGAAGTTGGATGCTTACTTCGAATTCGCCGATGTTACGTAGAGCGCCTTCAGGTAGGCGTACTTCGCTCTTAGCTACTGCAACACCTGCCGCTGTAATAGCGTCAGCGATGTCACGAGTACCGATAGAACCGAATAGTTTACCTTCGTCACCAGCTTTAGAAGCGATTGTAACGCCTTCTAGAGTGTTAACGCTCTCTGCACGAGCTTCAGCAGCAGCTAGTTGCTCAGCAACTTTAGCTTCTAGTTCAGCACGACGAGTTTCGAACATAGCAACGTTGTCTTTAGTTGCCATAACTGCTTTACCCTGTGGGATAAGGAAGTTACGAGCGTAACCAGATTTAACGTTTACTTGGTCGCCAAGGCCACCTAGGTTACCGATCTTATCAAGTAGAATAACTTGCATTATCTTAGTCCTCTTAAACTATTATTAACTATTACCGATTACTGATGCTTGTCAGTGTACGGTAGTAGAGCTAGGTAACGAGAACGCTTGATAGCGCGAGCTAGTTGACGCTGGTACTTAGCGCTTGTACCAGTGATACGGCTAGGTACGATTTTACCAGCTTCAGTGATGTAGTTTTTAAGAGTTGCTACGTCTTTGTAGTCAATCTCTTGTACGCCTTCTGCAGTGAAACGGCAGAATTTACGACGACGGAAGAAACGAGCCATGGGCTATCTCCTGATCTTAAATTTAGTAAAGCGGTCTTTCACAATTATCGAAATAACTATCAATGACCTAAAACAAGTTGAGAATTTTTTAAGGCGTTAAGCCAAAAAAGAATTACTCAGCAGCTGCTTCTGGTTTAGCTTCTGTACGCTCTTCGCGACGAGGAGCACGCTCTGCACGCTCTTCTTTTTGCTTAAGCATAATAGATTGCTCAGTCACAGCGCCTTTAGTGCGCATGATCATGTTACGTAGAACTGCATCGTTGAAACGGAAAGCAGTTTCTAGCTCGTCAATCACTTCTTGACCAGCTTCAACGTTCATAAGAACGTAGTGAGCTTTGTGAAGCTTGTTGATTGGGTAAGCCATTTGACGACGACCCCAGTCTTCTAGACGGTGGATAGTACCGCCAGCTTCAGTGATAGAACCAGTGTAACGCTCGATCATGCCAGCAACTTGCTCGCTTTGATCAGGGTGAACCATGAATACGATTTCGTAATGACGCATTTGGTTGCTCCTTACGGATTATTAGCTTCCACGAGTGGCCCGGTCGTCCAGAGGAAGCAAGGAACTAAAGATAAATGACCGAGTTTTAAGGACGGCAAATGTTATAGAAAGAACCCGGTATTGGCAAGCGCTATTTGGTGAATAATGAAACAGTTTTTCTGTCGCCATCTAGCCATCCGACAAACCGATGGATTTTGCTATAACAGCCTAAAAAGAAACGCCCACCAGCAAGTGGTGAGCGCTAATAAATTCATAGACTTAAAGCAGCGTTAACGCATTACTGAGCTAAACGCTGTCTTACCGCTTCGAACAGGCAAATACCCGACGCCACAGAAACATTTAAGCTCGATACGCTACCTGCCATTGGAATCTTAATCAGATCATCGCAAGTTTCACGAGTTAAACGACGCATACCGTCACCTTCTGCACCCATAACTACCGCAAGAGGACCCGTTAGCTTCGCTTGATAGATATCATGCGTTGCTTCACCTGCCGTACCCACAAACCATACGCCCTGCTCTTGCAGTGCACGCATTGTGCGAGCTAGGTTGGTTACGCGCACGAGAGGAACCGTTTCAGCTGCGCCACATGCAACCTTGCTTACCGTTGCTGTTAACGGCGAAGAGCGATCTTTAGGTACGATAACAGCAGCGACACCTGCGGCATCCGCGTTACGTAGACAAGCGCCTAGGTTATGAGGGTCTGTTACGCCGTCTAGAACTAACAGCAAAGGCTGTTCGTGCTGCGCTAGGATATCGTCTAGGTGAGTTTCATTAAGCTGCTTAGCAGGCTTCACCTTAGCAATAAGACCTTGGTGATTCGCACCTTGTGCTTTTTCATCCAACGGCTTACGACCCATCTGTTGAATCGACACACCAAACTGTTGCAGTTGGTTCAGTAATGGAAGAAGACGCTCGTCTTGGCGACCTTTCAATACGTACGCTTCGATAAAACGTGCAGGATCTTTTTCTAGTACGGCTTTCACCGCGTGAATACCGTAAATAAATTCGTTACTCATTGTCTCAAGTTACTCTTATTGCTCAGAGAAGAATGACATCAATGCCGATGCATCCCTCTCTGTGTTGTTCATTTCGAGAGTAGCGTCTTACGCCTGATACTCTCGCATTAAATTAAATCAGTTAGGCGCTAAACCTGATTAGCACAGCGCCCTATTAGCCTTAAGATTTATCAGTTTTAAGACTTATCAGCCTTTGGCTTACGGGTTGCAGCACGCTTTTTCTTAGCGCGAGCTTTAGCAGCACCGGTTTTATTCGCTGGCTTTTTCTTCTTAGCAGGGCCTTCGCTGCTTCCGTCAGGTCGCTTAGTTGGCTCAACCATAGGCTTCGCTGATACACCTGGCTTATTACTCTTCACTGCTGAGCGCTTCTTGCTTTTCGCCTTTTTCATCGCTTCGGCTGCACGCTTCTTGGCTGTTTTGCCTTTGCCACGCGGCTGACGATCAGTGTCTTCTAAGTCAAAGTCGATTTGGCGAGTTTCTAAATTAACCGCAGAAACCTTCACTTTAACCGAATCACCCAAGCGGTAGATATTACCTGAGCTTTCACCCACTAGACGCTGACCAACAGCATCAAATTGGTAGTAATCATTCGCTAGCGCTGAGATGTGTACCAAGCCATCAATGTGCAGTTCAGTTAGACGAACAAAGAAGCCAAAACCAGTCACGTTGGCAATCACACCATCCATCACCTCACCGACATGGTCTTGCATGTATTCACACTTCAACCAGTCGTTTACTTCACGCGTTGCGTCATCAGCACGACGTTCAGTCATTGAACACTGCTCGCCGTAGAAGTCCATATCATCGAAAGTGTAGTGGTAACCACCAGTTGGCGTCCAACGTTCGCTGTTACGACCTTCTTCTTTCGCAATAAGGTACTTAATCGCACGGTGCAATAGCAAATCTGGGTAACGACGAATTGGCGAGGTAAAGTGAGCATAGCGTTTAAGAGCTAAACCAAAGTGACCCGCGTTATCCGCGTTGTATACCGCTTGCTTCATTGAGCGTAGCAGCATAGTTTGGATTAATTCACGATCTTCACGTTCATTAATCTGTTGCATCAGTTGTGCATAGTCTACTGGTGATGGCGACAGACCACCTTCCAGTGTTAAACCTAATTCACTTAAAAAGCTCTTGAAGCCCATTAAGCGCTCTTCGCCCGGAGTTTCGTGAACACGGTACAGCGCAGGCTCTTTCGCTTTTTCTACGTAAGATGCCGATGCGATATTCGCAAGAATCATACATTCTTCGATGATCTTGTGTGCATCGTTACGAATTACTGGCTCAATACGGTCAATCTTACGATCCGCATTGAAGATAAACTTAGTTTCTACCGTTTCAAATTCAATCGCACCACGTTCGTCACGCGTTTTCTTAAGCACCTTATACATCTTATGAAGCTCTTCAAGATGTGGTACTTCAGGTTCGTAACGCTCACGTAATTCTTCATTGCCATCTAAGATCGCGCCTACTTTGTTATAAGTAAGACGAGCATGAGAATTCATTACCGCTTCGTAGTGCTTGTAGCCTGACAGTTTACCTTTGTCTGAGATAGTCATCTCACACACCATACATAAACGGTCTACCTGAGGGTTCAATGAACACAAACCATTTGAAAGCACTTCTGGCAGCATTGGCACGACTTGTGACGGGAAGTATACCGAGTTACCACGGTTAATCGCTTCTTTGTCTAGCGCTGTATCTGGGCGAACGTAGTAACTTACGTCAGCAATCGCTACCCATAGACGCCAGCCGCCGCCTTTCTTCGCTTCACAGTAAACCGCATCATCGAAGTCACGCGCATCTTCACCATCAATGGTAACCAATGGCAGTTTACGCAGGTCTACACGTCCTTCTTTTGCTTCTTCAGGAACATGCTCACCTAGGTTTTCGATTTGCTTATCTACCGCTTCAGGCCACTCTTGTGGGATCTGGTGAGTACGGATCGCGATCTGCGTTTCCATACCCGGCGCCATGTTTTCACCAAGAACTTCGGTTACTTTCCCCATCATGTTACGAGAACGACCACCGCGATCCGTAATTTCAATCACAACCACATTACCCATTCGAGCACCGCCTTTATGCTCAGTAGGGATCTGGATGTCGTGACTAATACGTGAATCATCAGCAACAACGTAAGAATGGCCGTACTCTAGGAAGAAGCGACCAACAAGTGGCGTTTTACGCTCTTCAAGCACACGAACCAAGCGACCTTCACGACGGCCACGCTTACTGTTGTCAGTAGGCTGAACCAATACGTAATCACCGTGCATGATGGTTTTCATCTGATGATGCGGCAGCACGATATCATTGTCTTTACCCACACTGCCGTCTGGGCGAACCCAACCATGACCGTCTTTATGACCAATCACATAGCCTTTGATCAGTTCCATCTTCTCAGGCAATGCGTAGCACTGACGACGGGTAAAGATAAGCTGTCCATCACGTTCCATTGCACGTAAACGACGACGCAGCCCTTCATATTGTTCCTCTCCAGCAAGACCCAAAGCTTCGAATAGATCGTTGCGGTTCATCGGAATATTCGCGTCTGTTAGAAACGAAATAATGAACTCTCGGCTTGGTACTGGGTTATCGTAATTTTTCGACTCTCGGTCGGCAAAAGGATCAACAGTGGTTGTCGCTGTCGTATTTTCTGACGTTGGTGTGTTTTTTGACATAGGCGGGCCTGCTTAAGCAAGGAAGGTATATACCCCTAGTATATCTGATGCTAGGGGTAAGCTACAGATATGCTTTAGAAAACACTCAAATAACCTCAGATTGATACATATCTTCACTTTGTGAAACATCGCTTCATAGACGTGGATTATCATCAAAATTTCAAGCAAACGATAAAACAAACGTTTGCGCCATGAATGAAATACACTATTATCCACGCACTTTACCAACTCCTGTTCTGGGTATGATATGAAACTAAAACGCACTTTATTGGCTTCAGCTATGGCGAGCCTAGCGCTGTTCCCATTCGCAAGTTCGGCAATGGAAAAGGCTGACCTGATGATTACCGATGCGATGGTTCTAACCATGAACCAAGACAAAACGGTTTATGAAAGCGGTACTGTTGTCGTCAAAGACAACAAAATCATTGCGGTTGGTGATGCTTCACTAGAGAAGCAGTACCAAGCTAAGCAAGTGTTAGACGTTGATGGCGATATCGTTATGCCAGGTCTCATCAATACCCATACTCATGTATCAATGACAGTTTTTCGTTCGTTGGCCGATGATGTGCCAGATCGCCTACACCGCTACATCTTCCCGCTAGAGAAGAAGCTAGTATCGCGAGACATGGTACGCATTGGTGCCAACCTAGGTAACGTTGAAATGGTGAAAGGCGGTGTGACCACTTACGCCGACATGTACTACTTCGAAGATGAAGTCGCAAAAACCGTCGATAAGATCGGTATGCGTGCCATCCTAGGTGAAACGGTGATTAAGTTCCCAGTCGCCGATGCGGCCAACGCCGAAGAAGGCATTAAGTACGCGTTGAACTTCATTGAAGAATACAAAGATCACCCACGCATCACACCAGCGTTTGCCCCGCATGCGCCTTACACCAACACCACAGAGATCCTTCAGAAAATATCTAAACTCTCCCTAGAGTTAGATGTTCCAGTAATGATTCACCTTGCAGAATCACACCGTGAAGAAGAGAAAATCGCAGAGCGTTCTGATGGATTGTCCCCGGTTCAATACATGGACAGCATTGGCGCACTCAACAAGAACTTGGTGGGTGCACACATGATCCTTGTTGACGATCATGATATCGAACTGGTGAAGAAATCGGATATGGGTGTAGCTCATAACATGAGTGCTAACATCAAGTCAGCAAAAGGTGTATCACCTGCCCTTAAGATGTATGACGAGAACGTGCGTATCGGTTTAGGTACTGACGGCCCAATGTCTGGTAACACACTGAGCACCATTGATGAGTTCAACCAAGTCGCTAAGGTTCACAAGTTAGTTAACAAAGATCGTGCTGCGATGCCGCCGATCAAAGTGATCGACATGGCGACCATGGGCGCAGCAAAAGCGCTGCACATGGAAGATAAGATCGGCTCTCTTGAAGCAGGTAAACTGGCTGACATCATAGTGATCGATACTAAGGCGCCAAATATGGTTCCGGTCTACAACCCATACTCAGCACTGGTGTACTCAGGTAACTCAGGCAATGTTCGTCATTCCATCGTTGATGGCAAGATCATCATGCAAGATCGCGACATGCTAACGGTAGACGAAGATAAGATTCGTCAAGAAGCACTCGATTTCACCAAGGTTGTTCGTGAAACGGTGATTGAGTCTGGTGAGGTGGTTCAATAACGCTACCGAATTAGATAAATGGTTTTCCGTTCAGATCAAAAAAGGCCTCGCTGATGAATCTCAGCGAGGCCTTTTTAATACGAGTTTTTTAGATGATTAACGAGTGCAGTCATTAATCATCATTGCTCATTCAATAATCTGTCTTACCAGAACACGTCTCGACGCTTTGCTCGAGCAATAATATTGTCTGGCATTCTCTGTTCCAGGCCGCTACGAAGCACAGTGATACGTCTGTGTTGTCTTTGGTCTGCGGTTACCGAATTATACAACCAACGGTAAGCATCTTCATAATCCAATGGGCTACCGTAGTCACGTAACAAGAGTTCCGCTAAGTGAATGCTCGCACTTAAGTTACCCATCGAGGCTGCTTCACGTAGATACGGAATCGCACGCTCTTGATCTTGTTGTACCAAAGTACCACGAGAGTAATAACGACCTAACTGCTCTAATGCAGCGGGTAAACCTTGATGTGCCGCGTTCTCCATATAGTAAAGGCCAAGCTCGACATCTTGTGGAACACACACACCCCAAGCCAACATATCACCGTATAAAAACTCATAAGAAGGCAAGCTAATACGCGTTGCACGAGCAACGATATCTTCAACTAACTGGCACTTATCAGCTTTCACTCGCTCTAGATGTTGATTATTTTCGATTAAATTAATCAGTTCAGCTTCTGTATATATTGGAACGGGCTCTCCCACATCAGCCAAATTAGCATGACTCAAGGGTGAGCTCAGCGCCATTATTAATGAAGCTGCCACAATTCGTAGCTTCATACCTGCACTCTATTATCTGTCGCTAAAGTTATCTATTGAGGAATGCAGAGGATTTCTACACGCACAAAACAGGGTGAACTTCACTTTCCATGATATCTGTATCGGCAATAACCCCGACGGCTTTAGACAAAACTTGCCGCTAATGGGCAATATTTTGCCTGATGACGCTTAAAAGATCACAATCAAAGAGTGAACGGCTAAATTGCAGGTATTAAAAAGCCGACTTAATAAAGTCGGCTTTTAGAAAACTATTTTATTATCAAAGCACTGTTCGTGCCTGGTAATCACTCAGCAGGCATTATGCGCCGTATGGGTGAACCTTGATGATAGTTTCGTTACGATCTGGGCCAGTTGATACGATATCAATTGGAACGCCAGTTAGGTCTTCGATACGCTTGATGTAATCTAGAGCAGCTTGTGGAAGCGCGTCGATAGATTTAGCACCAAATGTGTTTTCAGACCAACCAGGCATTGTTTCGTAGATTGGCGTCGCTTCTTCGAATGACTCAGCAGCCATTGGAGAAACTTCTAGGATAGAACCATCTTTCATCTTGTAACCAGTACAGATTTTTAGTTCTTCTAGGCCATCTAGAACGTCTAGTTTAGTTAGACACATACCAGATAGAGAGTTGATTTGGATTGCACGACGCATAGCAACAGCATCGAACCAACCAGTACGACGTAGACGACCAGTTGTTGCGCCAAACTCGTGACCAACATCGCCGAGGTGTTTACCAACTGGGTCTTGCTTCTCAAGGCCATCGTATAGCTCAGTAGGGAATGGACCTGAACCAACACGAGTACAGTAAGCCTTAGTAATACCAAGGATGTAACCGATGTGACGAGGACCGAAACCAGAACCTGCAGCAACACCACCAGCAGTCGTGTTAGAAGACGTTACGTATGGGTAAGTACCGTGGTCGATATCTAGTAGCGTACCTTGAGCACCTTCGAACATGATCTTGTCGCCGCGCTTACGTGCTGCGTCTAGTTCGTCAGTTACGTCGATAACCATCGCAGTTAACATGTCTGCGTAGCTCATCGCTTGCTCAAGAACTTCTTCGTAGCTTACTGTTTCAGCTTTGTAGAAGTGCTCTAGTTGGAAGTTGTGGAATTCCATCACTTCTTTTAGCTTCTCAGCAAATGCTTCTTTATCGAAAAGGTCGCCAACGCGTAGACCGCGACGAGCAACTTTATCTTCGTAAGCAGGACCGATACCACGACCCGTTGTACCGATAGCTTTAGCGCCACGAGCGATTTCACGCGCGTTGTCGATTGCAATGTGGTACGGAAGAATTAGAGGACAAGCTTCAGAGATGAAAAGACGTTCACGTACTGGAATACCGCGATCTTCAAGAGGCTTCATTTCTTTTAGAAGTGCGTCAGGCGATAATACTACACCGTTACCAATAACACATTTAACGTTATTACGTAGGATGCCTGATGGAATTAAGTGAAGAACGGTTTTTTCACCGTCAATTACAAGTGTGTGACCTGCATTGTGACCGCCTTGGTAGCGAACCACGTATTTTGCATCTTCAGTTAAAAGGTCAACGATTTTACCTTTACCTTCATCACCCCATTGGGTGCCTAGAACGACTACGTTATTTCCCATCTTTCCAATTTCTGTTGCTAATTAAAAATGGATTCTAGCACTGAATCACACTTCTTGCAGTCACTTTTTGTTCATAAACGTTAACGCTGTACAAAAATAAACCAGCCATAACTGGGGGCAGATGTGTAAAGATACTGATATCATTGCTTTTTTACAGACAAAAGGCAGAACCATGTCTCAATCAATTTGGCTCGCTATTGGGCTCGTACTTATTGTGGAAGGGCTCGGCCCCTTGATTGCACCCAATGGCTGGAGAAACATGGTCGCGCAACTGAGCGAGCAACCAGACACGCAACTGCGCCGCATTGGAGGCTGTCTTGTGGTGGCTGGAGCGGTTATCGCTTTCATGACCTACCGCTAGGTTTCTATAAGTAGAACGCTGTTAAGCGCCTTCCCTCGCGCCCCAATAGTGAATCCACAAACATGTCTCCTCCTGAAAGAAGTCATAGAAAACAAAAAGGCTCCCACAATGGGAGCCTTTTAAGTTTTAACGTATTTTGCTTATTAAGCTAAGCATTCGCTAACGCATCAGCTTATTTTGCTGGAGCGCCGCTTGCTTGATTCATGTATTGGAAGAAGTCAGTCTTCGGATCCAGTACTAGAATGTCGCTCTTATCGCTAAATGATGTCTCATAAGCTTGCAATGAACGCATGAAGCCGTAGAACTCAGGATCTTTGCTGAACGCATCAGAGTAGATCTTCGCTGCTTCTGCATCCGCATCACCACGAGTGATTCGAGCTGTACGGTCAGCTTCAGCAAGAACTGTTGCCACTTCTAGCTCAGCTTGAGCACGGATAACTTCCGCTTTCTCACGACCTTGAGAACGGTGTCTACGAGCAACCGATTCACGTTCTGCACGCATACGGCGGTAGATAGATTCACTGATTTCGTCAGGAAGGTTAATCTTCTTCATACGAAAATCAACAACTTCAACACCTAAATCAGCCATCGCACTTTCTGCCGTTCCAGACAAAACGTTTTCCATGATCTTATCGCGTTCGCCATCAACTTCTAGTGCTTCTGCAGCCGCTACCGTTGTGACGACTTCGCTATCAGCAGAGTCTGGCAGGATGTCCTTGTTGCGAGGGCCTGACACGATCTGCTTAATTTCACGAGAACCAATTTCAGAACGAAGAACATCTGTCACTTTACGCTCAAGAAGTGCTTCTGCCGTCATGATATTACCGCCACCGGTACTCAGATAGAAACGTCCAAAATCAGCAATACGCCATTTTGCGTAAGTATCAATTAGAACGTCTTTTTTCTCTGATGTTACGAAACGGTCAGAACGGCCATCCATCGTTTGAATACGAGCATCAAGTACTTTTACGCGATCAAACATCGGTAGTTTAAAGTGCAGACCTGGTTCATAGATTCGTGATACGCCGTTGTCATCGAGAACTCGACCAAAACGAATTACCATGCCACGCTCACCTTCTTGAATCACAAACACTGACATCAATAGAAGGGCAATCGTCACAACTAATACAGGGATCATTAATTTACGCATTATTAGTATCTCCCTTGGCGTGAACTGTCTGAACGAGTTTGAGTGCTAGGCTTTGGATCCGCTTGAGTTTCTAACTCAATTTGATCGTAAGTTGATGATGCTTTTGCAGGGCGAGAGCCCGACTGAGAACCACCTTGTGCGCCTAGCTTATCAATTGGTAGGTATAGCAAGTTACCGCTTGATTCAGAATCAATCAGGACTTTCGATGTGCTTGAGTACACTTTTTCCATTGTATCTAGGTACATACGGTTACGTGTTACTTCAGGAGCAGCTTGGTATTCAGGTAGCAGTTTCTCGAATTGAGCAACTTGACCTAGAGCACCATTAACTGTGCGCTCTGAGTAACCCACCGCTTCTTTCTTCAAACGCTCAGCACGACCTGTTGCTTTTGGAAGAATGTCATTTCGGTAAGCTTCAGCTTCACGTTCAAAACGCTCTTCATCCTCACGAGCCGCGATAGCATCATCAAATGCATCTTTCACTTGCTCAGGTGGACGTGCTGACTGGAAGTTCACATCAACAATCAGAATACCCATATCGTAGCTATCAATAATACGGTTCAACGTTTCTTGAGTGCTTTGACGAATCTGCTGACGACCACTTGTCAGGATACTATCCATTAGTGAGTCACCAATTACCGCACGAAGCGCGGAATCGGTTGCTTGACGTAAACTGTCGTCTGCATTCGTTACACGATACAAGTACTTGTATGGGTCAGAAACACGGTATTGAACACCCATTTCAACGGTCACAACGTTTTCATCTTTCGTTAGCATCGTGCCAGCAGCACGTAGAGAACGAATCGCTTGAACGTTTACTAGTTGCTCATCACTGATTTCATCGATGAAGCGTGGGTGCCAGTTAAGACCAGGTTCTTCTATACGGTCGAACTGACCCAGTCGAAGTACTACTGCTCTTTCTGCTTCGCCAACGGTGTAGAAACCAGCGAAGAACCAGATAGCAATAGCAATAACGGCAATGACACCAAAGCCAATTGCACCGCCACCACCAATAGATGGCCCGTTACCGTTGCCACCCTTTTTACCAAACTTGCCACCTAACTTTTGACTTAGTTTATTAAACACTTCGTCTAGATCTGGCGGTCCTTGATCTCGGCCGCCGCGATTATTTTTATTACCCCAAGGGTCATTATCGCGGCCGTTATTATCGCCGTTGTTGTTATTTCCAGGCTCATTCCACGCCATTAGAAAGCTCCATCATTTGATATGACGTTATACTGTAGCAGTCTCTTTGGTAACGATAAAGTCACCTAAGAGCGCCCCTTCTCTTTTTTCAAGTTTAGACCAATCTATTTGTTGCATTCGGATATCTATCAACAAGTTACCATTTTCATCATACTCTTCCTGTTGAATACATTTCATCTCGAAGAATAAGCTGCGAATGCGACCCTGATGTTGATGTGGAATACACAACCGGAATTGAACCATCTGGCTAGCTAAACGCTCAGTTAAAGCTTCAAACAGTAGCTCAATACCTTCTCCTTCCATTGCAGAAACCCAAACAGCGCGAGGTGCGCCCTCTTCGTCTCTTTCAATTCGAGGTTTTTGGTCTTCCATGCAGTCAATTTTGTTCATGACTACAAGGGTTGGCACTTCATGAGCATCGATTTCTTCTAATACTTCATGAACAGCCTGAATGTTCTCACGAAAACGGTCATCACTGGCATCAACAACATGTAACAAAATGTCAGCTTCCTGCGTCTCTTGTAATGTTGCCTTGAACGCAGCGACCAAGTCGTGTGGTAGATGACGGATAAAACCTACGGTATCTGCGAGAATTGCAGGCCCGACATCTGCCAAATCAATCTTACGCAGTGTTGGGTCTAGGGTTGCAAACAGTTGGTCTGCCGCATAAACACCAGCACTTGTGATGCGATTGAAAAGTGTTGATTTCCCTGCGTTGGTATAACCAACCAAAGAAATTGTTGGGATTTCAGCTCGATTACGAGCACGTCGTCCTTGTTCACGCTGCTTAGCGACTTTCGCTAAACGACGCAGTATTGCCTTTATACGGTCACGCAACAAACGGCGATCGGTTTCCAGTTGAGTTTCACCTGGACCACGAAGACCAATACCACCTTTCTGCCTTTCAAGGTGAGTCCAACCACGAATCAATCGGGTAGAGATATGACGAAGCTGAGCGAGCTCAACTTGTAGCTTACCTTCATGAGTTCGCGCACGTTGTGCAAAGATATCTAAGATCAAACCCGTGCGATCAATCACACGACATTTACACAATTGCTCGAGATTTCGCTCTTGGGCAGGAGAGAGAGAGTGATTAAAAATCACAATTTCAGCACCGGTTAGCTGAACAGCTTGTGCGATTTCTAGGGCTTTACCTTCTCCAACGTAGTATTTAGGGAGTGGGGATTGTCGGCTACCAGTAATCACTTGTAGCGTTTCTACCCCCGCAGAGGAGACCAGCATTTCACATTCGCTTAGGTCTTCCCATTCTCCCTCTTGCGTGAAGTTGATATGAACAAGTACGGCTCGCTCGCCGGATTCATAACGGTCAAACAAGCAACCAACTCCTTATTACAGCGCAAGCTGTATCAATTGAACGATTAATCTTCAGTCTTCTCTGGACGATCAGATGGCGTGCGTTGCTCGCCGCTGTGGTGACTAACTGCGCGAGCAGGTACCACAGTAGAAATCGCATGCTTGTAAACCATTTGGTTTACTGTGTTCTTCAATAAGATCACGAATTGATCGAAAGACTCGATCTGACCTTGCAGCTTAATGCCGTTAACAAGATAGATAGAGACTGGAATGCGCTCACGACGGAGTGCATTTAGGAATGGGTCTTGTAGCGATTGCCCCTTAGCCATTTTATTTTCCTTATTTGTATTTTGTTGTAATTATTTAGCTAGTGGTGCACAAAAAGGTGCGGCCTTTGCATCTGAGCTAAATGAATAAAAAAACTCCGTTGTTATTGAAAGGCTGTGATTTTTTAAAAGCCTCAATAACGGATCCTTTCCAGAGTATATTCACGCAAAAGCGATCACATTATACACAGCAATACTAATCAGATGCTATTGCATCTGAAAGAGTTTCTAACGCTTGATCAATGTTTTCGCTATCTAACCAAGTTAAATCATCCCAACTGCGCAACCAGGTGATTTGTCGCTTGGCCAACTGACGGGTTGCACAGACACCACGGAAAACCGCTTCGTCTAAATCACAATTACCGTCTAAATAATCCCACATCTGCCTATAACCAACGCATCGGATCGATGGCAGTTCAGGGTGAAGATCTTCTCTGGCGTACAACGCCTTCATTTCATCTTCAAACCCAGCTTCTATCATCTTCTCGAAACGCAGCTCAATGCGGCGATGGAGTTCAGTCCTTTCCTTGGGAGCTATTGCAAATTGTTTTACACGAAATGGCAGGCTATCGCCTTTCGTTTGAGTTAGCTCTGTTAATGTTTTACCCGAAATTCGGTAAACTTCCAATGCCCTTGAAAGCCTTTGTGGATCATTTGGGTGTATTCTTTCAGCGGATACGGGATCAATCTCTCTTAATTGATCGTGCAATGCCTGCCAACCTTGTTCGATAGATTCCGCTTCAATCTGCTTACGAATCTCTTGATCCGCTGCTGGTAATGGCGATAAACCTTCCAACAATGCTTTGTAGTAAAGCATTGTGCCACCAACAAGTAGCGGAATTTTGCCTTCCGCTACAATCTTATTCATTTCATTGATCGCATCACGACGAAAATCTGCCGCAGAATACGCTTCGCTTGGATCCAGAATATCAATCAAGCGATGAGGCGCGAGCTCAAGCTCTTCCGCATCCGGTTTAGCGGTACCAATATCCATGTCTTTGTAGATAAGTGCCGAATCGACGCTGATGATCTCTACTGGGTATTTCTGACGTAAGCGGATAGCTAAATCTGTTTTTCCTGATGCCGTTGGGCCCATTAAAAACAACGCTAAAGGTAATTTTTCAGTCATGATATTTTGTATTTGCTTCTCTGTTTTAGCGCTTTTTAGCAAAGGGCTTTGTGTCGCGACGTATTCAGCTAAAAAGACAAAGGTCGTCGCGAAAAAATTAAACCGTAAACGCGGCTATAGTCGCTGAAAAGTCGATAGGATTAACAAACTCTGGATCATCTAATGGAAGTAGACCATGCCAAAGTTGTTCTAGTTCCCCAACTAGTTGAACCGCTTCAGATAAAGTGTAGTCGCTTTTTACTTGTGCGGTTTGAATCCCGATCCAGTTAACCAAAGCTGACAACATGTCATTAGGTTGCTTCACTGCACCCTGGGCATTTATTGAAGCCGCGTAAGATAACAGATCTGGGATCAAAGTTTGTAAGTTTTGCTGCCTTAAAGGAGAAGGCACGCCCATCACCATTACCGCCTCACTGTTTCGCGCCTTAAGCTCAATCCCCAGTAATGCCAATGTTTGGCTCAGCGTCTTCGCAACTTCGACAAGTTCACTACCCAGCTTAATCGATAAGGGCACCAATAGTGGCTGGCTTTTTAACGCGCCACCTCGAGTATCAAGCTGACCAACAACACGCAACAATTCAGCCTTAGCCAAAGAAACCAACACACTGCCGTTCTTATTACCCATCACCAGATACTGACGTTCCACAATCGAGACGGCTTTGCCCAAGTCCGTTACAGGTGCTCTTGGCTTCGAGTTAACGGGATTCTGTTGGGCAGGCTTAGCTTCTGTTGGCGCTGTTTGTGCCACCTGTTCTTGAGGAGGGGTGAGATCCACGGTGTGCTCATCAAAGTCTGGCGTTTTTAAAAGCTCTTTATAGGCCTTAACTTCGCGCTTTGAGGGCGCGGGTTCAGCATGATGTTGGTTGGGTTCTTTTTCTTTTCTCGGAACAGGTCGAGACTCTATCCACTCTTGGCGAGGAGAACCGGTAAAACTGGTTTCACGAGCCGACGAGCCTGTGCTAGCTGAACTCATCTTAGTTGACGAATCTAAGTTGGTTGAAGAGCTTCTGCTAGACGATGAACCTCGGTTTTCTGGTGAGCTATAGTGCTGACCGCCATCATTAACGCTGTGCTGAGAGTTATCATAAACCTGCTCAGATTCGGCTTTTCTTGGGTAGGCTGGCGTCTGCTCAATCGCATGTCGCACTCTTTCAGAAACCTGCGATTGTTCCGAATGAGCTGGGGTATCGCTTTCTGGAGCGCTAAAACTCGTCGTCTCTTCCACTTCAGGCACCGAACTATCCTGTTGATAATTAGGGGCTTCTGATTGGTGGAAAGCGGATTGATTAATAGGCGCCGCATCAATCTGCTTGCTCTGTGCTAAACCGTCACTCAATGCTTGGTAAATAAAGTCATGCACAAGGCGCGCTTGATGAAAACGCACTTCATGTTTTGCAGGGTGGACATTCACGTCCACCTGATGTGGGTCGAGTTCAATGAACAACACATACGTCGCGAATTGGTCTGGACGCAGGCTGGTTTCGTAGCTTTGACGAATCGCATGGTTGATCAGCTTGTCACGCATCATACGACCATTCACATAACAGTATTGCAGGTCGCTTTGCTGTCTGGCCCCTTCAGGTGTGGTGATCCAGCCATGAAGTTTTAAGCCTTGGTGCTCAAGTTCGATCTTAAGCATATGGCGAACAAAAGGATTGCCACATACCGCAGCGATGCGCTTTTCTGCTTGAACTTCTGTCTTGGCAGCGCGGTACTGACGAATCATCTTGCCGTTATGACGAAGGTTGATCGTCACATCAAAGCGACTTAATGCAATACGCTTGAGCAACTCATCAATATGGGTGAATTCAGTCTTCTCGGTGCGTAAGAATTTGCGGCGCGCTGGTGTATTGAAGAACAGATCCAACACCTCAACCGAAGTACCAATTGGGTGTGCTGCTGGCTGCAGTTTTACCTGCATATCACGACCTTCACTGTGTGCTGCCCAAGCTTGATCTTGAGTGGCAGGGCGTGAAGTCATGGTCAAGCGCGCAACCGAGCTAATACTCGCCAGCGCTTCACCACGGAAACCGAGGCTGACGATCGCCTCTAGGTCATCAAGAGTGTGGATTTTGGAGGTAGCATGACGACTCAGTGCCAAGGCAAGCTCATCTTTTACGATGCCCTTACCATTGTCACGAACGCGGATCATCTTGGCGCCACCTTTCTCGATATCAATATCGATACGAGTGGCACCCGAATCCAAACTGTTCTCAACCAACTCTTTTACAACAGAAGCGGGTCTTTCTACCACCTCACCCGCTGCGATTTGGTTAGCTAACCGAGCTGGCAGTATTTTGATCGTCATATTAATTGCTACCTTACTGCCATTGATGGAAACGCTGTTACGTTTGCACTAGTTCTTATTTTTTATCATTGATATACCTGAAGCTGTTTAGCATTCCCAAGACTACTTGTGAGGAATAATCAACACTTGGCCGATAGCTAGACTGTCAGATCTTAGCTTATTCGCTTGGCGAATGCTGTTGACGCTCACGCCGTATTTCGAAGCTATCTTGCCAAGGTAATCACCTCTTGCAACTTTGTGTTTGCGCAGAGGAACATCTTTAACTTCAACCGTAATACGTAACTTTTGGCCTACTCTCACCGTCTCTGATTTCAAACGGTTCTCACGTTTAATATCAGCCACCGACACTTTATAGCGGCTGGCGATCTTACCTAGGTACTCTCCAGACTTAACCGTGTGAGTGATGGTCTTCGTTTTAACCGCACTGCTTGATGATGAAGTTGAAGCACTGCCTGGAATCTTAAGTACTTGGCCAATTGCTAGGCTGCTCGATTTCAGATTGTTGAACTTCATCAACGTCTGTGTCGACGTACCATACTTGCTCGCAATCACAGACAAAGACTCACCACGAGAGACTTTATGTTGGCTCACGCTGCCCGTTGATGACGTTGCGTTAGACAAGATAATCCCTTCAGGCGGGTTAGCCTTCAAATACTTAACCACCGCTTTAGTCACTGCTCGTGCCAATTTATCTTGGTGCGAACGTTGGAAAAGAAGCTTCTCTTCCGTCGGATTCGAAATAAAACCTGTCTCTACCAGTACTGATGGGATCTGTGGTGAACGTAATACGGCTAAGCTGGTGTTAATCGGCTTGCTATTGTGCAGTTTCGCAACCTTACCCATTTCAGACAGAATTGCCGTTGCCAGTTTGTAGCCCTCTTTTTGAGAGTGGCTAAACTGCAAATCAAGCAGGGTTTGGTTTACGTTCTTATCATCAATATTGCTTGTGAACGCTGCACCGCTACCACCAAGCAATTCAGACTGTTTCTCTTTATTCTCAATCCAACGAGAGATCTCTGTATTTGCGCGTCGAGTGTTCAATACAAACACTGAACCACCTCTTGGTTGAGGCGTCGTAAAGGCGTCGGCGTGAATAGAGATCAACAGGTGAGCTTCATTCTCTCGAGCAATCGCAACACGTCGATTCAGGTTCACAAAGTAATCAGCATTACGAGTCATACGAGTTTTGATCCCCGGGACCGCATTCAGTTGAGCTGCTAACTTCTTAGAAATACTCAGAGTCGCGTCTTTTTCGTATTTACGCGTAGGACCAATCGAACCTGGGTCTTCACCACCGTGGCCAGGATCAATCACAATTAGAATATCTTTCTGGCGCTTAACCTGATTAATGTTCTTACTTACCGTTGGCTTACTCGGTGTCGATGTCGCTTTACTTGCCGCACCATGAGGTAAGTCGATCACCAAACGGTGTCCATACTGACCACCTGGAGTCGGGCTCAGTTTGAATAATTCTGCTTTAGACGACTTCTTTAACTCAAAAACCAAGCGATAGGTGTTTTTGTCTGGCGGTGAGCTCTTACGAATCTTAGATAGAACAGGGCTGTCTTTCACCTCGACCGGTAACTTAGTCGCAAGACTGGTATTTTTTAAATCAACCACTAAGCGACTCGGGCTACTCAGGGTGAAATAGCTAAAGTCCGCTTCTGATTTTAAGTCGATAACCACACGAGTTTCTTCTGGAGAAGGCCAAACCCTTAAACTTTTCAGTGAGTTTGCAGAAACAAGTGAAGAAAACAGTATAGAAAAAACAGCAGCCATCATGGCCACTGTTGAAATAAGGCGTTTAGAAATCAACATAACTCCAACTGACTAAGTAAGCGCTGTCCGTATTCACTATTAGCGGTTAAAGAAACAACACGGTGATCGTCTTGGTAACGAATATCAATATCCAAATCGGCTTCTGGTAGCATCCCATAACCTTTCTCAGGCCACTCAACCAAACAGATAGCATCCGGCGTAAAATAGTCACGAATTCCCATAAACTCTAACTCTTCAGGATCTGCTAGGCGATAAAGGTCAAAGTGGTACACCTGCCAATCTGCAAGTTGATAAGGTTCAACTAGAGTATACGTTGGGCTTTTTACATTTCCTTGATGGCCAAGTGCTTTTACAAAGCCACGACTGAAAGTCGTTTTACCTGCGCCAAGATCACCATGCAGATAAATCGTTGTCTGCTGTGAGCAAAGATTAGAAAGCTCCGTTCCTAGTTGAATCGTTGCTTGTTCATCTTTCAAAGTAAATTGTTTAGTGCTCATGAATACGTTCTCTAAAAATCGATCGTTGACTATATAAAAATCAAAAGAACAAGAATAGTAAACCGTGATGCTTTTGGGAGACAAGCACTCAAGTGTAAGTTCTATGAAAAATACTGATCAAAACGCGTCTGTTCTGGTCAACACCACTAAGATCCGTTAAGATCCGCCCCCATTTTTGCCGAACCTAATTTTAATTAGCCTTATCTCTAATTGTAAAACAGAGAAAATAAGAAATAAGCCATGAATCTAGACCATCTTGCTGAAAAAATTAAAATCTGGGGAAAAGAGCTGGGCTTTCAAAAAGTTGGCATCTGCGATGTTGATTTAAGTGAACACGAAGCCCCTCTTCAAGCATGGCTAGATGCAGGCAACCACGGCGAAATGGATTGGATGGCTCGACATGGGATGATGCGTGCACGTCCTGATGAACTTCACCCAGGCACAATTCGAGTGATCAGCGCTCGAATGAACTACCTACCACCAGAAGCTCAGTTCGCCTCTAACCTAAGCGATACCACTCAAGGCTACATCAGCCGCTATTCTTTAGGCCGCGACTATCACAAATTGTTCCGTAACCAGTTGAAAAAGCTAGGACAAAGAATTGAAAAAGAGGTCGAGGGTTTAGACTCACGCCCTTTCGTCGATTCAGCGCCCATTTTGGAAAGACCACTCGCTCAAAAAGCAGGGTTGGGCTGGACAGGTAAACACTCATTAATTCTTGATAAAGACGCTGGCTCTTGGTTCTTTCTAGGGGAGCTGTTAGTTAACATCCCTCTTCCCACGGATGAACCCAGTGTTGATGAGTGCGGCAAATGCACCGCATGTATCACTTCTTGCCCAACGGGTGCCATTATTGCTGATGGCGTAGTGGATGCTCGCAAATGTATCTCGTACTTAACCATTGAATATGATGGTGTGATCCCTGAAGAGTATAGAGATGCCATTGGTAACCGTATTTACGGTTGTGATGATTGTCAGTTAGTTTGCCCATGGAACCGTCATGCCGAACTTACAGAACAAACCGACTTTCACCGCAGAGAAGATTTCCAAGAAGCCGATCTGGTTTCACTTTCAAGTTGGGACGAAGCAACCTTCCTAAAGAAAATGGAAGGCTCAGCAATCAGACGTATCGGCCACACCCAGTGGTTACGCAATATCTTTGTTGCGATGGGCAATGCACCATTTCAACAACGCATTATTGAAACCCTGGAGTCTCATCAAGGCAAAAACGAAATGCTTGATGTGCATATTGAGTGGGCTTTGAATAAACAACTACAGCAGTTACCCAACACTAGCAGTGCGCAAGAAGATAGCTCTACGCAGAAAAATAGCTGTGTGCAAAAAAGTAACAGCAAAATCTCCACCAAAAAGCACAGACTGATACGTATAGTAGAGAAAGGACTACCAAGAGACGCTTAACGCTTTATATACCAATATATGGCAAGCGAGCCCCCACTAACAGTCCAACATTTAAGACAACTCGTTGCACATAATTTTAGAACAATGTTTGACCTTGTTCTCAATTCTAACAATGTGGAAAAAATTCAGAACTCTCGTAAACTTCCGACACCCGAGCAAAGTTAAACACAGTACCGATAAATGATTAAGATCAAAAAACAACAAGTTAACGATCTTTTATTAAATCCAAGATAGGCATCCAACTTGATAAAAAACAACAAGTTACGATCGCTGCAATTTATCTAATATATTGAAAACAAGAAAGATCTTTTAGGGATAGGTAAAGAATTAAGCCTGAAACAACTTTATCAACCAAGTTATCCACACATAACATTTTGTGGATAAGTCTGTTTATAGATGTGAAAAACCTCAAGTGTCTGCTTCAGAGACCTGATATTTACTAGCATTCCAGTTGCTAAGAAAAATTTAAGACAAAAAAATATCCACCATGATGGAGGATTATTTGCTTTTTTGGGGGGATTATGCTTCGCAGCATTAAAGAAAGAGCGTGACCTTTGTGGTCGCCTTTAAACTCTGTGATCTAAAGAAAAACACGGTGGTTTAAAGAGTCTTAATAGCTTTTTTAGAAGAAAGCTGGAGCGATACATCGGGTTCGAACCGATGACCTCAACCTTGGCAAGGTTGCGCTC
>NZ_JBFSVA010000031.1:0-45741 GCF_041467655.1 Vibrio sp. 10N.247.311.49
TAACGGCTAAAGCTTTACTAGAGAGCACGCGAGCACATTGGAGCATTGAAAATCAAATGCACTGGCGATTAGACGTTGGTTTTAAAGAAGATGAATGTCGGATACGTCGAGAGCAAGCCGGTGAGAATTTAGCAGTTATAAGACATATAGCTTTAAATCTGCTGACGGAAGAAATCAGCTTCAAAGCAGGGATCAAAAGAAAGCAGAAAAAAGCGAACCGCAATAGCGCTTACCTTTCGCAAGTCCTTGCAGGGCAAGGGGCTTCGTAATCTTGCCCTGTGAAACCAAACAGAAAGCCTTTATTGAAGCTTATGAAGCGCTCAAAGCAAACTCTGGCAAGGATGAGTCGATTTATTCATTGATGCTGTTTTCCTACTCAAGCAACCAAGATATCGCATGGTTGGATACGAAGAGGGCATGATAAAGCGGTTGAAACAACGGGAAGTCGAAGTCGTTTAAACCTCATTAGTGCTTTGAATCTTAACGACATTAGTGGCACTATTATTAATGATTACGAAACTATAAACAGTGAAAGCATCGTTCGCTTTTTCTGCCAAATTAGAAACGTTATCCATTAGAACACAAGCTCCACATCATTTAAGGTGGCGCGGAGTACCATCGTAGTGATCTAGTCAGAGATACTGCTTTTTTCTTGAATATTGAGCTTCACTACCTTCCACCTTATAGTCTGAATCTAAACCCAATCGAGCCCCCCTTTTTCAGGCTAAATCCACAAATAGTTCATTTTTAAGGGCTTTGTAGCTTATCAGGTATTCAGTTTTCTAATCTTGTTAGCTAGTTTTATCGCATGATTCTTAAATAACGTATGAGCTATTTACAGCCCATTTTTATTGCTTTTTTGATAGCGCCATAAATAAATTGGGGGTCATTCCAGATTATCGATAGAAAGGCAAAGCTGAGCACAATTTTGCAAGTGGCAGTTGTTAAAAGTTTGAACGGTTCGATTTTTTGAAGCGGTTGAATGGCTTTTTTCATGGTGTACTTTCTAAGTCGAAGCTCTGGCCGTAATTCAGCGGAACCAAACCTAGAACTACGATCTGATCAGCTACGTCTACTACCTCTCGTAGCCTTACGGCTAAGCAACCAACTAGAATCTATACGACGCCCACTCATTAGCCGCGGTTATCTGGTCTTTTGGATTTCTGAAGAAGCGCTAAGTGGCTGGGTGAAAAGCAAACCAAGTAAGGCCTCGTTGATTCAGTGACTTAGTAATTACTATTGCGCTCAGGTTAAACGTTAGTTTCCTCTATGCAACGAAAATACTGTAAGGATTTGTCGACTAGATATTTAAGCTAGCCTATGTTCCGTTAAGTTGCTCGTATTACCTAGTAATAAGTTGCAGAGTGATACAACCCTAGTTATTAATGCAACTGGCCCTAAATTTTATGACGAAGGTGGATAGAAAGTCAAAAATACGGAGTAGATGAAGAAGTACTCCCGAACTTACTCAAACAAACACGGCGAAGCACCCTTGAGGTTTCTGGTAATGACGTTTATCGATACGAGAGCCTGTTACTATGCAATTAAGATTAAGCGAACAGTTGCGCTTGCTCCCCAAGAGAAGGAGCAGCATTCTGGGGCCGCTACCACTCAAGAAATCATGCAGTGGGTTGCCAGAAATTAGATCGCTCAAATAAGTGTTGGAAACCCCAATGTTCACTCTCAGAAACAGCGATGTATCGAGTTAAACAGTTGTTAGAAGGACGATTGATCTTAAGAAATACACGAAATAGGCTGCTCGCCTACAGATGTGATTGAACATGTTGGAGAGTGAAACGATAGTAAAAGTGAGTATGAACACAAAAGAACGATGTGTGCGATGAATCTTGAGTATCTTTAAAGGTTATAGCAATTATGAGGCATTCGTGACTTTTCGAGGCGTTCTTAAGGTTGGAGGAGTATTCTATCTTTGTATGAAGGTAGTGTTTACTTAAATATGGATTTCTGATCTTATTGTGTTTTAATTAAACTACCAATCATGAATTTATTTAGGGGTTTTTAAATAAGACTAATGATTAATATATTTAAAAACACATTGGCCATGTCAATGGCGAATGTTCTTTCAGTTGTGGTTAATATAGTATGTATGCCTATTATAATTAGTAGGTTAGGTGCGACTGGATACGGGGAGTATATTTTTGCATTCATTCAGTCTCAACTTGTATTGTTGATTTTGAATTATTCCTTTGATACTTATTTAGTTAGGGAATGTGCCGATAAAAATGATTTTTTTTTGGCAAAAATGATAACTAAAATATATTATACTAGATTAATTCTATACGCCTTTGCATCTATAAGTATTATATTTTTTTTAATTTATACCAACAAGGTGAGTGCAAACGTAGCTGTTCTTTCATCTTTATCTGTGTTCCCATTGTGCTTTAATTTGTTGTGGTATTACCAAGTAAAGGAAAGAATGGAAGTAGTAGCCATGAGTAACGTGATTGGCAAATTGGCGTTTTTAGTGCTGATAGCTATACCATTTGATAATGTAGAATATGTTTTCGTTTGTTGGTTTGTTAGTAATTCTATTATTTCTTTAGTTTACTATCTTAATATTAACGGTAGATTAAGTTGGCCTAAGATTAACTTTATTGAAATTTTATTAATGATTAAAAATGCCTCTTCAATTTTTAGCTTTCAGTTTGTAGTTGGTGTGATACCTGCATTAGCATCAAATTTGGTTTTAAAGCATGGAGGGATTTCATATATGATTTACTATGATGTTTTTAATAAAATATCGTCTATGTTGAACTTGTTTACTTCTTCATTCATGCAGTCCGTTTACCCTATAATGGCTAAAAAAAATAACAGCAATAAAGTTATTGTTGTCTTTATGTCAAAAATAGCTATTGCTATTGTTGCTTTATTTATTTCATTGATTTCTTTTACTTTTATTATTCGCGGGTGGCTGGACGAAGCTTTAAGTTATATATTAGGGACGGAGTTAGTAAGTATAGATGTTGTCGTTTTTCTATCTTTGATTTTCTCATTGTGTGTAAGCCTAAATTCATTATTGTCGAGGTATCTTGTGTTAAGAAAGAAAATGGCTTTAATAAATGCTGCTACTGTGGTGTGTATGTTGACGGTCGTTTTTCTACCTAGACTATATTTACTTTCGCAAGGTGAGCATGTTGTTGCCATTATTATATTTGCGCAGTTTTTGATGTTATTTGTGATGATGCTAGGTGTATTAAAAGAGAGTAAATTTTTTGGGTAAATATCTAAGAACACTGATCAATGTTTTTTTTCGTTATCTTGACTATTATATAGCAAAGGTAAGGTCGTTATATTATGGTTTTCGCATACAAACTGGAAGGCAATTAATGGTTTGGGGGAGGATTAAAATAATACGACCTGAAAATGTTAGAGTTGGAAATAACCTTACAATCAATCATGGTGTTTATATTAACGCGACAGATAAGGTAGATTTAGGTACCGGTGTAGCTTTATCTGCGGGGGCAATGATTATTACTACAAGTTTGTTGGAGAGTGGCATTTCGTCGAAAGAGCACTTTAACGCTCCTGTAACTATAGGGGATAATGTTCAGATTGGAGCCGGAGCTATAGTCCTCCCCGGTGTGTCAATAGGCAATAATGTAATTGTAGGTTCAGGCAGTATTGTCTCAAAAAATATTAAATCTAATAGTATTGTTGCAGGTGTTCCAGCAAGGCTAATAAGAAAAATTGAGGTGTAGAATATATAATGAATTTAAGATTTCATGCCGTTAGTGATATTATTTTTATTTCTTTCGCCATCATACTCACATACATTTCTATATCACTTTTTTTATTAGAAAAACAGATGCATTTGATTTATATCTTCGTATCGCTAGTTAATGTTTCACTCGCGGTTAGATTTCGTCGAGACATACCGGTGTTAATCATACTTGTATTTGGTTTGTTGTATGTTATTGAAATGAGGCATTTTTTTAGTTTTGGATTGAGAATATCTTATTGGAACTCATTTCAAGATGCTTATCATATAAGCAAAGCTCTGGTTTTATACAATTTATTTTTACTTCCCTTCTTGTTTTTGGCTTTGAAAGTGAAGGAAAGAAATATGTTTCCAGTATCAGCTATACGAAGCAGTAACGTTGTGGTTTTTTATTCATCAATATTGTTTTTTTTAGCATTAAGCCATGTTGGAATAAGTGGTGACACAGTTATCAGTAGTGGTTACGGAAGTAATGATAGCAACAAATCGGCTCTATTTGAGTATGCAATTATTTTCTTTGTTATTTCTCAAATATATACTTCCAGCTCGTTTGTACAAAAAACTGTAACTTTAATCTGCTTGATTTACTTTTGTTTAAAGAGTGTTCTTTATGGTGGGAGGATCGAAGCGCTACAAGCCGGCCTCGCTTTTCTATATATGGCCTACGATTTTGGTCGTGATATTGATAAGAAAAAGCTCATATCGATGGGTTTACTTGCATTAGTTTTAATGACTTTCGTAGGAGTTATTAGGAGTAACCCTGAGCTTATTTCGAGGGCGCTACGAGGGGATTTCTCAATGGAGATGCTATTTTCAGTACCTAAAACAGGAATTGTTTCAAGTCAATTTGGTGATGTAATGCAAGCATCATCTAGAATGGTTGGTCTCGCTGATAGTGGGTTTTGGACAAGCGAGCTAAGGATTATGAGTTTTTTATCATTCATATTTAATATTTTTTTGTATGGTTCAAGCTTTCAAGAAACAAGCAATTTAGCTCTTTTGGATCAAACAAGCTTTGGCGCTGGTGGAGGAGGATTAATTTCTGCTTATTTTTACGTTTGGCTTGGATGGTTAGGACCATTTTTTGCTGGGATCTGGTTAGTAGTATCTTTATATCTTGGGCTTTATAGAAATAAAGTAAATATGTTTTTAGCTATATATGCCATATCATTGATCATAACTTTCCCTAGATGGCTTGCATATAGCCCTGTTGTTTTTGTTAAGTATGGAGTATTTGCCATTTTATGTATGTTGGCTTTCTATATTTACAATCGAGTTATTAGAGAGTTTTTATCAACATGATAGTGTTATTTTAAAATGGAAGTTAGAATGAAAGTATTAATTGTTTCCGATGGTTTTTCGTCTCATCTATATGCCGACTCTTTTACAAAGCCATTTGAAAAACTTGATTGGGAAGTAGAACATTTTGAATGGTTAGACTATTTTTTTAAATATCAATATCCAAATCATTATTCTAATGATGGTAATAAATTAAAGTCAATTTATTTTCGAGTTCAAAATAAATTTACTATTGGTCCAGCGTTAAAAAATATTAATTGTGATCTGATTGAAAAAGTGAAGAGTTATAAACCTGATCTTGTTTTGATATATAGAGGTACACATGTATGGTCAAGCACAATTGATAAGATCAAGACTGAAAAATCAATAGTATTTAGTTATAATAATGATGACCCATTTTCAAGTAATTATCCATTTTATTATTGGCGTTTACATAAGAAAATGTCAAAATCTTGCGATCTGGTATATGCGTATAGAAAGAAGAACATAGATGATTATTTATGTCTTGGTATTGAAAAAGTAAAATTGCTCAGATCCTATTATGTCACAGAAAATAATTTTAGATCCACTGAAGTTGAAAAGGATATAGACGTATTATTTATAGGTCACTTTGAAAATGACGGTCGAGATCATAGTATTCTAAAATTATTGAGGAGTGGGGTTGATGTAAAGTTATATGGTACAGGATGGTCAAAATCTGAAGTATACGAAGATATTGTAAAATTCAATGGTTTAGTAAAACCAGTATATAAAGATTACAATTTGACAATCAATCGAGCGAAAATAGCGCTAGTTTTTTTGTCCAAATTGAATAGAGACACTTACACAAGAAGGTGTTTTGAGATTCCTGCTACTGGCACTTTAATGTTAAGTGAGCATACTGACGATCTTGCTACTATGTTTGAACCAAATCTGGAGGCTTGTTTTTTCAACTCAGATATTGAACTGATTGAAAAAGTAAAAAACCTTCTTTCTGATTCCAGGAAGTTAGATAGAATTGCCTCAGCTGGCTATGCTCGGTTAATTAATGATGGTCATGAGGTTAATGATAGAGTTAAAGATATTATTGATGATTATATAGAACTAAAAGCCCAAGGAAGCCGAGAGTGAATAAATTCGATTTTTTGTATATTACCAATGTCCCATCTTTTTATAAAATTAGCCTTTATAATGAGATATCCAAAAGTAAGAGTATATATGTAATATTCATATCTAAAAAATCCGCTATTCGTAGTGGTGATTTTATGTCTAAAAATATAAATTTCCCTCACACTTTTATCGAAGATGGCGAATTCGAAGGAAGGAACAAAATTGGTGTTTTACTTAATGTTTGCAAAGTTCTTATAAGTTTAAAATTCAAAAAGATTTACTTTTCTGGGTGGGAGATAATTGAGCTAATTCCTATACTACCTTTCGTCAGAGAAAAGAAAAGCATAATTATTGAAAGCAGTATTTATGAATCAAAAACAACAGGTATTATTGGTTTGGTAAAGAAAGCTTATATTCAGTTTTTTGATGAGGCGTTAGTCTCTGGCTTCTTGCAACAAGAACTTGTCTTAAAGCTAGGTTTTAAAGGAAGAGTGATTTTTAGCCATGGAGTAGGAATCCCTAAATTACCTAGCTTTAAAATTAATAAAAGGGACGTACCTAATAATAGCTCATTAAAATTCTTGTTCGTAGGTAGATTAGCAAAAGAAAAAAACCTTAGTTTACTTATTCGTGCTATAAATATGTCAAACCATAACCTAACAATTGTAGGCGATGGTCCTTTGAAGAACGAACTAGAGAAAGAAGCTGGTAACAAAGTTCAGTTTCTTGGTTATCAAAACAATAGCGATATACATAGTATATATCTAAAACATGATGCACTCGTTCTTCCCTCTTTGTCAGAACCTTGGGGGTTAGTTGTAGAAGAGGCTCTATCTGTAGGCTTACCTGTAGTTGTTAGCCAAAAAGTCGGATGTAAAGTTGATTTAGTAGAGGAGTTTAAAACTGGAGTTGTATTCAACGATAATTCACTTGAAGACTTAATCTTTGCTTTAGACGAACTATCGAGCGATTATAGTTTCTATTCTAATAACACTCGACGTTACAAAATTGAAAATAGGATAGAGAAGCAGGTTTTGTCATATGTCAAAAACTAGAAAGAAAATACTGATTATTGGACCTTTTCCTGATCCTATTCATGGTATGAGCCTGGCCAATTTGATGCTGTTTGAGTACTTTCGTAATAGTAATCTTTTTAATGTAAGTAAGTTTGATATTTCCATCGGCGATCAGATAAAAAGTAAGCAAGAGCAAGGAAAGTTTGATTTTTTCTATTTCCTCTTTAGTTGTCTAAATCTTATTAATGGTTGCATAGCTATTATCATTAGTAGAAGAGCGATACTGTATATTACACCACCACAATCAGCTTTAGGGTTTATTAGAACACTTCCTTTTATTATATTGTCCAAAATTTTATCAAAAAAAACAATTGTTCATTTTCATGGTTCAAGACTAAAAATAAATTATAATAATACGAATTTTATATTTAAGGGATTAATCAAACTGGGTTTGCTCTGTGCTGATAGAGTGATATTTTTAGGTGATTCAATTCGTAATGATCACATTGAATTAGTAGACAAAAAAAAATCAGTTGTATGTTGGAATGGTGTAGATAGAAGTTCAACAATTGAATTAGGTTACGAAAAAAACAAAATTGATATTCTTTTCCTTAGTAATTTGATGAAGGATAAAGGCATTTTTGACTTTCTAGATGCAGTCAAAAAACTTGATCCTAATAAATATAATATCCACATTGCTGGTAGTATTGAGCCTTGTTTTAAAGAGGAAATTAGTGATGTTTTAAGTGCTTTATCTGGCCGTTTGAAGTTTTATGGACCTGTCTATGGGGACCAAAAATGGGAGCTTTTTAATTTGGCAGATATTTTTGTTTTACCAAGTTATGATGAGGGGCAACCACTATCAATTCTAGAAGCATATAGTTGTGGGTGCTCTGTTGTTACCACTAATGTTGGAGGTATAGCAGACATATTTAAAGATGGTGATAATGGCTTGTTTTGCAAAGTGTCTGATGCAAACGATATCGCAGATAAAATACAATCTTTAGGACCAAATGACCTTGATCGGATTTCTATGTTTAATAGAAAAATTTACTTTGATTGTTTTACCACAAGCGCTTTTTGCGCTCGAATTGAAAATATTATAGGTTGAAAATATGTTTAGTGAAGGTACTTTACTTATAACTGGCGGTACAGGTTCTTTTGGTAATGCTGTTCTTGATAGGTTTCTTAATACAAATATTAAGGAAATTAGGATATTTTCAAGAGATGAGAAGAAACAGGATGATATGCGTAAAAAATACAACTCATCTAAGCTTAAGTACTATATAGGCGATGTTCGTGATTATAATTCGATTCTTTCTGCTACTCGTGGTGTAGATTTTGTCTACCATGCTGCAGCTCTTAAACAAGTACCTTCGTGTGAATTCCATCCAATGGAAGCTGTAAAGACAAATGTTCTAGGTACTGAAAACGTATTAGAAGCTTGTATCGCAAATGAAGTGTCGCGAGTTGTCTGTTTAAGCACAGATAAAGCGGTTTACCCAATTAATGCTATGGGGATTTCTAAAGCGATGATGGAAAAAGTGATCGTTGCTAAATCACGTAATGTAGATCCTAAAAAGACCGTAATATCGGCAACACGTTATGGTAACGTTATGGCATCTCGCGGTTCTGTTATCCCTTTATTTTTACGTCAAATTATAAGCGGTGAGCCAATCACTATTACAGACCCGAACATGACTCGCTTTATGATGACTTTGAATGATGCCGTTGACCTTGTATTACATGCATTCACGCATGGTGTAAATGGTGATGTTTTTGTACAAAAGGCTCCTGCAGCGACAATTGAAATTTTGGTTAAGGCCTTGCTACAAATCACGGATAAGCCAAATCATCAGGTAGACATTATTGGTACGCGTCATGGTGAGAAATTATATGAAGCACTATGTAGTCGTGAGGAGATGTTTGTTGCTGAAGATCAGGGTGGATACTATCGAGTTCCATCTGACAATCGAGATTTGAATTATTCTCAATACGTTGAAGAGGGTGAGCAGGACTTAAGTGTTATTGAAGATTATAACTCTCATAATACTGAGCGCTTGAATGTAGACGGTATGGTTAAATTGCTTCATAAATTAGATTTTATCGCAGACATTGAAGCTGGTAGCGTTAATGTTCCGGAAGGTGTGTAATGAAAGTTTTAGTTACTGGGGCGAAAGGATTCATTGGAAAGAACTTATCTTTGCTTCTTAAAGAGCAAGATAAATACACAGTTACCGAAGTTGATCGTGACACTTCTGTAAGTGAGTTGAACGAAGCATTGGCTCAAGCTGACTTTGTATTTCATCTTGCGGGTGTTAATCGTCCTAAGAATGAATCAGAATTTAAAGAAGGTAATGCAGACTTAACTTCTCACATTGTTGCCACTTTGAAGTCTAATGGTCGTAAAGTTCCATTGATGATCAGCTCATCAATACAAGCCGTTAGTGACAATGCGTATGGTGCTAGTAAAGCGAAAGCTGAGAAAATTGTAGAAGCTTATGGGCAGGAAACAGGCTCGCCTTGCTTTATTTACCGTTTCCCAAATGTATTTGGGAAGTGGTGCCGTCCAAACTATAACTCTTTCGTAGCAACCTTCTGTCATAACATTCTTAATGATATTGAGGTCAATATTCACGACCCTGATGCACCTGTTACGTTAATTTATATAGATGATGTTTGTAAGTGTTTGATGGCTCTGTTAAATGGTGATACTTCGTCTGGTACGATCAAAGTAACTCCTGAGTACTCAACTACGGTTGGTTATGTTGCTGACACGCTTAAGGATTTCAAAGGAAGCCGTGATAGTTTAATTACTGAAAATGTGGGGACTGGTCTAGAACGCGCTCTGTATTCGACTTACTTAAGTTACATGCAGCCAAGTCAGTTTAGCTACACAGTTCCTAGCTATGGGGACGAAAGGGGCGTCTTTTGTGAAATGTTAAAGACGAAGCAGGCTGGTCAATTCTCGTTCTTTACTGCACATCCAGGTATTACTCGCGGCGGTCATTACCATCATACTAAGAATGAAAAATTCCTAGTGATTAAAGGTGAAGCTTTGTTCAAATTTGAGCACGTGATCACTGGCGAGCGTCATAGATTAAGTGTTGATAGCAACAATCCAAAGATTGTTGAGACGGTTCCAGGATGGTCACACGATGTGACTAATGTTGGTTCTGAAGAGTTGATCGTTATGTTATGGGCGAATGAAATTTTCGACCGAGAAGCACCTGATACAATTGCTAAACCCCTGTAAGGTAAAATGATGAAAAAAATGAAAATAATGTCAGTGGTAGGCACCCGTCCTGAAATTATCCGCTTGTCTCGTGTACTTGCTAAGCTAGATGAGCATTGTGAACATATTCTGGTACATACTGGGCAAAACTATGACTTTGAGCTAAATGAAGTTTTCTTTAATGATCTTGGTGTTCGTAAGCCAGATTACTTCTTAAATGCAGCAGGTAAGAATGCAGCAGAGACTATTGGTCAAGTCATTATCAAAGTGGATGAAGTTCTTGAGCAAGTACAGCCAGAAGCAATGCTTGTGCTAGGCGATACTAACTCTTGTATTTCGGCACTGCCTGCAAAGCGTCGAAAAGTGCCAATCTTCCACATGGAAGCGGGTAACCGTTGTTTTGACCAACGTGTTCCTGAAGAGACAAACCGCCGTATTGTTGATCACACTGCTGATATCAACCTTACATACAGTACTATCGCTCGTGACTATCTTTTAGCTGAAGGTTTACCAGCAGATCGTGTGATCAAGACGGGGAGTCCGATGTTTGAAGTTCTGAATCATTATATGGGTCAGATTGATGCTTCAGATATTCTTCAAAGACTGGAACTTAGCCAAGGCGAGTACTTCGTAGTGAGTTTGCACCGTGAAGAGAATGTTGATTCTCCTAAGCAATTGGCCAAGTTAGCAGAAACATTAAACAAGGTTGCTGAGAGCTATGATTTACCTCTGATCGTTTCTACTCATCCACGTACGAGAAACCGCATTGAGGCTCAGGGACTAGAGTTTCATAACAATATTCAATTGCTTAAGCCAATGGGCTTCCATGATTACAACCATCTTCAAAAGAACGCAAAAGCGGTCCTTTCTGATAGCGGTACCATAAATGAAGAATCTTCAATCATGAATTTTCCAGCGTTAAACCTACGTGAAGCTCATGAAAGACCTGAGGGGATGGAAGAAGCATTTGTTATGATGGTTGGTTTGGAGGTTGAGCGTGTACTGCAAGGTTTAAAAATCTTAGAATCTCAACCAAGTGGTGATGAACGTTTGCTACGCCCAGTTTATGATTACTCTATGCCAAATGTATCTGACAAGGTCGTACGTATAGTTCATTCTTATACAGATTACGTTAAACGTGTTGTATGGAAAGAGTACTAAAGTGAGCCGAAAAAAAATTCTTATTCTCGCCGAGTATATCGGCGAGAACCATAATTCAACTGCTTATTATTGGTCGCAAATTGTAAAGAGGTTGGGATTAGTATACGACGTAGTTCTTATTACACCCGATACAGTTCATGCTAGGGATTTTTCTGAAAATTATTCAGTTGAAACACGATATGTGAAATTGGCTAAACACAACAAAAATAGCCTTTTCTCTAGACTTAAAGGCCAGTTGGGTCAGACAATATCGTTTATTCGTAGTGTCAAGTTAGAAATAAGAAGTGTGGATTTGGTATTTTCTGGGACTAATCCAATAATAACAATGTTTGGATTGGCTTTATTAAAACTGGTCAAGCCTTTTAAGTGGTTGGTATTGGTTCATGATGTTTTTCCTAATAATCTAGTTCCAGCAGAAATTCTCAATAAATCTAGTTTACCCTACCGTCTGTTGACCACCTTGTCAAAAAGTGTCTATTCTTCACCTGAGAGCTTAATATGTATTGGTCGAGATATGAAGGAGTTATTAGATGAGAAGGTTGGCAAGGGAAGTAATATTGAGTTTATACCAAACTGGGCATCAACAGAACGAATCACAGAGCTATCTAAGAAAGATAATGAAATAATTACTGATCTCGGTTGGCAGGATAATGTAGTATTTCAGTTCTTTGGTAATATGGGGCGGTTACAAGGAGTTGACAAATTATTGGAAGCTATTGAAAACACTAAATGTGAAAATAGTCGTTTTTTATTTATTGGTTGTGGTTCAGAAGTTAAAAAAGTCCGGGGGGTAGCTCATAAAATAAATTCAGAAGTCGGTTATGAACGAATTCATTATTATGGTAATTTGGATTTAGAGAAGAACAACTTGGGTTTGAATGCTTGTGATGTCGCGCTAGTGACGTTGGCGTCAGGTATGTTCGGATTGGGGGTGCCTAGTAAAGCATATTTTTCTATGGCGGCTAATAAGCCTATTATCTACGTTGGCGATAAAGATTCGGAGCTAGAACGCCTCCTTTCAGAATTTAATCTTGGATGGTATTGCAATAATGACAAAGTTCCAGAACTGGCGCCACTCATTGATCGAGTGTCAAAGTTGAATTGTTCGGAAAGGATGCCTCAAACCAGAAAGATATTAGAATCTACTTTCTCTGAGGAACAGGCATTAAATGCCATAGCTAATCAAGTTGCGAAAACGGTAATGTTATGAACGTTCTATTGACGGGTTCTACGGGCTTTATTGGAAAAAACATTGCTTCTTTAGGAAGTATACATAGACATGTTGTTCGTGAGGGTGAACAGCATAACTATCAATCATTTTTTACTATTGATAGTTTAGATGCAAAGACAGATTGGGTAGGTGCTTTTGATGGTATTGATGTCGTTATCCATTTAGCTGGATTAGCACATTCAAATAGTTTTACTTCTATTGATTATGAAAACGTGAATGTTTTGGGGGCATTGCGCTTAGCTCGTGAGGCATCTAAGCATGGTGTTCAACGTTTTGTATTTGTTAGCTCTATTGGTGTAAATGGTACATATACGAACAAGTTGCCATTTACAGTGGATTCAACAGTTAATCCACATAATACGTATGCTCAATCCAAATACGAAGCAGAACTCGAGCTTAAGAAAATTGCTGAGGAATTAGGGCTGGAAGTGGTGATTGTTAGACCTACTTTAGTGTACGGGCCGTGCGCCCCAGGTAACTTTGGTATGCTTACTAAATTAGTTGAAAAACTACCATTTTTGCCATTTAGTCTAGTAAGTAATAGACGCGACTTTATTGCCGTACAAAATTTAGCAGACTTACTTTTGACATGTGCAGTTCATCCTAATGCACCAGGAAATACTTTTTTGGCGAGTGATAATGAAACCGTATCAATCAAAGAGTTCACCGATGCAATTGCTGAAGGGTTAGGAAAGACAATCTTTCAGTTTCCTGTGCCTACAAGTGTCATGCGTCTGTTTGCGAAATCAATTGGAAAGTCTTCAATGGTTGAGCAGTTATTAGGTGACCTTGAAGTTGACTCTTCCAATTTGAAGGAAATACTTGGCTGGACACCACCTTTTACTATGAAACAGGCAATGTCGTCATTGCAAACGTTGAGAAAACAAGAAAAATGATACGATTACTAGACTTTATCGCAGCCTTTATAGGCTTATTGCTTTTATGGCCTATTTTATTAACTGTTATTATTGTGGGTATGTTCGATACAGGGGCTCCTATTTTTATCCAAGAGCGTGTTGGTCGTAATAAGAAGCCATTCAAGTTAATTAAGTTTCGGACGATGACTGTCGAGACAAAATCAGTTGCCAGTCATTTAGCTGACACTTCGTCGATCACAAAGATAGGTGTTTTTTTGCGAAAAACAAAGATCGATGAGCTTCCGCAACTTATTAATGTTCTTAGAGGTGAAATGAGCTTGGTAGGGCCTAGGCCTAATTTGTTTAATCAAGAGGAGCTAATCAAAGAACGTGATGCATACAGTGTGTATGATGTGTTACCTGGTATCACTGGTTTAGCGCAGGTGCAAAACATTGATATGTCGACGCCGAAACTATTAGCTAAAACTGATAGGGAAATGATAGATGTGCTGACAATTAAAGAATACTTCAAGTATATTATTATGACCGTCACTGGTGGTGGCTCAGGTGATGCCGTTAAATAATTAATAGGGTTGAACTCATATTTTTCTGTATGGTTCTGATTTATGAGGTTTTTCCTTTTTGAGCATTAACGTACTAAACTTTTGAAAACGCGAGGCTTCGATATTTACATTGTGCTATTGTAAACGTAAACTGCACTAGTTAAGCGTTTGACGGCGTCTAATTCCATTCCTGTTCCAATTTTTGTCGTTGGCTTTCACATTATTGGTCATGCTGTCTTATACCAATCGGTAGGTGGAAATATGAACTGTGATTTTCCTTGTAATGGTAAGTATCCAATTTTTTACATGTAAAGGCTTGTTATTAAAATAGTGTATAAGGTAAGCTATTTTAAAAATTTGCGTATTGGTTGCTCCATATTTATTATTAAACTTCAGGTGCAATATTTGACCTGTTATATAGTGATTGGAAATATGTAAATACCTCTCCATTCAGTTGACCTTTTGTAAAGAAATACATCTTAAATATTAATAAGATCCTATCAATACTAAATATAAAGTTGTGTTAGAGAATATAAAAATGAAAATAGCGATAGCAGGTACGGGCTATGTTGGCCTATCCAATGCGATGTTACTCTCGCAAAATCACCAAGTCATTGCGGTTGATATAATCGAAGAAAAAGTAGAGATGCTAAATAATAAGCAATCCCCCATTGTTGATGCGGAAATTACAGATTTCCTCAGCAATAAATCGCTTAATTTCATCGCGACACTCGATAAAGAGTTAGCCTATTCCAATGCTGAATACGTTATCATCGCTACGCCTACTGATTATGATGTTGAAACTAACTACTTTAATACCTCTTCAGTTGAAGCGGTAATTAAAGATGTGATGGCGATTAACCCAAATGCGGTGATGGTGATCAAGTCGACCGTACCTGTGGGTTATACCGCGCGTATTAAACAAGTGCTAGAATGTGAAAACCTCATGTTTTCTCCTGAGTTCTTGCGTGAAGGTAAGGCCTTATACGACAACCTGCATCCATCACGTATTGTGGTGGGTGAGCGCTCCGAGCGTGCACAAGTTTTTGCGAACTTGTTGTTAGAAGGCGCAATTAAAAAAGACGTTGAGATTTTGTTCACTGATTCAACCGAAGCTGAAGCAGTGAAACTGTTCTCTAATACCTACTTAGCACTCCGTGTTGCATACTTTAATGAACTAGACACTTATGCCGAATCTCACGGGTTAGATACGCGTCAAATTATCGATGGTGTTAGTTTAGACCCTCGTATTGGTTCGCATTATAATAACCCTTCATTTGGTTATGGTGGTTACTGCTTACCAAAAGATACTAAGCAACTGCGTGCTAACTATTCGGATGTACCAAATAATATTATTGGAGCGATTGTGGATTCTAATACCACACGTAAAGATTTTATTGCCGATTCGATTATTAAAAGAAACCCGAGACGCGTTGGTATTTACCGATTAGTGATGAAATCAGGCTCTGACAACTTCCGTGCTTCAAGCATTCAAGGCATTATGAAACGCTTGAAGGCAAAAGGTATTGAGGTTGTAGTGTTTGAACCAGAGTTGAAAGAGAAAGAGTTCTTCCGCTCATTAGTGTTAACGGATTTTGAGCAGTTTAAGTCAAGCTGTGATGTGATTGTCTCAAACCGCATGGCCCAAGAACTTGCGGATGTTAAAGACAAAGTGTACACGCGCGATCTATTCGGTTCAGATTAAGGAAGAAATTATGAAATATTTGGTAACGGGTGCGGCGGGTTTTATCGGTAGTGCCGTAGTCGAGCAATTAACAGCGAAAGGCCATCAGGTTGTCGGTGTCGATAACCTGAATGACTATTACGATGTCGCATTGAAAGAAGCACGCTTGGGTCGCATCCAACATGACGACTTTAAATTGATTCATTTGGATATCGCTGATCGTGATGGCGTAGCTAACTTGTTCGAAGTGGAGCAATTTGACCAAGTGATTCACTTGGCTGCGCAAGCGGGGGTTCGCTATTCCATTGAAAACCCACATGCCTACGCAGATTCAAATTTAGTCGGTCATTTGAATATTCTGGAAGGGTGTCGTCACAATAAAGTGAAGCACTTGGTTTATGCTTCTTCAAGTTCAGTATACGGGTTGAATGCTAAAACACCGTTTGCAACGTCAGATTCGGTGGATCACCCCGTTTCATTGTATGCTGCGACTAAGAAGTCGAACGAACTCATGGCGCATAGCTACTCTCACCTATACGATATTCCGACCACAGGCCTGCGATTCTTTACTGTGTACGGCTCGTGGGGACGTCCAGATATGGCACCGTTTATTTTCACTAAGAAGATCCTTGATGGCGATACCATTGATATCAACAACAATGGTGATATGTGGCGTGATTTCACCCACGTAAACGATATTGTTGAGGGGGTAGTACGTATCGCTGATGTGGTGCCAACGCGTGATAACGACTGGACAGTAGAAGCGGGTTCTCCAGCAACCAGTTCTGCGCCTTATGCGGTGTATAACATTGGTCATGGCTCACCAATCAACTTGATGGATTTTGTGAAGGCAATTGAAGACGAGCTAGGCGTTGAAGCGAAGAAAAACTTCAGAGAAATGCAACCTGGTGATGTATACCAAACGTATGCGGACACACAAGATTTATTTGTAGCGACAGGTTATACACCGAAGGTAACAGTTAAAGAAGGAGTCGCTGAATTTATTCAGTGGTACCGCGAGTTCTACGGCAAGTAAGATAATTCCTAGTTCTTAGAGTTAATTCTTCTCTTTTCGTCCTTTGTTCTTATAATCATTGGCTTAGTGGTTTGAGAGTCTCAGGCATGAGAGCATTGTGCGTGTAAACTCTCTTCTTCGTTGGTCTAAAATACCCCAATAGGCTAAAGTTTTTTAAGCAATCGGGGCTTTTTTACCAATAACAAATTAAAGCGCGAATTAAATATTCGGGTTATCTTTTGCAAGTTCTCTTTGCTAATTTAAATAATGTTCAACACATCCCACTCATGCAGTCTTTGTGGTTTATTAAATACTCATAAATAAGAATAACTTTATGCAACGTCTAAACTTCATATGGCACCTTTCTCGTTTTAAAAAGCGGGTTATTAGTGTTTCTATTGATGCTTTACTCATTATATTTGCTCTGCACATTGCGTTGTGGACAAGGCTAGGCGATTTCCAATTTTTGAATGATGGCGACAACTTATTACTGACAGGCTTAACAGTAATAATGACGGTGCTTATTTTTACTAAATTAGGGCTTTATCGCGCAGTACTTAGGTATCTCACCTTTCAAGCGCTGTTTGTGGTAACGGCAGGCGCAATATTGTCGGCAATATCTTTGGCTCTGTTTGCGTATTACCTGCAAGAACCAGTCCCTCGTACGGTGCCTATTATTTACGGTGCTTACTTAGCTTTGTTATGTGGCGGCTCTCGTTTGGTGGTTCGCAACCTTGTCGCGACGACGTCGAAAGATTCACGTCAAGAAGTATTAATTTACGGTGCGGGCTCAGGCGGCCGACAGTTGGCTGTCGCGTTAAGAGCGTCTGAAAACTATCGAGTACGCGCGTTCATTGATGAAGATAAAACGCTCACCAATACGATGATTTTGGGTTTGCCCGTTATTGTATTAGACAAAGCGGAAAGGTTGATTGAGAAGCACGATGTTTCTAAAATCTTGCTCGCGATCCCAAGCGCTTCTCGCGCTCGCCGTAAGCAAGTATTGGATTTGCTGGCGCAGCTGCCCGTTGAGATTCAAACCGTTCCTGAAATGGCGGATATTGTGTCAGGTAAAGCAAAAATTGATGAGCTTACCGATGTACCTATTGAAGATTTGCTCGGTCGTGATGCAGTTGCACCTCAGCAAGCTCTGATGGAAGCCAACATCAAAGGCAAAGTGGTGATGGTGACCGGTGCTGGCGGCTCTATTGGTTCTGAACTTTGTCGTCAGATCCTTAAACAACAACCTAAAACATTAGTGTTGTTTGAAGTGTCTGAATTTGGCTTGTACCAAATTGATCGTGAGCTTTCTTTAGTTAAAGAAACCAAAGGTTACGATGTTGAAATCGTGCCTTTACTAGGCTCGGTGCAGCGTTCGCATCGCTTGTTAACCTCAATGCAATCTTTTGGTGTCCAAACGGTTTATCATGCTGCGGCTTATAAACACGTTCCTCTAGTCGAGTACAACGTGATAGAAGGCGTACGTAACAATGTTTACGGGACTTACTATACGGCTAAAGCGGCGATTGAAGCGGGTGTTGAATCGTTTGTGCTTATCTCGACAGATAAAGCGGTACGCCCAACTAACGTGATGGGCACCACCAAGCGTATGGCGGAATTAGGCCTGCAAGCTTTGGCTGAGCAAGAGAACCAAAAAGAGCACGGTACACGTTTCTGTATGGTTCGCTTTGGCAATGTACTTGGCTCGTCTGGCTCGGTTATTCCTCTGTTTAAAAGGCAGATTAAAGCCGGTGGCCCACTTACTGTTACCCACCGCGATATTACCCGTTTCTTTATGACCATCCCTGAAGCGGCGCAGCTGGTTATTCAGGCGGGCGCTATGGGTAAAGGCGGTGATGTGTTTGTTCTTGATATGGGCGAATCGGTCAAAATCACAGACCTTGCAGCAAACTTGATCAACCTTTCAGGCCTTTCTGTTAAGAATGAAGAGAACCCTCATGGTGATATTGAAATCCAGTTCTCCGGCCTGCGCCCTGGTGAGAAGCTCTATGAAGAGTTATTGATTGGCGATAATGTATCCCCAACCGCTCATGAGCGAATCATGACGGCACAAGAAGTGTTCTTACCGATTAATGAATATGACACGCTACTTGAATCTTTGGATTTTGCTTGTCATAACCTACAACATGATGCGATTCGCCAGCTTCTTCTCGATGCACCAACCGGGTTTAAGCCGACAGATGGGATAGGGGATTTGGTTTGGAATGCTGCTCAGAACCAAGAAGAGCTCCTTCTAGAGCCTAGAGCCTAGAACCGATATTGGGTTCGGTTATTTGAATTATGACCTTCCGTTAGCGTGTTTTTTACACAATTCTTTCGAAGGTGTTCTGTTTATTGTCCATAATTACTATGAGCTTTAATAGCGATATGAGGCAGTAATCATGATAATAGATATTTCATCTAATCAAGAAATTGAAGAAAGTTTGGATCAAATATTGTGGGATGATTTTAGCTTTCAATATGTTACCAACAAAACCACAGTGATAGAGCAACCAGCAGTGCATGATCTAAAATCACAGGACGATGATGAAGAGCATGACACTGAGATTAATCTTCTAAACTGAAGAGTCGTGAGGCTACCGTTGTTCCGCTTTTTCAATATGGATGGTGGGGATATAAGTATTCATATCCCTACTTTACTCCCTTCTAAAATGACGCTTTTTTTCACATTCGATCATCCTACCTGCGCCCTTTCTTGATCTTCCACTACAGTTTTGACTGTAAACTGTAGTAAAATTACGCTAATTTGTTTTTATACCGATTTATTTTGAATTGAACGAGGTCAGTCCTATGTCAGCTAAGAAGCCAATGGCTCTAGTGATCCTTGACGGTTACGGTTACCGTGAAGACAACCAAGACAACGCTATCGCGAACGCTAAGACTCCAGTTTTAGACGGTCTTATTGCTAACCAACCTAACACGCTAATCTCGGCTTCTGGCTTAGATGTAGGCCTACCTGATGGCCAAATGGGTAACTCTGAAGTGGGTCACACCAACATTGGTGCGGGTCGCGTGGTATACCAAGATCTTACTCGTATTACTAAGTCAATTTCAGATGGTGAGTTCGGCCAAACTGAAACGCTGGTTAACGCTATCGATAAAGCGGTGAAAGCTGAGAAAGCGGTTCACATCATGGGCCTTATGTCTCCAGGTGGCGTTCACTCTCATGAAGATCACATCTACGCAGCTGTTGAAATGGCAGCAGAGCGTGGCGCAGAGAAAATCTACCTACACGCATTCCTAGACGGTCGTGATACACCGCCACGTAGCGCAGAAAACACACTTGCACGCTTTCAAGCGTTGTTCGCTAAGCTAGGTAAAGGCCGTGTGGCTTCGCTTATTGGTCGTTACTACGCAATGGACCGTGATAACAACTGGGATCGCGTTCAAGAATCTTACGACCTGCTGACTCAAGCAAAAGCAGAGTTCACATTCGACACTGCAGTAGCTGGCCTAGAAGCGGCTTACGCTCGTGATGAAAACGATGAGTTTGTAAAAGCGACTGAAATCAAAGCAGAAGGCGAAGAGTCTGCCGCTATTGTAGATGGCGATGCAGTTATCTTCATGAACTACCGTGCTGACCGTGCTCGTGAAATTACACGTGCATTCGTTCCTGATTTCGATGGTTTTGCTCGTAACGTATTCCCAGCGATCGATTTCGTTATGCTGACTCAATACGCAGCAGACATCCCGCTTCTATGTGCATTCCCACCGGCTTCTCTAGAGAACACTTACGGTGAATGGCTATCGAAGGAAGGTAAAACGCAGCTACGTATCTCTGAAACAGAGAAATACGCGCACGTGACTTTCTTCTTCAACGGCGGTAAAGAAGACGAGTTCGAAGGCGAAGAGCGTCAGCTTGTTGCGTCTCCAAAAGTAGCAACGTACGACCTACAGCCAGAAATGAGCGCACCAGAGCTAACTGAAAAGCTTGTTGCAGCAATCAAAGGCGGCAAATACGACGCTATCGTGTGTAACTTCCCTAACTGTGACATGGTTGGCCACACTGGCGTTTATGATGCAGCGGTTAAAGCGGTAGAGTCTCTAGACGAATGTCTTGGTAAAGTGGTTGAAGCAATCAAAGAAGCTGACGGCCAACTGCTAATCACAGCGGACCACGGTAACGCAGAAATGATGGTTAACCCAGAAACGGGCGGCATCCACACGGCGCACACGAACCTACCAGTGCCACTTATCTACGTGGGCAGCAAAGACGTTGAGTTCAAAGAGGGCGGTAAGCTGTCTGACTTAGCACCAACGATGCTTTCTCTGTCTGGTATCGCAATCCCGGCAGAAATGTCAGGTGATGTGATCGTTAAATAGTCAGTAGTTAAATAGTTGTTTGGCTCAGCGGCTCACGTTGAGCTTTAACGATTTTGAAAGCCCGCACTTCAAAGTGCGGGCTTTTTTATAGATGTGAGATACGAGTAAGCGAGATGAGAAGAGCTTAAGAACGGATGCGTGATGTGAGATACGGGTAAACGAGTAGCGAAGAGCTTAAGGACAGGTATTGGGTAAGAAAAACATGCAGAGGGGAACAGAAGGACACGACCTTAAACAAAAGACGAAAAGAACGGCCTTGATAAATATCGAAAGAGTGACATTTCTTGAATGATTAGGTAGCTTAAGGCTCATACTATACTTGTCTTTTACCTTATATTTAGGCTGTTTATATGAACTCAAACCCAGACCGTTGGAAGCAACGACTGCAAAACTTAATGAAAGCGCAGCAAAGGCTTGAGAGAGCGTGCTCACAAGATAGCTACAATGAGTTAGAGCTCGCTGGGTTAGTACAAACTTTTGAATTTTCTTTCGAACTGACATGGAAGACCCTTAAAGACTTACTTGAGTTTGAAGGGTTTGATGTGGCTTCGCCGAGGAGCGTTTTTCGTACGGCCTTAGAAGCTAAGCACCTGTCTTCGGAGCAGTGTGAGATTATGCTTGAAGCACTCATAAAACGAAATTTATTGTCCCACACCTATGATGAGGAAAATGTCCTTGAAGCTCAGTCACTGATCTTAGAGTCATTTTCACCAGTGATAGGGCAAGTCACACTCTATTTAAAGCTTAAATGTGATCAAGAGGGTCAATGCGAACAAGAGGTTAAATGTGATCGATAGTTATTTGGTTAAACCAGACTCGGTCGGCCTTAAGCCTCATCAGTATCAGCTGATTGAGGATATTGTTTTGAGTCATGCCGCAGTCATTCATGCCTGGGTATTCGGTTCTAGAGCCCTTGGAACTTATAAAGATAACTCCGACATCGATATTGTTATCGAGGGGCATGGGATTTCGTTAAGTGTCGTCGCAGGCTTGCAAGATCGTTTAGAACAGTCGTCGCTTCCATTCAAGGTTGACTTGCTCGTTAAGCATAGAATTACATCAAGCGAGTTACTTGCCCATATTGACACTTATGGGATTAAACTAAAGTAACCCAACGTATTATTATCAGCGTAACGGTGATGTTGATTCTTGAACCGATTGTTTACGTTTTGCCAGTTTATCTCGAATCTGAGTACCTGAATTGACTCGGTCATGTTTTTTATCATCAATAGAAAACGATAATAGTTTCATTAGCGCTATAGCTCCATCTCTACGCTTTCGATCTTCATAAGATTCAATCGTATCAGTGGACATTACCATCACCTCTTTGTATGAAATTTTAAATATAGACTATATGTTGTCTGGTGATAATGGCGCTTCTTGATGGCGAAATTTTATATTATTGATCTAGTGAGATAAGGTTTACTTCTTTTTATTTAAGATCGAACGCTCAAAATCTAACAACCACTCTTTGCGATTCATACCGCCGGTGTAGCCGGTTAATGTTCCATTCGCGCCGATGACTCTATGGCAAGGCACAACAATACTAAATGGGTTCTTGCCATTTGCACCACCCACAGCTCTTACTGCTTTTGGGTTGTCCATTCTCTTTGCTTGTTCACCGTAACTGATGGTTTCGCCATAAGGAATGGTTGTTAAAGCTTGCCAAGCTACTTTTTGAAAGTCAGTGCCTTTTATCGCTCTTAATGGCAAATCGAATTCTATTCGATGACCTGCGAAGTACTCATCTAACTGTTTCGCTGCCAGTTGGCAAAGGTCATCTGGATTGCTAATCATTAGCTCTTCGTGATTTACATGGTCAATTTCAATAAGCGACACACCATTGCTAACAATGATCATCTTGCCAATTGGTGCGTCATAGAACATTTTGTAAGTGGTGTCTTCCATGTCATCTTCCTTTTTTTAGTCTTTTTCTGCTCTCAAGCTCTTCGAATCTCGTAACTGCTCTTAAGCTCTTAAATCTTTTCGCATCACGGTTACTCGCATCTCGTATCTGCTCTTATATCTTTTCGCATCCCGCATCTGCTTTACCCCTTACACGAAGCGCAAACAAGTACCCTGAAATACCGCCGACAATGTTCCCCAAGGCTAAGCCTATAAACAGCCCTTCGACACCATCAATTTGGCTGCCTATCCAAGCGAATGGCAAGGTAAAGACAAACAAACGCATGAAGCTCCATTGAAAGGCTTTGAGTGGTTGATGCATGGCATTCATCCCACTGATCAGCATCATCACAATGCCTTGGAATCCATAGCTAAAGGGCACGACTAACAGGTAATGCCACAATATGCCTCGGACGGATTCTTCTTGAGAGAACAGGGCAGCCAAAGGAATGCTCAACGGCACCATCATTAAGAAAATCAAACCTTGGAACATCACAGCAAAACGCATACTCAGAAACAGTGCCTTAAAACTGCGTTGTGGGTTGTTTGCGCCAAAGTTCTGCGCCATGAAAGGCGTAAGCGCCGAAGTAAGAGACATCAACACAATGATAAGAATGGACTCGATACGTTGCGCTGCGCCATACGCCGCCACGGCTTCAGTCCCTTGTTTGGCCAGCATCATCATGATGATAGCGCCAGCAAGTGGGTTCAGAGCGTTAGACAAAGCCGCTGGGGTGCCTATTTTTAAGATCTGTCGCCAGTCACTGACGATGTTTGTCAGCTTAGGCGGCGCAAGCAGTTTTTCTCGCACCATCAATACGTAGAGTGAGCCACACAAAGCACCAAACCAACTGAAACCACTGGCGATGGCAGCACCTTGAATCCCCAGTTCAGGAAAAGGCCCATACCCGAAGATGAGTAGCGGATCTAAAACGCCATTGATAAGGCCAGCCAGTAGCATAATCTTGGCGGGTGTTTTAGTATCGCCGCTGGCACGAATGGCGCTGTTGCCTGCCATGGGGATGACCAAAAATGGGATCGCGAGATACCACACCGACATGTATTCCGATATCAGCGGCAACAACTCTTGCTTTGCTCCTAGCAGGGTAAACATAGGTTCTAAGGCGATAATACCTAATGTAGACGCGCAGCCGACCAGAAGCAGAGCCAGCAATAAGCCATGACAGGTAAAGCGTGCTGCATTTTGTGCGCTGCCTTGGCCAAGCAATCGACCGATACATGTCGATAAGCCAATGCCAATCCCCATGGTGATGCAGTTAATCGCAAAGGTAACTGGAAAGGTAAAGCTCACTGCTGCAAGTGCTTGTGTGCCGAGCAGTGAGATAAAGAAGGTATCGACCAAGTTAAACATCAAGATCGCCACCATACCGAATATGGTCGGTATGGTCATGGTACGCAATGTACTCTCAATTGGGGCAGTTAATAGCCCGTGCTTATCTTGCATGCAAAACGCCGATAGAAACCAAAAGCGTAGGATAAACAGATGCGGGATACGAGTAAACGAAAAGCAGGGAAAGATGAGGGGTGAGAATCTGCACTTTAGCTCACAATTTTTCCGTTCCCCCCTTGGGATTCATCACATTGTCCCCAACATATTGTTTGACCCACGCTAATCGTGGCAACTATCAAAATTTAAATGGAAATTATCAGGAGATAAGACCGATGAATATCCGTCCTCTACATGACCGAGTTATCGTTGAGCGCCAAGAAGTTGAATCTAAATCTGCTGGTGGCATCGTTCTAACTGGTTCTGCCGCAGAAAAATCGACTCGCGGTATCATTCTAGCTGTCGGCAAAGGCCGCATTCTAGAAAACGGTTCAGTGCAACCGTTGGACGTAAAAGTTGGCGATACCGTTATCTTTGCTGAAGGTTACGGCACGAAAACTGAAAAAATCGACGGCAAAGAAGTTCTGATTATGTCTGAAAACGACATCATGGCGATCGTCGAGTAATCTATTTTTCATTTAACTCTCAGTAAAAGTTATCAGAGCCAGTATTGGATGATTCATATCGTCATTCCAGAAATGAGGAACGAATTATCTGGAATCTAAACAGAGTGCGATTTGAGTAGATTCTGAATCACGTTCGTCCCTCACTGTTCAGAATGACGCGATAACGCTGAGACGCCCCGAAACAAAGAATTTGAAAGGAAATTAAGATGGCTGCTAAAGACGTTAAATTTGGTAATGACGCACGTATTAAAATGCTAGAAGGTGTAAACGTTCTGGCTGACGCAGTAAAAGTAACGCTAGGTCCTAAAGGCCGTAACGTTGTTCTAGACAAATCATTTGGCGCACCAACGATCACTAAAGATGGTGTTTCAGTTGCACGTGAAATCGAACTTGAAGACAAGTTCCAAAACATGGGCGCGCAAATGGTTAAAGAAGTGGCTTCGCAAGCGAATGACGCAGCGGGCGACGGAACAACAACAGCAACAGTTCTTGCTCAAGCAATCATCACTGAAGGCTTAAAAGCCGTTGCTGCTGGCATGAATCCAATGGATCTTAAGCGCGGTATCGACAAAGCAGTTATCGCTGCAGTTGAAGAGCTAAAAGGCCTTTCTGTTCCATGTGCAGATACAAAAGCTATCGCGCAAGTAGGTACTATCTCTGCGAACTCTGATTCGACAGTAGGTAACATCATTGCTGAAGCGATGGAAAAAGTAGGTCGTGATGGCGTAATCACGGTTGAAGAAGGTCAGGCTCTACAAGACGAGCTAGACGTAGTTGAAGGTATGCAGTTCGACCGTGGTTACCTATCTCCTTACTTCATCAACAACCAAGAAGCGGGTTCTGTTGATCTAGAAAGCCCATTCATTCTTCTTATCGACAAGAAAATTTCGAACATTCGTGAGCTTCTTCCGACTCTAGAAGCTGTAGCAAAAGCATCTCGTCCACTTCTTATCATCGCTGAAGATGTAGAAGGCGAAGCGCTTGCAACTCTAGTTGTGAACAACATGCGTGGCATCGTTAAAGTGGCTGCTGTTAAAGCGCCTGGTTTCGGTGACCGTCGTAAGTCTATGCTGCAAGACATCGCTATCCTAACTGGCGGTACGGTTATCTCTGAAGAGATCGGCCTAGACCTAGAGAAAGTAACGCTAGAAGACCTAGGTCAAGCTAAGCGTGTAACTATCACTAAAGAAAACTCAACCATCATCGATGGCGCGGGCGAAGAAACAATGATCCAAGGTCGTGTTTCTCAAATCCGTCAACAAATCGAAGATGCAACGTCTGACTACGACAAAGAGAAACTTCAAGAGCGCGTAGCTAAGCTAGCTGGCGGTGTTGCAGTAATCAAAGTAGGCGCTGCAACTGAAGTTGAGATGAAAGAGAAGAAAGACCGCGTAGAAGATGCACTTCATGCAACTCGCGCTGCAGTTGAAGAGGGTGTGGTTGCTGGTGGTGGTGTTGCACTTATCCGCGCTGCATCTAAAGTTGCTGGCCTTGAAGGTGACAACGAAGAGCAAAACGTCGGTATCCGTGTTGCACTACGTGCAATGGAAGCGCCTATCCGTCAAATCACGAAGAACGCTGGTGATGAAGAATCAGTGGTTGCTAACAACGTTCGTGCTGGCGAAGGTAACTACGGTTACAACGCGGCGACTGGCGAATACGGCGACATGATTGCAATGGGTATCCTAGATCCAACTAAGGTAACTCGCTCTGCACTTCAGTTCGCAGCGTCAGTTGCTGGTCTTATGATCACAACAGAAGCGATGATCACTGATAAGCCACAAGATTCTGGCCCTGCAATGCCTGATATGGGTGGCATGGGCGGTATGGGTGGCATGGGCGGCATGATGTAATCATCCCCCTTTCTCTATAGCAGAGAAAGTCACACATAAGCTTTAGAAAACGGAGACTTCGGTCTCCGTTTTTTTGCTCTTAAGCCTTATTTATTCGCATCCCGTATCTGTATTTCAGCTTCACCATCACCCTTTTTTCCAAAGCTCCTTGGTCAGCCTGCCTTGTGCGTAAACTGTTGTTCATCAATTTTTTGCAGCATCATGTCACGCTTAAATGGTTTTGGAAGATAATCGTTCATTCCACACTCGAAGCAACGTTTAATATCATCATCGAGCACGGATGCCGTTAAAGCGAGGATATGTGTTGCCTGAAGTTGCAGGTTTTCTTCATAGCGCCTGATTCGCTCTGTTGCCTCAAAGCCATCTACATTCGGCATCATGCAGTCCATCAAGATAAGGCCGATGTCTTGATGATGCTCTTTATATAAATCAATCGCTTCTTGTCCATCATTGGCAACCCAATATTCAATCCCTAACTTATCTAAATTGATACATACCACCTTCTGATTTACGCGGTTATCTTCAACTACGAGGACTTTTTGACGTACAGTCGCTTCTATCGGCTCAGGTTGATGTTGAGGGGGTTGTGGCTGTGACCTTTCAAGCACGGAGTTCAACATGCTACTTAAGCGGGAACCGAGCATAGGAAGAGTCACATAGCCTGAGATAAAATGACACTCACTCATAGGATCACTAAGATTATCTTTCACTATGATGATTTTCACCTCTGGTGCTAAGCGATGCAGTGTTTTGGCTTGGTTAATATCTTCCATCAAAGCGATCTCTGGGAGGTCAGTTGCCGCCAAGTTTGTTTCGATTGATTTTAGTTGTGGTGAGTAACCAAGGCGGAACAAGTCATCGAGTAAAAGTTTCGATGGCGCATCTGAATAATAGACAACGGTTTGTTTACGATTTTTATGTTCAGAATGATCTGATGGCACTACGGTTAATTGGAAATGAAAGCAACTGCCCACGTCTTTCTCTGACTCAACGTTTATCGAGCCTCCCATCATTTCCACCATACGTGACGAAATACTAAGCCCTAATCCGGTCCCCGCAATATTGGAGGTGATGTTGGTATCTTCTTGGCAAAACGCTTTGAAAATGTGCTCTTGTTGGTCTGCTGCGATACCAATACCCGTATCTCGAACAGAAAACTCGACCACACACTCTGTTTCCAATGATGGAAGCCGTTTAGCGGTGAATACGATAGAGCCTTGTTCTGTAAATTTGATCGCATTTGAGGCTAAATTCATCAACACTTGGCGAATTTTATTCCCATCAACATGAATGTACTCTGGGAGCTCGCCATCAATTTCAACTTCCAACTTAATCTGCTTTTGATAAGCTTTAGAAGAAATCAGAGTCACGCTATCAAACAGCAGCTCTCTTAAGTCTGTCGTATGTGGATTAATTTCCAGTTTACCCGATTCAATTTTGGACAGATCGAGAACATCGTTGATCAACATAAGTAAGGTTTGAGAAGAGGTATAGATAGTCCCAAGGCAGTCTTTCTGTTCTGCGGATAGTTTGGTTTCTGCCAGTATTTCTGACATACCAATCACGCCATTAAGCGGTGTCCGTATCTCATGAGACATATTGGCAAGAAAGGCACTTTTTGCGCGGTTTGCTTGTCGTGCTTTCTCTTGTGAAACAATCAATTGAGTTTCAAGTTGACTGGCACGCCACACAACATAAAGCAGCACCAGTAACGTCACCCCTCCTAATGCGGCTGTCGATAAGTAGCTGTACGACTTTATCTGCGTCAGGCTCTCTGCGATCTGCTTGGGTGTTTCGGTGAAAAGTAAGTTGAGCTCATCTTCAACATGATAAATACTGCTGGTGAGTTCTCCTTTGAGGCCGCTATCAGAGCTGTACCCGACACTCTTTAACCCTCGCTGCAATCGCCAAAAGTGGCGTTTAAAATTATTAAACGAAGCTAATGCACTGATCGTTCGGGAATTCTGTTCTATTTCATCTTGGATTTTGAACAATGAATCGACAATCTTATCTAATGTTGTCTGATCAAAATCGGTAAAGAACTGATACATGAGATCTTGTGTTTCTAAAGTCAATTCTTCAAGCTGCACATTATTGGATTCATGTACGAAGCGCTCAAGTGTCAACGCTGCATTTTTTAGTTTCTCAATGAGCCCAATTTGGTCCCTCTTGCCATGTATGCTGACTAACTCAAGGGCTAATAATGTAAAGGCGGTGTGGTACTCGTCGAGATACTCGACAACTTTGGCATAATTAAAAGAAATATTGAGGTCGCTTCGTACGATTTTCCCATCGATCTCAGTCAGCTTTTCGATCAGCTGACTTCGCTTTATATTGAGTTGTTCTTGAATCTCTGGTTGCCTTGTGGAAACAAACTGCTGCTCTTGTCGTCTGACAGAGAGCATAACGCTATAAGCTTCAGAAAGACTGAGCTGGAGATTAATCATGTCCTGCTCTTTGTTCTTCAGAGCATGGCTAACATAGATATAGAGGCCTAAAAATAACACGATAGCCAAAAAACCACGCGAAATAATCGCTTTAATGGTCTGTTTATTCGTAGGTTCCTTAATCATGATATTCCCACTGTTTCATATCGTTCTATTCCTATATTAGAATTTAGTTTATTTTCAGAATTTTACGAACATTAGTTTTTGAATACCTGAGGTCTGTTGAGCTTTTATCAATAAATTTTTTAGGATGACATCGCTTTAGATGCGGCAATAAGTGTGTGGGCTATAAGCTTGTGAAACATGTTGATTTTCTCGCCTAGATTTTTGTTTGGAATAATAAGCGTTAGAGCGGAGGTTTCGGTCTCTGTTTTTTTTGCTTTTCGCATCTCGTTCACTCGAATCCCGCATCTGCTCTTAACCATTGCTCTTTATGATTTAGCGGCTTATATTCAACAGTACAGTTATTACATTGATTTAACATGGGTAGCTGTTGAATAAAGGACAATAAATGCTTGATTAAAAATGGATTAATCAAGTGAACAATAAGTCAGTGGAGACTCCCCAATGAAAAAACTACTTTCAGTACTTGCTGTGTCTGCAGCAGTAATGGCACCGGCGGCATTTGCCTCTTCGCCTGTTATGTTTTCAACGATCAATGGCTTCAACGCACCTGACTCAGATGCTGTTGGCGGTGTGCGCTTGGCTTTACTTCACGGACAAGTGAACGACCTTAAAGGTCTTGATCTTGCTGTTGTTGGTATGTCTGAGACGCAAACGACCACAGGTGTGAACCTGGGTATTTTGGGTGCATCAAAAGTGAACCAAGAAATGACCGGTGCATCTCTAGGTTTCTTCAACTGGAACACGGGTAAAACAACGGGTGTTAACCTTGGTGCTGTGAACATTACTAATGATGTGAAAGGCGCGAACGTGAGTTTCGTCAACTACTCAGAAGGTAACACTATGGTTGATGTTGGCGCTGCGAACCTTTCAGAAGTGTCTACGGTTCAGGTTGGTATCTTCAACAAAACCAACAAAATCGAAGGCGTACAAGTTGGTCTGATCAACTGTGCTGACAACGGTTTCTTCCCGTGCTTCCCGATTGTAAACTTTGCTAAATAAAGCGGTCGTTTAGCCTTTCAACTCCCTATTGGCGAGTTGCTTTTTTAGTAAGGCTTAAAGCTTTCAATGTTTAAACCTATTAACGCCTAAGCCCTTGAGCTTAGGCGTCATTGCTTTCCATTCCATTCCTAACTCACATATCTCAAATGACTCAATAAGCATTCTGTTTTATATTTGCTATTGCAGTATTTTTACTTATAAGTACAATGTGCGATAAATTCCCAACGATGATTTATATGCTTTGATTAATCCCCATACCGTCGATTTTAAAAAGGCTTTCTTAGGCCTTACCGCCAGTTTTTTAGTAGTTTTGAGCTTGTTGCTCGTTGATTCAGCGGAAGAATCAGATAAACAGTATGGAATCGAAAACCAAGGCGTGACACGCTCTTTAGCGGAGCTCACACAGATCATTAATGCGCTTGAGTACAACATCACTGCGCTCTACCCACTGCATGGTGACACCTACGTATTCTCGCATGAGAAAAAGATCGAAGATGAAACGTGCTATTTCACCAGTGAAGAGCAGCATGCCCCTCGCTTTGACTTTATGTTCTCTGGCCCTCGCGAGATGTGCGACCCGAAATCGGACCTTTATACCGAGGCGGGGAAGCGCCTGTTTATCGCGCCGACCATGGCTTATTTGCCAATACCATAGAGACCATCTCTGCGATTTACTTCATTTCGAAAGAGAAGTTTATTATCTCTTCCCCCTCCGATATTGCCCAATATATGAAAGGCGATACGTTTGACTCTGTCGTAAATAGCCGACCATATTGGATTAATACGATTCGCTTTGGCTTAGCTCAAGGCCAAGATCAGGTAGTGTATACCGGCCAATACGATGATTACTTAACAGGTAAGAAAGTGGTGACCTTAACCAAAGGGATCTACGTTAATGGCGAGTTTAAAGGGGTATTGGGTGTCGATGGCTATGTCTCTAACCTCGTATCGAACCCTACCCATGGTTATAAAGTCACCAGTACTCGAGGCGCAAACAAGTACGGGTTTATGGACTTTACCTATTCCAAGCCTCTGTATGTTGATGACATTAACACCCAGTTATATCTGAGTATTGAAGAAGATAAGATCGAGCACTTTCTGCATGTATTGGCGATGGAGAAGATTCAGCTTTCGATACTGTTGGTTTTGTATTTGCTCTCGGTTTTATGGCTATGGCGTTTTTATACAAGACAAGAACACCAGCGTTTGAATGACCTAGCAATGCGCGATCCATTAACGGGCTTACTGAATCGACGTGGCTTTGAAGCTCGATTACTGGCTCAGGATGAACAGCCGATTATTGGTGTTGGCGTGTTTGATATCGATGATTTCAAAGTCGTTAATGATCAGCATGGCCATAAAGTGGGGGACGAGGTGATTTGCCATGTTGCTCGGTTGATGCTGAACAGCGTTAGACAGCAAGATATCGTGGCTCGATTTGGTGGCGAAGAGTTTGTTGTCGCGATTACGGGTGAATCGTCTGAGTTGCTTTCATCGATCTTTGAGCGAATTCAAAACGACATTAGCCTACAGAGTTATCGATGCCCTACGGGTGACAAGATTAGTATCTCAGTGTCTGGTGGCGCGACGCTTTACTCTTTGTATAAGTTCGACAGCGTAGGGCACTTGTGGGAAAACCAGAGTATTCGTTCGTCTGATGAGCAGCTCTATAAGGCAAAGGCTGCGGGTAAGAATCAGGTGTGCATTCAGGTGTATTAAGTTCTCCCAAAATAATGCGAAGCCTAGTCGTTTGACTAGGCTTCTTTGTATCATTGGCATTACCACTAAGGCTATCAAGTGCTGCGCTATTTCTTCACGCGACCTTTTCGCATCCACTTTTGGTGAACGCCACGACGTAAGCTTTGGAAGCTGTTTTCCACTTTATCGACACCAAGCAGAATCACTAGCGCCATTAGCGTGATAATGACCGATTGGGAAAGATGCCCTAGTGCGATCATCATACCTAATGCTGCGAGTACCCAGATAATTGCGGCTGAAGTCACGCCATGAATCTTGCCATCCAGTGTCATCATTACACCAGCCCCAAGAAATCCAACACCCGTAATTATCTGACCAAGCACACGAGCTTGATCGAGTGTGTTGGGGGATAGGCTGATCGCCATGGTGAGGAAGAAATAGGTACCACTGATGATCAGAATCGACGTTCGGATTCCGACGGGTTTACCGCGTGTTTGCCTTTCGATTCCGATTAAAGAACCACACAGCATGCATGCAGCGAGGCCTGCCCAGCTAAAGGGGGCAAGGTTGAGAGTTTGTTCTATAAATTGTGACATATCACCCCTCCTAAAAATTTAGAATAGAGCCGAGTATGCTAATAATAGACCGGACGATCGAACAAAAACTTTTTGTCTTAACGATTGATAAAGATTACTTAAAACCTAGCAGCCGCTTGTTGTTAAGGTGAAGGCTGGTGTCGTGGTCTCTGTCGCTTCTTGGTACTCAATACGATAAGAAGCGACCATTGCTCTAGATAGAGTTATTCAATATGTAGGTCGAGTGGTGTCTTACTAGTGCGGCCGCCAATTTCACGAGTTAACTTAGGTACGAGGTAGCCAGAAACCTCAGAGATTAATCCTTTAAAGTGATGCTTCGCCTCTTCATCTGAAATATAGAAGTGCGCTGCGCCCTGAACCTTATCAAGTACATGCATATAGTAAGGTAAAATACCGACGTCGAATAGCTTTTCGCTTAATTCTTTCAATGAGTTAGCGCTGTTATTTACGCCTTTAAGCATCACGCCTTGGTTGAGCAGAGTCGCACCACTTAACTTAAGCTTGTGGAAGGCTTGTTTGAGCTCTAAGTTAATTTCGTTAGCATGGTTAATATGGCTCACCATGACTACATTGAGGCGAGTTTGAGCTAACAGTTGGCACAGTTCATCTGTCACTCGAGCAGGGATCACAACCGGTAATCGGCTATGAATTCGAACGGTTTTTACATGCGGAATTCGTTCGATGGCATTGATCAGCCATTCTAGTTCACTGTCCTTTGCCATCAACGGGTCGCCACCGGATAAGATAACTTCGTTTATCTCGGGATGTTGGGCTACATAGTCGAGGCTGGTTTGCCAAACAGACTTCGAGCCCTTGTTATCTTGATAAGGGAAGTGACGGCGGAAGCAGTAACGGCAGTTAATCGCGCAGCCTCCTTTTACAATCATCAGTGCACGATTTTTATATTTGTGCAGTAACCCCGGGATCGCGTTTTCTTGCTCTTCCAATGGATCCGCGGAATAGCCTTGATGAACCTCGAACTCTTCGTTTAGCGGTAACACCTGACGCAATAGAGGGTCGTGTGGGTTGCCTTTTTCCATTCGTTCGACAAAGCTAAGGGGTACCCGAAGTGCAAATAATTCACGAGCAGCGAAGCCTGCTTGCCACGGTGTTGGGTCTATTTCCAATGCCTCAAGCAGTTTTGTCGGGTCAGAGATCGCATTCGATAGTTGTTTGAGCCAGTTTTGCTCAACAGATTCGACTTTTCGGGTTATGATATGCGGCATTGAAATTAACTCAAAGATGTGGAAGAGAAAATCATGGCGTCAGTAAGCACCAATGAATTCAAAGGCGGTTTAAAATTCATGATGGATAACGAGCCTTGCTCAATTATCGAAAATGAATACGTTAAGCCAGGTAAAGGCCAAGCGTTTAACCGTGTTAAACTTCGTAAACTGCTGTCAGGCAAAGTGTTAGAGAAAACATTTAAGTCAGGCGATACAGTAGAACTAGCGGACGTTGTAGACGTTGAACTAGGCTACCTATACAGCGATGGCGAATTCTACCACTTCATGAACAACGAAACATTCGAGCAAATCGCTGCTGATGCAAAAGCAGTAGGCGAGACTTCTAAATGGTTAGTTGAAAACGACGTATGTACTCTAACGTTGTGGAATGATAACCCTATCACAGTAACTCCACCAAACTTTGTTGAGATCGCAGTAACAGAAACCGATCCTGGCCTTAAAGGCGACACACAAGGTACTGGCGGTAAGCCTGCAACTCTAGCAACAGGCGCGGTAGTTCGCGTACCTCTATTCATCGCTATCGGTGAAGTTGTTAAAGTTGATACTCGTACTGGCGAATACGTTGGTCGTGTGAAGTAATTGACTTCAAGTATCTGAAAAAGGTCGCTTAGGCGGCCTTTTTTTGTATCCCAAGATCAGATTCGCGTAAACGAGATGCGAGATGCGAGATGCGAGATGCGGGATGCGAGATACGAAGAGCTGGAAGAGCAGATATGTGTGAACGAGATGCGAGATACGAAAAGCAGGAAGATCAGAGCCGAGTCAGAGAGATAAGATATTCAACAAATAACAAAAAAGCAGAGCTGGATAACCTAGCTCTGCTTTCGTTTTTCTGCTCTTAAGCTCTTCGATACTCGATTACTCGAATCCCGTATCTGCTTTTAGATCATAAAGATGAAAATAACAGACAACGCGCTGATTAGGCCTGCGAAGAAGTAGCAACCCACTTTACCCGCAACGCCGACGTGGAACTTAAGGTCGTGCATGCCGTGGTGAAGACGGTGCATTGCATGCCACATTGGCAGTGCTAGCGTACCGATGATGAATAGCGCACCGATAATGCTGGTGGCGAATTCAGACACACGCTCGTAGCTCATTGCGTCCGCATCGATGATGCCCATTGGCACTAAGATACCTAACACTAGAACCGTGATTGGTGTGATCATCGCAAACCAAGTACCGCCAGCGCCAAATAGGCCCCACCAGATTGGCTCATCAGAGCGTTGTGGGTTGTGGTTAACAGGTTTTACTTTGTAATTTGTGTTCATAACGAAAGCTCCTTACACCACAACAAGAACGATTAAAGAAATAAAAGCCACCGCTGCCCACTGGGTCAGTACGATGATTTTTTTATCAACCAATTTGCCTTTAAGACGGATTGGCATTACTTGAGGCATCATGCTGAAGAAGGTTTGAGCGTGCAGCAAGCTGCCTAGCAGTGCCACGATGTTGATACCAACGACGATAGGGTTCGCCATAAAGCTCAACCAACCCACCCAAGCTTCAGGGCCTTTCACTAGTGCACCCAAACCGAAGGTTAGGAACAGAGTGAATAAAATCAAAGGCAGTACAGTCGCTTCACGTAGCATGTAGAAGCGGTAGAACGGATGGTTGCTCCACCACGTTCTCTTCATCTCACGAACATAAGGCTTACGATTGCTCATATTATGCCTCCTCTGCTGTTTTTACTTGCGATCCATCAGGCTTGAACATCGAGATAACGAAGTCCATTGAAGACTCAACTTTGCCTTGGTTTACTGCAGCCGCTGGGTCTACTTTCTTCGGACAAACGTCAGAACAGTAACCTACAAACGTACAGCCCCAAGCGCCGTTGTCGCCATTGATAAGCTTCATGCGCTCAGCTTTACCATTGTCACGGCTATCTAGGTTGTAGCGGTGAGCAAGAGCAAGTGCCGCAGGGCCGATGAACTCAGGGTTTAGACCAAACTGAGGACATGCTGCGTAACACAAACCACAGTTGATGCAGCCAGCGAACTGCTTGTATTTCGCCATTTGCTCTGGAGTTTGGATGTTCGTGCCGTCTTCTGGCTTACGGTCGTTACCAATGATGTAAGGCTTGATCGCTTCAAGGCGCTCGATGAACGGCGTCATGTCGACAATCAAATCTTTTTCGATTGGGAAGTTAGCCAAAGGCTCAATCTTGAAGCCATTCGGGTAGTCACGTAAGAAGCTCTTACACGCCAGTTTTGGCACGCCATCAACCATGATGCCGCAAGAACCACAAATCGCCATACGACAAGACCAACGGTAAGACAGGTCTTTATCTAGGTTGTCTTTGATGTAACCGATCGCATCAAGTACTGACATGGTTTCATCAAACGGAACTTCAAAGGTTTGAAAGTGAGGTTCTGCATCGTGCTCAGGATCATAACGCAGGATTTCAATTTTTTGGATTCGATTCGCTGACATTATGCTTGCTCCTCTTCGCTCTTCTTAGCATTCTCTTCTGCTGCTTTTTCAGCGGCAGCGGCTTTCTCTGCAGCTTCACCGTACAGACGAGCTTTAGGTTGAGATTTGGTGATCTTAACGCCGCTGTAGTCGATGGTTGGTGCTGCATCTTCGTTGTAGAAAGATAGAGAGTGTTTCAGGAAGTTCACGTCATCACGTTCTGTGCAGTTGTCGTCTAGACGTTGGTGTGCACCGCGAGACTCTTTACGAAGAATCGCTGAGTGGACCATCGCTTCTGCAACTTCAAGGCCGTAACCCACCTCGATAGCGTAAAGTAGGTCAGTGTTGAACACTTTGCCTTTGTCTTTAATGCTGATCTTCTTGTAGCGAGCTTTCAGTTCAGTGAGTTTGTCGATGGTCTTTTGCATCAAGTCTTCTTGACGGTAGATACCACAACCCGCTTCCATGGTGTGACCCATTTCAGTACGGATATCAGCCCAGTTCTCATCGCCTTCTTGGCTTAGTAGACCTGCGATGCGATCTTCAACCGCTTTCACTTGCTTAGCGATAGACTCTTCGTTCCAGCCTTTGAATTCAGCAGCGCGTTTCACCGCTTCTTCACCAGCAACGCGGCCAAATACTACGAACTCAGCCAGAGAGTTAGAACCTAGGCGGTTTGCGCCATGTAGGCCAACTGAAGCACATTCACCAACGGCGAATAGGCCTTTAATGCGAGTTTCACAGGTACCGTTAGTTTCAATACCACCCATGGTGTAGTGAACGGTTGGGCGAATTGGGATTGGCTCTTTTGCTGGGTCTACGTTTACGTACGCTTTTGCCAGCTCACAGATGAACGGAAGACGCTCTTGCAGGTACTCTTCACCAAGGTGGCGAAGGTCAAGGTGTACGACATCACCAAGTGGGTGCTTGATGGTGTTGCCTTTCTGCTGCTCGTGCCAGAATGCTTGAGAAACTTTGTCACGAGGACCCAGTTCCATGTATTTGTTTTTCGGCTCGCCCACTGGAGTTTCAGGGCCCATGCCGTAATCTTGCAGGTAACGGTAGCCGTTCTTGTTGACGATGATACCGCCTTCACCACGACAACCTTCGGTCATCAAGATGCCAGTGCCCGGTAGGCCTGTTGGGTGGTATTGAACGAACTCCATATCACGCAGTGGTACACCGTGGCGATAAGCCATTGCCATACCGTCGCCAGTTACGATGCCGCCGTTGGTATTACAGTGGTAAACACGACCTGCGCCGCCGGTTGCTAACACAACAGATTTCGCTTTGATCGTAACAAGTTCACCTTCAGACATGTGAATCGCGATTAGGCCTTGTACTTCGCCATCTTCAACGCCGCTCTGGTTTTCTACGAGAAGGTCCACCACAAAGTACTCATCAAATCGTTTGATTGTGTCGTACTTCATCGAAGTCTGGAACAGAGTATGAAGCATGTGGAAGCCGGTTTTATCCGCTGCGAACCACGTTCTCTCTACCTTCATACCGCCGAATCGGCGTACGTTTACTTCACCGTTTTCTTTACGACTCCATGGGCAGCCCCATTGTTCCATTTGGATCATTTCGCGAGTCGAGTTTTCAACAAAGTATTCAACAACATCCTGTTCACATAGCCAGTCGCCACCACCAACAGTATCGTTGAAGTGGTTATCTAAGCTATCTTCGTCTTTAATTACTGCTGCTGAACCGCCTTCTGCCGCTACCGTGTGCGAACGCATTGGGTAAACTTTAGAAATCAGTGCTACTTCCAGTTCAGGATTAGCTTCAGCCGCAGCAATAGCTGTACGAAGACCAGCGCCGCCTGCGCCGATGACTGCGATATCTGTGGTAATTGTCTTCACAGTTATTCTCCAGTGTGATGCGGAGTATTCCGCTTGTTATTATAAAAAGCCTATTTAGGAGGTTCTAAATTGTAGGAACCATTTAGCACCCCTAAGCCTTAAGTGGTAGGTTCAGTGTAAGAGAGGAAGGTATTCGAAAAGTTGATGCATTTGGGTTTTTAGGTCGGTAATGCATATGGAGGCATAGAAATTATAGGTTATGTGACTGCAATCACGGCAATGAATCGTTGATAACGATTAACCCACAGGACGGGTGTTAACGGCTTGTTGAGTATGATTTTTGTTATCAATGTTGATGTGAAATCTGTATTGATAATTGTATTGTAGAACGTAATTTTCTGGCTTCATTAAAACAACATTTTGCTTTCACGAATAGAAAGATAGAAGCTTACAAAAGCGATGAAAGGTGGTAATTTTCGTCGCCTAGAATTCAGTAATATGGAACTCAATAATGCACTCTACATGGCAACCGGCCGCAACCATTAAACAGTTAAAGCAACGTGCTGATATCCTTAATCAAATTCGTCAGTTCTTTGCTGAGCGAAACGTGATGGAAGTGGATACGCCTGCGATGAGCCACGCCACGGTGACGGACGTGCATTTGCATACTTTCAAAACTGAATTCGTAGGGCCGGGTTATGCGCACGGTCAGCCTCTGTTCTTTATGACTAGCCCTGAGTTTCATATGAAACGTCTATTAGCGGCGGGCAGTGGCTGTATTTACCAAATTTGTAAGTCTTTCCGTAACGAAGAAAATGGCCGTTACCACAACCCTGAGTTCACCATGTTGGAGTGGTATCGCGTTGGCTTTGATCACCATGACCTGATGGATGAAATGGATTTGCTGTTACAGCAGGTACTTAAATCGGGCTCAGCAGAGCGAATGACTTACCAACAAGCCTTTATTGACGTGTTAGGTGTGTGTCCCCTGGAAGATTCGATGGCTACGCTAAAGCAAGCCGCAGCAAAACTTGGGCTCAGCGATATAGCTGACCCTGAAGAAGATCGTGATACCTTGCTGCAGTTGCTGTTTAGTATTGGGGTTGAAGCCAAAATAGGCCAACAAGTCCCTGCGTTTGTTTATGACTTTCCGGCTTCACAAGCGGCATTGGCTAAGATTAATCCTGAGGATTCGCGAGTGGCGGATCGCTTTGAGGTGTATTTCAAAGGCATCGAGTTAGCAAACGGCTTCCATGAGCTAGATAAACCACAAGAGCAGCTCAAGCGCTTTGAAGATGACAATGCCAAACGTATTGAGATGGGCTTATCGCCTCAACCGATTGACCATCACTTGATTGAGGCATTAAAAGCGGGCTTACCAGACTGTGCGGGTGTTGCTTTAGGTATTGATCGTCTGATCATGCTGGCGTTAGGTTATGACCACATCGATGACGTGACGGCTTTTCCTTTCCCACGTTCTTAACTTTTTGCTTTTGTTTTTACTGAGAGTGAATAGTCATTAGCTATTCACTCTCAGTTTCCAATCAGCTGCCAATTAACTTCACTAGCTAGCTGACTAGAATACCAGTACCCACTACGGCAACAATGGCACCGATCCAAGCGTAGGCATTTGGTCTCTGTTTGGTGTACAGCCAAAGTATTGGTAACAACATGATAGGTGTGGTTGAAGACAACAGAGCAACCATGCCGACATTTCCTTCTTGCAGTGCATACAAGATCAGCGTCATTCCCACCGCCATCGCTAAAAATCCGTTCACTGCGGTAATCGCAAATATTTGACCATTCATCGGGTTGATTGCGCGTGAGAGCTTAGCGCCAGTTAGACGAAATGCGGAGTGAGCAACAAAAGCGGTAATCATACGAATCGCTGAAGCGGCAACAGGGTCTATGCTGGTTTGCATCACGGGTTTTGCAATAATACCGCCCAAGGCTTGGCAGATAGCCGCTGTGATTCCGAGAGCTACACCAATCCACACGGTGCCCTTGATGGTTTCGAGTTGGTTGTTGGCTTGTCCTCGACGACCAAAGAATATCGCGGTTAAAACGCCACTGAACACCAAAGCCGAGCCAATCAGCTCCACCGAAGTCATGCTTTCGCTAAATAGGAAGTAACCAAGAATTGCCGAGAACACGGCGTGACAAGAGAACAGCAAACCTGCTTGGCGCGGTCCCATTCTGTTCAAACAAGCAAATAGGGCGGTATCACCAATGAAGATGCCAATTAGCCCAGACAGCATCATCGGCGTGACTAGGTCTGCTTCGACCGTTGACCAGCCACCAGTAAACCAAGCCATGCTCGATAAGATGATAGCAGTGCAACCCATGCGCCAACGGCTATAGGCGAAAGAACCTAAGTGTTGAGCAGGCTTTACTGACATCAGGCTCGCGATAGCCCAAAGAAAAGCGGCAGCAAGAGCCAACCATTCGAATCCCATTGAAGTGTACGTCCGTGTCAAAATGTAGAAGTGGGGGATTCAATATGCACTAAACCTTCCAGATAGCAAAGACGTGATTACTATCTGGAAGGGCATTAGTAGGGATTAACGTACTAGGTGATGATAAACAGGGCGAGGTAAACCATCAGCAAGCCCACAATACCTAAGATGATGCCCATCTTCGCCATGTCTTTGCTTTCGATAAGCCCGGTCGAGTAGGCCAGTGAGTTTGGTGGTGTCGATACGGGCAGAATCATGCCAAGTGACGCAGAGAAGGCGACCACAACCAGCAAGCCTTGCAGACCACCAATCGCAACTAGGCTTTCCATGGAAGCACCAATTGCAGCGGCTATCGGCATCAGCAAGTTGGCCGTCGCAGTGTTTGACATGAAGTTCGCCATTAACCAACACACGATAGACAATGTCAGTACCACAGCTGCAGGTGAGAGCGATTCATAGTCAATTGCGTGTGCGAGTGCAGCGGCTAAGCCTGTTTTATCTAAGCCAATACCAATCGCAATACCACCTGCGACCAGCCACAACACATCCCAGTTAATCAGCTTGAGCTCTTCTTTGCCCATGATGCCAGTGAGCGTAAACACAGCCAGTGGAATGATAGACACGACATAGGTGTTCATGCCGTGCAGTTTGGTGGTCATCCACAATAAGATTGTCGCAGCGAAGGTGATGTAAACCACAATCGCTCGCCAGCTCTTTCTAAATTGTCCATCAAGCTTGAGCACCATGTTTCTTTCTTTAGAAGGGAAGAGTTTTTGTAGAAGAAACCAAGCGATGGTGAGTTGGATGATCACAAAGGGTAAGCCCATCATCATCCAGCTGAGGAAGTCGATGGTATTTTCACCCGTTAGGTATTGCAGCGCGATGGCATTGGGCGGTGTACCGATTGGGGTTGCGATACCGCCAGTATTGGCAGCAATTGGAATACACAACACGAGCGCTTTGATACCCATATCGCCTTTTGGTGCAGATGCGACGATAGGGCCGAGCAGCGCAAGCATCATTACCGTCGTTGCGGTATTTGACATGAACATTGAGAACACGGCGGTGATCAGCATTAAGCCGAGCATAATGAAGCGCGGTTCTGTACCAAATGGTTTAAGTAGCACTCGAGCTAGGTTGTTATCGAGTTCATACTTGGATGCGGATATCGCAAGAGCAAAACCACCCATGAAAAGGATGATGATCGGTGACGAAAATGCACCGAAGATGTCGGTATATTTGATTAACTCACCGAGATCGTGCCCCGCTGGTGGATTTCTAAATAGGTGTAAACCTTTGTCAGATATCATCACCAGTTCAAGCGCAATGATCAAAATGGAAGTGGCGAATACCGGAACAGGTTCAAGCACCCACAGCAGGGCTGCTAATAAGAATATCGCCAACAGGCGGTGTTGAATCAGCGTGAGATCATCGATTGGTATTGAATCTATCGGCATGAATAACACGCCTAAGGGAATCGCAAAACAAATCAACAGCTTGACCAGAACGCCAACATTGAGTTTAGGCATGTACAAAGACCCTATAAATAAAATATCTTCAAATAGAGTAAGTTATCTGGATTTCTGGTACTTGGAGACGGGTTGGAAAATCAAAAAGTTGTTTAAGGTTTCGACAGTTGTTTTGTTTTTGGTCAATCTTTTATCTGGGCAATTAGAGACAAGAGTGAGAAGCAGCAGGTGGCTGGGCAGGGTTTGAAAGATTGAGTTGTTAGAGCTTGAGTAGCAAATGAATCGGTAGAGTTAAGAAAAAGGCGCGTTCTTCTCTGAAATAGAAAAAGTAACGCGCCTTGAAAGCTTAAATGAGTTAACTCAAATTGTTAAGCTTGGTCAGTGTTCTCAGCAGAATCGGTAACAACATCGTCATTTGCTTGCGCTTCTTTGCCAGCAATGTGCGCGAAAGGTGTACCAAGAACCGTTTTCTCGCCATTTTGCATAGTGTCGTCAAACTTGATCGCATCTTTAGCGAACAGGTTGATAACGGTTGAACCAAGCTTAAAGCGGCCCATCTCTTCGCCTTTCTTCAAGATGATTGCTTTGTCACCTTGTGCAGGGTAATCCCATTTGTAAACCGAGTTACCACGAGGTGGGGTGATGGTACCTGCCCATACTTGCTCGATGCTACCTACGATCGTTGCGCCAACCAGCACTTGTGCCATTGGGCCAAATTCCGTATCGAAGATACAAACGACACGCTCATTACGTGCGAATAGGTTTGGAACGTTTTCTGCCGTTAACGGGTTAACTGAGAAAAGGTCACCTGGAACGTAGATCATCTGGCGCAGTGTGCCGTCGCATGGCATGTGCACGCGGTGGTAATCACTTGGAGACAGGTAAAGCGTTGCGAATTCACCGTCTTTAAATTCATCCGCTAGCGCAGCATCACCACCCAATAGCTCGCGAGCTGAGTAGTTATGGCCTTTCGCTTGAATCAGTTGACCGTCAGTAATTGGGCCAAATTGGCTCACACGTGCATCTGCAGGGTGAACAATAACAGATTCACCTTCGGCGATGGGACGCATGCCTTCTTTCAATTCACGCACGAAGAATTCATTGAATGTTTTAAAGTGTTTTGGATCGCTATGCAGAGCTTCATCCATGTTCACTTTGTATTGCTTGATGAACCAGTTGATGATCGCTGTCGTTAAGCCGCCCGCTTTAGCAGACGCAAGTTTGCCGACTAGGCGAGTTAATCCATGTTGTGGAATCCAGTACTGCAATCCAACTTTAATCTTATCCATTGTATTAATTTTCCAATGCTAATTGTTTTTCAATTAAATCTGTCGATGACGGTTTAGGGCGCGAGATGTTACTTAAATTCGCGCCAATTGTCAGTAAATGCACACATTTGTTCACAAAAACGCGATTAGAGATCGGCTTTTTTGTTGCGTGAATACTGACGGTTATCTTTGTTACTCGCCATGCTTTCAATGATGCGGTGGTAGTTGTCGAAACGTAATCGACTGATCTTTCCGTTTTCTACCGCTTCGCGCAGGATGCAGCCTGGGTCATCAATGTGTTTACAGTCACGGAACTTACAACCGCCAAGGTAAGGCTTGAACTCGATAAAGGCTTCAGTGATTTCGTCGGCCTCTAGGTGCCATAGGCCGAATTCACGCACTCCTGGTGAATCAATCAGATCACCACCAGAAGGGAAGTGGTATAAACGAGCTGCCGTGGTTGTGTGCTGACCAAGACCTGAGTTCTCAGAGACTTCGCCTTCTTCAATGTCTAGCGTAGGCATTAATGCATTCACTAGGCTTGATTTACCCACACCCGATTGACCAACAAAGATGTTGATACGGTCTTTGAGTTCAGCTTCCAGCTCTTTGATGCCGTAGCCAGACTCTTTACTCACGAACATCACTTTATAGCCGATCTTCTCGTACTCTTTAAGTGTTTCACGGTATTCAGCAATCTGCTCATCAGTCAGTAGATCGACCTTGTTCAGTACAACAAGCGGCGCGATGTTTACCGTTTCTGAAGCAATTAGGTAACGGTCGATAATATTAAGTGATAGCTCTGGTAGCACAGCCGATACGATAACCATTTGGTCGACGTTCGCAGCTACTGGCTTTAGGCCATCGTAGTAATCAGGGCGAGTCAGCATTGAAGTTCTCGGCTCAACCGCTTCCACAACGCCAGAAATACCGGCCATTGATTCTAAGCCTGCGCGCCAAGTCACTCGGTCACCAGAAACTAAAGTCTCGATACTACGGCGTAAGTTACAACGATGAACTTCGTTAGTTTCAAGATCTTCGATATCAGCATGTTGGCCAAAGCGCGTAATCACGAGTCCGCTTTTGGTTCCGCCAAGCATGTTCTCATCCCATTGGATAGAATCTTCTTTCTTGAGTCGCTTGTTCTGGTTGCTACGTACACGACGTACTTGACCTTTGGTTAACTTCTTTTTTTTAGCCACAATTTTTCACTTAACACATCTAACTTGATGATTGGGGACTCAAACAGGATGTTGCTGGTACCACGTGATTTCGATGGTCCTAAAGCTAGTTTGAGTATAGTTATTTGGGTATAGTACCTCTTTTACACATAAACAAATAGGCGACGCCTTATGTCCTTTAGCGATCAGAACCTTATTTGGGTTGATCTAGAGATGACAGGACTTGATCCTGAAACTCATAAAATCATTGAAATTGCTACTATCGTTACTGATAGTGAGCTTAACATCCTGGCTGAAGGACCTGTTTTGGCTATTCACCAACCTCAGAGTGAATTGGACAAGATGGACGAGTGGTGTACAACGACTCACACTGGCAGCGGCCTCGTGAAGCGAATTCAAGAAAGCACGGTTTCAGAGCAAGATGCCATCCAACAAACCATTGAGTTTCTTGAAAAATGGGTACCAAAAGGTAAGTCACCAATTTGTGGCAACAGCATTGGTCAAGACCGTCGTTTCCTATACAAGCACATGCCAGAGTTAGAAGAGTACTTCCACTACCGCTATGTTGACGTAAGCACTCTGAAAGAGCTGACTCGTCGTTGGAAACCTGAAGTGTTAGATGGTTTTTCTAAGTCGGGAAGTCACCTTGCGTTAGACGATATTCGAGAGTCGATCGCCGAGCTGCAGTACTACCGAAAAACGATTATTAACATCTAGTCGAATAAAATGATCACGTTTATCTAACTTTTCAGGGACATAAGAGCCGTTTTTTTTGCAAATCTGTGTGCTTTTACAGCAGTTGAGTAAAAAGTTTCGTAATTTTGCATTAAGGACTTGCATCACAAAAAAATGCTCTTATAATTCGCAGCCCTGAACGGAGAAAGACGTTTTCAGATTGCGATACTAGCTCAGTTGGTAGAGCGCAACCTTGCCAAGGTTGAGGTCATCGGTTCGAACCCGATGTATCGCTCCAATTTGTAGGTTACGGCGAAAGCGGTAATCGAAAGGTGAAAGACCTTTTATAATGCGATACTAGCTCAGTTGGTAGAGCGCAACCTTGCCAAGGTTGAGGTCATCG
>NZ_JBFSVA010000032.1:0-37085 GCF_041467655.1 Vibrio sp. 10N.247.311.49
CTAATAATCACCCATACTGGCCGTTTCTATCTGAGATCCAATTAGGAAACAAAGCGACGGGAGTGTTTAAATTCACTGCAAAACACATATTTTGTCAGTTTTATTTAAACTATAACCTATCTTGTAAATGGTATTGATTTCTATCCATCCACCGAGCCTAAGAAGCTTCTTTCTTAAAGACATGATCACCATATTCAATGCATTGTCACAGACGAATGAATTGGGCCATCCCATTTTTAGTAGATGGTGTTTGGTTAAATGCTCCCCTTGATGAGTGAGTAACTCTTTTAGAACTAAAAATTCACTGAGTGTGAGCTGGATGGGTTTTATCGTTGGGTGGTCGGCTAGCGAAATTCTTAGCGACCCTTTATGTAAGATTAAGTGCATAAACAAACAGCCAGTTTAATTATCATACCCGTATTATTTATTTGCTGCGATTACATGCAAGGTCAGGTTGAATATTAATCTGGCTATTATGCCTACTTAATGGGTTTTCCTTTCATATTACACATCAAACGAAACCATTTTATTTGCTGTTTTTGTATTAGTTATTTCAGTTTGTTTAAGTTCAACCTTACAACGTTCGCTTTGTGAGTTGAACGCGACTTGATTGCTAATAGGGTTTGAAGCGCAGTCAGAAGTCGGTACTTTCCCTGTCCAACGCACAGTGACATTTGCGGCCGCCGACTGAAAAGAGATAAGAGTTGCTAATACTGCTGTTGAAATAAAGATTAATGAACGCATATTTAGGCACCTTTTATTAGTGTTGTGTTGATATGCCTAGTTTGGTAGCGATAGGGCAGGTTGTAAAATAAATAGTTATAAATTCAGTTGCATTAAAACTTGAATGGTAATTTGTAGCAGAGGGAATAGTAGGAAACCAAAATAAAGGCTGGCAGTGAAAATTAAAACGGAGTGGGCGATCAAATGAAAGGGGAGGCTAATTTAAAGACGTTAAACTTGAGTGAAATCACTTAAGGACAGCGGGTTAGCCTAATGAGCCGTAGCTAGGAATAGCCACGGCATCAAATTGACCGCATTTGGATTTAACAAGAATCTAAGCTTCGTTAAAACAATATAGGCTAACAATAACTTTGAGCTTGGGTGCGCAATGCATTTTTTAGGTTCGTCGGCAGTTGTGAACGGTGTATACCCTGGATTGCACCCTCTAACGACCAAACTAACTCGATGGTTGGTTTATGGTGGGTATGCTGTTGGATAGCCTCTACAGCACCAATCGTGCCCAGGTTTTTGAGTTTCTCAATGGAGTTTATACCCGCTTTCTCAAGAAGTTGCTCAGTTGAGAATCGCATGTTGGGTAAGTCTTTGAGCCTTTCGGGAGCAGAAATATAACTGCTTCGTGATCTCTTTATTTGCTCTAGTGCGATTTCTGCTTCACATAGAGTCAAAGAATACTTGCTCCAAGGGTTTGCTGGCAACTTGTAATAATCCGCATTCTGACTTACTCCAAGTACGCTCGCATTCACCTTGGGGTAGCCCTTGTTAATAAAGTAGCCTTTTTGTGCCGGTGTTCCTCTGAGGTACAGCTCCCCACTTTTATGTAGAACGAGCAAAACGTGATCTACATAGAAGGCCGTTACGCCAAATATTTGTTTTATAGACACTCGACCTAATTGTTCCAAGCGTCTAAAAGTATGTCTGAAAAGTTGAGCCATTATTTTCACTCGATAATCATAAAAAGTGTGATCTATTGTCCAAATGTAGCCAGCAGTGAATATGGCATAAGCCAAGTTAAAAAACAGACAATGCCATTGGGCATTCCGGTTATTTAAATTCTCGATCTGCCATATCAGTTTTGTAACAGACGGTCAAAATTAAGGGGGGTCACGAAGGCGGGAGAAATTGGTATGTATAGCATCGACACAAATGTATTTTTAATGGCGACGGGTTGTAACTTTCAATCGGATATTGGCGTTCGATTTCGTCAGATTGCTATTAGAAGTTTGCACAAGGTTAATGATGATATTCTTCAAGGAGGTGAGTCCAATCGAGCGCTCGCCCATAAAGTGAAAGGCATTGCGTTATCTTGCGGGGCTACAGAGGTTGCAAGAATTTGTCTTAAATTGGAGCACTACGACGCGGTAATCAATGAAAGTGCCGGAAAAAAGATTTTGATGGATGTGTCTAACGCCATGATTCAACTTTTTGACGCTTAAGTTGGAGGATATGAACGTGTCTTTTAAAAATAAAATCATTTTCACCAACGCAACAATACTGGTTCTATTTGTGGTGTTGCTTACGTACTCCGCTATCGAAATCGTTCAGGTTTCTTCACAAAACCAATTTGAAGAGATAAAGGAGAGCATTACGGGAAATAACAAAAAGCTTCTACTTACCTTTGTGAAAGCTCAAAGTGTAACCCTTGATAAAGAGGTCGAGCTGATCACTGAGGAAGTGCAGCATGTAGCGATTGATTTTGCTCATGATTTTGTTAATGAATCGAAAAACGAGGCACTTCGTAATAAACAACTGGCTTATATCAACACAGAGCGTAAGCCTTTTATCAAAAAGGTGCTTTTTATTGACACTGAACGCAACCAAGAAGTCTCTATCACCGAAAATGGTATTGTAAGCCGCTCTATTTCTGTCGATTTTAGTCGCATGATCCACTACAAGAATTTCTATATAGGGAAAGAAGTTAAAGTGGGGCACGTCACTAAGTTTGCCATTTATATCCGTCCAGAGCACTGGGATAACGCGTTACTCAAATTTGATTTAGATTTAGAGTATTTTTCTCGTTCACTGACTTTTGAAAATATGATCGATGAATTCCAATACCGTTATTTCTTAGTAGACGACAGCGGCAAGCTTATCGCGTCGAATCTACAACAGAATGTCGACCAATTGATGTCTGAAAGTGTTTTTGATGAACAAATTCAAAAGAGTGTCGGAAGCCATATCATGTCACATTACTTGGGTAGTTTTGTGGTAAGTGGCGAAAAAGGTGTTTTCAATGTCACTTTTGTTCAGAACCGTCAAACCGGTTGGAGGTTGATTTTAGTCACGCCAGAGCATGTGATTCGTTCCAGTTATGCGACCACCAAAGAGCTGGTTTTATCTGGTGATAACTCGTTGATCAAACGCCTGTTCTTTGCTTATATCCTTTTGCTTGGTCTGTTTTTAGCTATTAACTCAATCGCGGTGAATAAGATGCTGATACCTATTTCTAAATTGATCGCACAAGCTAAATATCTAAAGCAGCGTGATTTTAATAAATCCAGACATACTGTTTATAGTAATGGAGACGAAATTGAACAGCTTTCAAAGGCTTATTCTGAGGCTGGGATCCAGATTCAAAATTTGATTGAAGGGCTTGAATATGAAGTTGAAGAGCGAACGAAGCTGTACGAGATAGCAGCGCAAGAGGCGAGTGAGGCCAATAAACAGAAATCGGTGCTGCTTTCAAATGTGTCCCATGAGGTTCGCACGCCACTGAACGCGATTATTGGTTATACACATATGCTAAGCCATAGCAAAAACTTTGACGAATATCGCCATCAGCTGAACGGTATTTCGAGTGCGAGCAATACTATTTTAGGCATTGTGAATGACCTATTGGATTTTGAAAGAGTAAAAGCAGCAAGCTATTCATTAAACCCTAAATGCCTGTCAGTAATGAGTTTGATGCGCGAAATTGAAAATACGTTTTTTCCGCTTAGCGAGTCTAAACAATTGTCGCTTGATATTATATGCAATGTCGATGCTTCGACAACATTGATGATTGATGAGCTTCGTATTAAGCAAGCAATCAATAATATAGTTTCGAACGCATTGAAGTTTACAAACAAGGGAGGGGTGACAATAGAAGTTTCAACCGACGATAGAGCATTCAATATCTCCGTAAGCGATACTGGAGTCGGTATTCCCCAAGATAAATTGGATGCGGTGTTTAACGGCTTTGAACAGGTTAATCAAGAAGACCAACAGTTTGGTTTTGGCTTGGGCTTGGCGATAACTAAAACCATCGTAGAGTTAATGAAGGGTTCGTTGCGTGTTGAGAGTGTGCTCGGCACCGGTAGTACTTTTGTTATCTCACTCCCAGCTCAAGAAATTATGAATGTTCTTGAGTGTTCTAACGGTGTTGCTGAACAGGTATATAACGTTAGAGAGCGCTTAGACTGCACAAGTAAAAAAGCCTTGATCGTTGATGATGTTGAGTTCAACCGAGAAATTCTAGAGTTCCACTTAAACGAGCTAGGTTGTGAATGCATGACCGCGAATGATGGTTTGGAGGCTTTAGCACTCGCTTCTGAACATGACTTTGATGTTGTACTGACGGATATTTCAATGCCGGTTATGGATGGCATTGAGCTTGCTTCTGAGTTGGGAAAGCGTAAGCCATCGTTACCTATAATTGCCGTTACGGCACGAGCTACCATTCAAGAAGAGGCTCGAATGGACCAATACTTTTCGTGTTATCTAACCAAACCGCTCAACCCGAGCGATCTAAAGCTAAAGCTTCATTGCGCTTTATCAGGTGGTACTTGCTAACTTAGTTAAATACTCCTACCTATAACCTGAGGGTAAGCCATCTTCGGATCTTCATGTATTATTTTCATCTGTTTTTCTGAGAGTTATGGGCATTGTCATCAAGATAATGCCCAAACTGTTATGAAAATAACTATCATCCAATAAGTGTTGAGAGTAGCTGGGCATTTTCAAATTATTCAATCACAGCTTGCCCTTAGCTTTTGTTCGTATTTAATTAAAAATAAGCTAAATCACAATAACGAATAAGAAAATAAAGCTATGTTTGGAAATATTATACGTACGTTTCGTGTTAATAATGGTTTGTCTCAAACTAATTTTGTTGATGCGATTCAAAGAAGTAACTCTAACTTTAACAACCTGGACGTTGTGACACTAAGCCGTTGGGAAAGAGGAGTAACAACTCCCCACTTAAAACGTCAAAACGAGTTACTGGACCTTATTGGAGTCAACATATTTGATGTTTGGGAGGCAAACGACTCACAAACAGTTCTCACAGGGTTAACGAATAAATTTAATAATAACGGTTATATTGATATGAACATGCACGTCCAAACAGAAGTTACGGTGATTAACTCAAATAATTCATTCCTTCTTGGGAAGATTACCAAGTTAATTGATGTCATCTTTGAATATGAGGATAACGTTATGCTCAGTAATTTAGAAGATTTAGATCTGAGTAGAAAGGTAATTATTGAAAAAATAATAAATCAATATTCTGGAGAGTTAACGCTCGTCACGGTTAATGGGCAATTAATCGGACACTTATTAAGTGCTAACTATAATCTTGCAGCAGATTTTTTGGAGCAAGTCTTAGTATCTAAAGAAGATAGAGCACATTTAGTTGTTACTTTTAACTGCACTCATTATTCGTCATTTACAGACACAATGGGCAGAGAGGCGTACAAGTATCTACAAAGCTTAAATCCAGATAAAGAGCTTTATATACTACTGAAAAGCAAAAGGATTTTTGATCTGTTTTTTTCATTGGGCTGCGAGTATCGAAGTGTAAGAAGTAACGATAGATCAATGAAGGTCATGAACTTGGATTCAAAGAAAATGAAATCACAACGCACTTGGATGGATATTATTGCAAACTATAAAGGTGAAGAGAATGAATAACACAGTATTGATTGTTGACGATGTTGAACTATCGAGAGAGGTCATTAAAAATGCGGTCTCTTTATCTAATAAAAAAACATCTGTACAGTTTGCAGAAAATGCGTTCGATGCAATGAGCAAAATGCAAAACGCATCATTTGATTTGGTGATTATGGACATCATGATGCCCAATGGCGATGGATTTGAACTCTTGAGTATGATGTCGCAACAAAATGTTGAGTCTAAAATAATCATTATTTCAGGTTTGGATAAATCCATTGTTAGCTCGGTGAGTATGCTTGGAAAGCTCTATGAGTTAAATGTTGTCGCTTCACTAGAAAAGCCTATTTGGGCTAACCAAATAAGTGAGTTGGTTGATAAAGCACTTGAAGTTGAAACCATAACCAAAAGCGAGCTTGGCTTTGGTAACCGTGCAACAATCATCGATGACGATTTTCCCATCAATCTGGTTTATCAGCCGCAAGTTGTTTCGGATATAAATGTTATTTCGGGGTTTGAAGTGTTGTCACGATGGTCTGATGAAAACGGGACCTTACTTCCACCGAGCTATTTTTTGCCAGTAATTGAAGAGCTAGGAAAGCAAAAGGTTTTTACCAATATCGTGATAAATAAATTCATTCAGGATTATCATCTCCACTTCAGTGAACTTGATAAATCGTTGAGGTTCTCAATTAATATCGATCCTAATTTACTGACTGATGAATCTGTTGTCGATAATCTACTCGAGATCTATAAGCAAGGTATTGAGCATACTATCGTTGTAGAGCTGACTGAAAAGGGGCTTTCAGGCAATATTGAAAAAGAATTGTTGGCAAATATTTTACGGCTAAGGTTGAATGGTTTTGAGATCTCTATAGATGACTTTGGGATGGAAGCATCGAATATTGAACGTATTGTCAAACTGCCTATTAGTGAGATAAAAATAGATAAAACCATTACATGGGGACTTTGCCATAACATTGATTACATGCAAAAAATCGATGAAGTTAAGAAGCTCGTTTCGGTAAAAAACGCACGTATTATCTATGAGGGTGTTGAAAATAAAGACACCTGTGCATTTCTGGAAACTCTAGGCGGCTTTAACCAACAAGGTTTTCTTCATGGGGTTCCATCACTACCTGAAATTGCAGTTGAGATGCTCGCAGAGCAAAAGGAGCTAGATTACGTCGCTTCTGAATATACTTCTAATCATTAACAACGTATTAGGGTAACGAGCCAAAGCCAACTCAATGGGCTTTGGCTCTTTTTATTACTTACCACACACCGAACAATTAGGCATCTTTATTAAATTCATTTCACGCCAGCTGTGAGACATGGCATCGAGAATCAAAAGTTTGCCTTGCTTTGGTTGTCCAAACTTGGCAATAACCTTGATAGCTTCCAAAGCCTGAGCCGCGCCTACCATGCCTACAACAGGTGCCATCACACCGGCTTCAACACAGCTTAGAGCAGCGTTGCCGAATAGAGCACTCAAGCACTGGTAACAAGGTGCATTTTCATCTTGATAAGTGAATACGCTAATCTGACCTTCCATGCGAATCGCAGCGCCCGATACTAGAGGCGTTATTGATGTGTAACACAAACGGTTAAGTTGATTGCGCGTTTCAACGTTGTCACTGGCATCAAGAACAAGAGAGTGTGCTTCGATCAAACTTGCTAGCGCTTCGTCATCAAGCCTGTGATCGACAGTTGCAATCGTCAGATGAGGGTTCAATACCTGCAAAGACTCAGCGGCAGAATCGACCTTCTTCTTACCAATGTCAGCATCGGTGTGAAGCACTTGTCGCTGCAAGTTTGAAAGCTCGACAATATCATCGTCGATCAGTGTTAGCTTACCAATTCCCGCAGTCGCGAGGTATTGAGCAGAGGCACAGCCTAAACCACCCGCACCTAACACCAAAATCGAGCTCTGTTTCAGCGCTTCTTGACCCTCAAAATCAAACTGCTTGAGAATGATCTGGCGGTTATAGCGAAGCATCTCTGCGTCAGACAGTATTTCCATCAGCAAGCCTCGTTAGTAAAGCGTGGAGTTAAACAGTTGAATCTGAACCGTTTCACCGACTTCAACACGGCCACGTTCGCGCTCTAGTACCACAAAGCAGTTTGCTAAGCTCATTGAGCGGAAAGCGCCAGAGCTTTGGTTACCTGTTGTTTCTACTACAAACTTACCGTTTTCAATCGAGTAGATGCCACGTTGGTAATCAGTACGGCCTGGGCCTTTTTTGAATGCAGATTTAGTGATAGCAGGAATCGACTCTGGTGCTGTCCATGCTGTGTGACCAGCTAATTTAGCCAGCATAGGCTGAACTAACACATACATAGTCATCATTGCAGACACTGGGTTACCCGGTAGGCCACAGAACCAAGCGTTGTCTAGCTCACCAAATGCGAATGGTTTACCTGGTTTGATTGCTAGTTTCCAAAAGCCGATTTCGCCAAGCTCTTCAAGAATGTCTTTGGTGTAATCAGCTTCGCCGACACTTACGCCACCAGAAGTGACAACTACGTCTGCCAGTTCTTGCGCTTTTACAAAGGTTTCTTTAAGCGTTGCAGGGCAATCAGGAATAATACCTAGGTCAATTGCTTCGCAACCAAACGCTTCAATCAGTGGTTTGATACCGTAGCGGTTGCTGTCGTAGATCTGACCATCTTCAAGAGGCTGACCTAATGGCTTGAGCTCATCGCCAGTAGAGAAGAAAGCGACTTTAGGTTTGTGTGCCACAGTTACATGACTCACACCGAGCGAAGCAATCATTGGAATGTCACGAGGTGTTAAACGTTCGCCACGGCTAAGAACGATATCGCCTTGCTTGATGTCGTCACCGGTAGGGCGAATGTTATTGTTCAGCTTGATGTCGTCTTGCTGAATCTCAATGCCAGCGTCAGTTTCAGCAGTGTTTTCTTGCATGATTACGACGTCACAACCTTCCGGGATCTTTGCGCCAGTCATAATGCGAATACAGGTGTTTGCTGGCCATTCACCTTCAAAAGGTTGACCTGCAAAGGACTTGCCCGCTAAAGGCAGCACTTTACTGTTCTCTAGGTCTGCTAAGCGCAGTGCATAGCCGTCCATTGCTGAGTTATCAAAAGGAGGTACGAAAATAGGGGATAGAATATCTTCAGCAAGTACGTAACCCAATGCTTCTGCCAATGGCAGTGATAAGGTCGTTCGAATAGGTTGAATTGGCGATAGCAGCTTATCTAGTGCTTCTTCAATTGGCATCAAGCCCGGAGCGTCGCAACAGCCCATAATTGAAATCCTTTGATCGTTATTATTTTGATTTGGCGGTTGGCAATAGGGATTCAATAGTTATCAAATCATGATGGTTCGCCAACGAAATTCTAGCCACTCTAGCACAGTTTAAGCCCCGTAAATAATGACCTCCCTTAAAATATGGGTGTATTTATTCAAAATTCCGAGTATCCTTGTTTGCCATCCAGAAGGGGTAATAAAAGAGGAAGTTCAATGTCAGGTCTTAGCGAATCAGCGAAGTTGGTTAAAGATGCGCTAGCAAGCCGTGGTTTAGAGACACCAATGAGTCCAAACCAGGTTAGCCGAGAAGAGAAAAAGGAACGAATCGAACACCATATGCGTGAGATTCTCACTCTCCTTGAACTTGATCTTACGGACGATAGTCTGGAAGAAACACCGCAACGTATTGCTAAAATGTACGTGGATGAAATTTTCTCTGGTTTGGATTACGCCAATTTCCCTAAAATTACGGTAATCGAAAACAAGATGGGCGTTCGTGAAATGGTACGAGTAAAAGACATTACCGTGACCAGTACTTGTGAGCACCACTTAGTGACGATTGATGGTAAGACTGCGGTCGCTTATATCCCTCGTGGGAAAATCATCGGCCTTTCAAAGATTAACCGTATTGTTCGATTCTTTGCTCAGCGCCCACAAGTTCAAGAACGTATGACGCAGCAGATCCTTGTTGCACTGCAAACGCTACTCGAAACTGATGACGTTGCTGTCACCATGGATGCGGTTCATTACTGCGTAAAATCACGCGGTGTAATGGACGCGACTAGCGAAACGACAACAACAGCTCTGGGCGGTATCTTCAGATCAAACCCAGCAACGCGCCACGAATTCTTACACGGCCTGCGTTAATACGTTTCGTTATTGGATGCACGTGATTTAGCCTTTGTAAATTGAAGTTCGTTGAAAATATTCTAAGCCTCGCTTTATGCGGGGCTTTTTTACGCCTGCAATAAAGTCAACTGTAATGGCTGAGAATGCTGTTATTCCCTAAAGTGAAGAATGAGCGACTTATTCACTTTCGCCATTCCCTAAAGTGAGGAATGAACGTAATAGGGAATCTGTTGCGGCCAAGCAGAAAAAGCACGCTCTATATCTTAACGTTTGTTGAAAGCATATAGAGCGTAACTAGAATCAGTCGCTGGTGGAGTGCTTAAGAAAGGTTAAACAAACGCTTTAAGTGGTGAACAATACCGGATGGCTTGTTCTCGGCTTGATAGATGCTCAAACCATCGTAAAAACTCGCCATGAACTCTATGCGAATCTCATCATCATTGCTTCTCGATATACGAGACAGTAGCGTAGCGGCTACAGCTGCGTGATCATTGGCTAGGCTGTAATCCATTCCTAGTCGTCCTTGAATGAACAACCACAAATGCGTGACTAGTTTTAACTGTTGAGCGTTAGAGTTTTGAAACTTGTCGCTGTGCTCAGTTCCCACTGTATTATCGAATACATTTTGCATCGCCTCATTCGCTTCTTTATTGCTTTCAAAGCGATAGCTTGCATCGATATGTTCCTTGGTTAGCAAGCCAAGCAACGTCTGACGTGCAGAGTTCTCCGGCTTGTTCTCGCAAGCGTGTTTAAACAAAGCGTGGTTTTCATCAATAAATGACGACAGCTCTTTCTCGTAGCCTGTCGAGAGCGTTTTGACTGAACCTAAACCTGCTTCTTTTAAACACTGGTGAAGCTTGGTTCTAGCTTGTTGTTTGGCTTTGATTTCTTGCTGCGCGTCGGCTTGCTGCTTGGCTTCTTCTTGCAGGCTAGCTTCTGTTTGCGAATTATTCGGGGTTGGACGCTCAGTCATTACTCTGTAGCTCTTCCCACGTTACTTCTGCCGATTGAGTATCGCTGTTAATGAAAGCAGAGTTACCCGTCAGCATGACTGAAAGATCCATCGTACGTTGTGTCATCGCTGCTAGCTGCTCAATACCATCGTTGTCTAGACGAACGATCTGAGCTTTTAGGTAGCCGAATTTACCTTTGTTCTGCTCCCACCAAACGTTTGATTTAGTGTTGAAGCTGAATACGCGTACTGATTTAGATAGGCGAGTTGCCTTCTTAACACGCTCTGGATCAGGTTCGCCTACATCAACCCATTCTAGGATTTGATCGTCTAACGACTTCTGCCATAAATCGGGTTCTTCAATGCTAGACAACCCTTTAGTGAACTCAAGTTCAGGAGACGCATTGATACAGAAAGCCATGATTCGAGCCATCATTCGCTGTTCTGTTTCAGAAGGGTGTTGTGCAACCGTTAGATTGAAAGAGTCGTAATAGTCGCGATTCATATCGGTTAAAGAGATACGAAACTTGTAGATTGTCGGTTTAAGAGCCATTGAGAGGGTGTCTTAGGTAGAAATAGTGAAGGGGAATATTACCTTAAATCTCTGAATAGCGGGTAAAAAAATAGCCAGCAGAGGCTGGCTATTTTTAGAAAGCTTTAAAATACTAGATTAAAGTACTTTGATGCTGTCAGCTTGTGGGCCTTTTTGACCTTGAGATACTACGAACTCAACTTTTTGGCCTTCAGCAAGAGTTTTGAAACCGTCGCCAGTGATAGCAGAGAAGTGTGCGAATACGTCTGGGCCGTTTTCTTGTTGAATGAAGCCGAAGCCTTTAGTTTCGTTGAACCATTTTACTGTACCAGTAACTGTGTTAGACATGATGATATCCTAAAATTAAATTTTTATTTTGAGCCAATTGTGGCACTGATAGCGTGGAAAAGTTTATTGCTATTGCGTACAACACAACGGGGTTACTAGTAATCCAACGAAATGTTTATATACAAAGAACTTTCTTTCTAGCCGGGAACGAGTCTAAATCAAATCAGGGGATAGTCAATCGAATACATAGGGAAAGGTTGCAGAAACTTGGGGGTAGTCAAACTTTGCATTCCTTAAATATCATGGAGTTACAGTTGTATGGTGATTTGTTGTAGTTTTTGTGAAAAAGGTGGTCGAAATTGATGACGAATTTGGAGTAAATGCACTGTTTTAGCGCATTCATTTTTGCAAATTTAAAGCCGCTAACTGGGCGTTGAGCCCACTTTTAACGGCTTATATTTATAAATGTCGTTGTAAGGTAAGTGCCTTTACTTGAACGAGGTCTCGGCTACTTTTTCAAGCGGTACAGGTTGCCATTATCAGTGCTGAAGAAGATGTCTCCGTTTGGTGAAGTTTCGATGTCTCTTACCCTTTCGCCCAAGTCCTCTAAAATGCGTTCTTCCTCGATTGCCTCACCTTGTTCATTGACTGTCACAATATTGATGTGAGTAAGTTTTAGTGCGCCAGCCAGCAGTTTGCCTTTCAGCTCTGGGTATTTGTCTCCTTGGTAAACAAGCAAACTGCCCGGAGCGATTGAAGGAACATAGACTTTTTTTGGCGCTTCAATACCATCTTTGGTTTCCGATTCGCCAACGCTGATAGGGCCCCAATACTCTTTTCCGTGTGAGGTGACAGGCCACCCATAGTTGGCACCCGCTTTTATTAGGTTAATTTCATCACCACCGCGAGGGCCGTGTTCAATCGACCAAAGCTTTTGAGTCGGGAAATCGTAATACAGACCCTGTGGATTACGATGGCCAAAGCTCCAAATTTCATTGAGCACTTTGTTGTTATCCGTGAATGGGTTATCGCTTGGTGTGCTTCCATCGGCATTCAGTCGTAATATTGATCCGGCGTGAGTCATGGTGTCTTGGCCGTTGTCTCGATCACCACGGTCGCCGATTGAAAAATACAGGTGGCTATCATCAAAGGTGATACGGCTACCAAAGTGACGTCCGGTGTCCGTTCTAGATTTAGATACAAACACGTCTGTCCAATTGATGACTTCATTATTGCTGTAATTAGCAGAAGCCAGTGTTGTTACGCCTTCATCATCGATGTCTTTACTGTAAGTGACGTAGAACTTTCCGTTTTCAAAAGGGGAAAGTGCGATATCTAATAATCCACCTTGGCCTTTCGCCCATACATTGGGCAGCCTGAAGAGTGTGTGTTGATCGCCAGTTTTTAAATCGACATGTTTAATGACGCCTGATTTTTCTGTGACTAGCATGGACTTATCGTTGACATAAGCCAGTCCCCAAGGGATCACGAGTCCGTCGGTGATCTTCTCTGCCTGCCAAGCAAAGGCTGACGTTACAGGACCTGAGGCAAGCAGCGCCAAAGCACATGAAAAAATACGGTGATGAGTGTTCATTGAAGTCCCTTGATTATGAGCATCTAGTGTTAGTCTAGCGCTTGTGGCCGATAGGCGGAAAGCCGAGGTTGCTGAAAAGTGACTATTCACATATTTAGTTGAACGCCTATTGTATGATTATACAAGCTCACGTATGTTTACTCTGCCTTTCTCTATTTGATCCTGTCGGAGCATTATGAACAACTCACCAGCAGCATTTTCGCTATTTTCTCTGTTTTTATGTTGTGAGTTAGATACGCACGATTTTTCTTCGAACGGACCTATTAAACGATGAGTCGTGGATTTGATTTTAAATCGATCTTACTTGCGTGCTTGGTCATCAGTATCGGTCAGCTCAGTATGGGACTGGTGTTTCCATCACTACCTTGGATCGCCAAAGACTTCGATGTATCACTAGAGCAAGCCCAGCTATTGGTAAGCGTGTACCTATTAGGTTTTGGGCCTTCCCAGTTTATTTATGGCCCTATTTCCGATGCTCTTGGGCGCAAGAAAGTGCTGCTGAGCGGATTATTAATCGCCATGCTGGGACTATTGATGATCATTTTCTTCAGCCACTCGTTTACCAATATGGTGATGGGGCGATTTCTACAAGGCCTAGGAACCGGCTGTTGCGCTGTACTTGCTCGTGCCTCGACGCGCGATAGATTCAACGGCGCAGACTTGCCTTTGGCTATGTCTTATATTGCGATGGTTACCTCTATAACACCTTTGATCGCGCCTGTTATCGGTGGGTTTATTAACTTCCACTTTGGCTGGAGTATGGTGTTTATCTCACTACTTGGCTATGTCTCATTGGCTTGGGTGGTATTGGCGTTCAAGTTTAAGGAAACCGTCACTAAGGTTTCGGCTATCCCTTCACCGAAGAAAATGATTTCTCAATACAAAGAGCTACTCACTTCTCGTTATTTTATGAGCTTTGCGAGTATTGGCTGGCTTAACTTTAGCTTGATGATCACCACCGTATCAGTGATGCCATTTATCATGCAAAATCAGATTGGCATGACGTCAGATGAATACGCGATGTGGGCGGTGATTCCTGCATTAGGCATGCTCGGCGGAACAAGCTTATGTAACCGTATTCGCCCTATGCTGGGCAACAAGAAAACTCTGTTATGCACACCTGTATTACATGTGGCTGCGGCGTTGTGGCTTTTCTTTTGTCCACTTGAGCCACTTTATTTAATGCTTGGCCAGTTCTTGATGATTCTTGGCAATGGTATAGCGTTACCTTGTGCTCAGGCGTTGGTGATGTCGCCTTATAAGAAGAACGCTGGCGCGGCTGCTGCGATGTCTGGCGGAGGGCAGATGGTGGTGTCTTCAATGGTGAGCATGGGGCTGGTTCAGTTAGGACTAGGAGAAGCGTGGCATCTATCGCTTGTCATCATGTTGTTCACACTGATTACCCTGTTTAATATTTTACGTGGTTTCAGTAGTCAAGAAGCGAGAGAGTCCCAGCTTAGCTAGTTATTTAATTATTTAGCTAGCTAGTGAGTGAAAAACGAAAAGGCCATTGAAGTTTATGATTTCAATGGCCTTTATTATGCTTAGAGCTTAGAGCTTAGACTGAAATGCCCGAACTATTCACAGACGACTGCAACCTTCTCACTTGCTGCAGTATTGGCTGGCGCTGGATGATCGATCAGTCGGATAGGGGACTCATACAGTGCTGACAAAGCCTCTTCATCGAGTAACTTATCCGCGCTGCCTTCGAACGCAATCTGACCTTTTTTCAGGGCGACAATATGCGTCGCGTAACGAAGCGCTAGGTTCAAATCGTGTAAAATAACGATCACCCCAACATCTTCTTTTTTGTTGAGTTCAGACAGTAAGCCCATTAGCTGAAATTGATGATGAACATCCAGTGCAGAAGTCGGTTCATCAAGGATCAATACCGGTGACTGTTGAGCTAGTAACATAGAGACCCACGCTCGTTGACGTTCACCACCAGATAAGTCATCCGCTAATGCTTGTGAGAATTCAGTAACACCGGTTCTTTCCATTGCTTGCTGGATGATCGACTTATCTTCTGAATTCCAACGGCCTAGTGCGCCTCTCCATGGGAAACGCCCTAAACGAACCAGCTCTTCGACAGTTAAGCCAGCAGAAGCGGGGAGTTTTTGCGGTAAATAAGCAATCTGCTTGGCTAAGTCTTTGCTTTTGAATGAAGAGAGGGAAGCGCCGTCTAGTTCCACGCTGCCATGATCTGGTGACATCTGCCCTGAGAGTAAATTAACGAGTGTAGATTTACCCGAACCATTATGGCCAAGAACGACGGTCAGTTCGTTGGTCGGAATCGAGAGGTCTTCGATTGAGAGAATCGTTCGTTCATCACGAACAATTTTGATGTTTGAAAGCTGAAACATGTCAGTCCTGTGCCTAGACCAATAAAGCGCTTCAGTGAAATTAAACGAGCTTTATTGGCTTTTAAAAATAGAGGGTGTTATTGAGCTGTTTTTTTGTTGTCGGGATGTCTTGGGCAATCGTCGCAATACTTTCTAGAGTCGCACTTATAAACTAAGCAGCAGCTGATTCTGATCAGTTTTAGCATCCCCGAATCAGCGTCTATTTTAAGGCTGTTTAAATGATTTTCAGGTAACTGGCATGCTTCTAACCAAAGCTTAGCTTGTTCAGTGATATAATCGTTGGTTAGGCTCGGTTCGTGCTGCTGTAGTTTTATCAAGCTGCCTAATAATAGATCAGCAAGTAGATGATTGGTAAACCCCGGACGAATACGTGTCCACTCACTAATCTGGCTACGATAAAACTCTGTGAGTGCAAGAATAGCTTCGCCTGCTTGTGGAATCAGTTCTTCTGGTGAACCGTGTTGATGATCACCATTAAAGAAACGGTAGCCTGTGACAAATTCTTTGTACCTAAACTGGCCGATGTTCTTAATATCAGGCAGTGAGTGAAGGCCGTAGATAGATATAAAGGTCACGTAGATTGGTTGCCAGCAAACCAGATCCCACGTTCGGGTTAACCAATAGGCTTTGCCTGCTTCAGGGTGGCTCTGCACAAGGCCATCGTAAACTCGTTTGATTTCTTTATGGCTATCATCATTCGTTATTGCAATGCTCTTGCTATGCAGAACACCAAAGCTTCCACTTAAATAAGGTGTCACTTGTTTTGAGTGAGCGAAGATTTTCTGATGTAGAGACGGGGCTCTCCGACGAGTGATAATATTGTGCAGCTGGGAAAGCATCATAAACCATTAAATGAGAATCAGTAGCGTTATCATAACGGACATAATCGAGGATAACCATACAAAATGGAGCATCTACTCGGTGCCTCTATCTTTTGGTCATTTTATAGAACACACATGAGCGCTTCTTTTTTTGAGTGATAAAAGCCGTTTTAAATGATAAAAGTATTGGTGAATCGAATATGTCGCTGTCAACTATAGAGAATATGAAAGCTTAAATATGAACACACCTGCATTTGGTCGTATCAGTCGCGTTTTAACCTATATCCATTCGAACCTTAGCTCCTCGCTATCGTTAGAAGATATTGCGACACAAAGCTGTTGGTCTCGTTGGCAGCTTCAGAGAGTGTTTCAAGCCGAAACAGGGCTTACTGTGGCTAACTATGTGAGAGAGCTAAAGTTAAGCCAAGCTGCAGAACACCTGCTTGATGGAAAAGATCGCGTGATAGATATTGCTCTTGGGCTCGGGTTCAATTCAGAAATAAGCTTTAGCCGCTCGTTTAAGCAGATGTTTGGGTCTAGCCCAAGTCAGTATAGAAAAGCAGGTAAAAGAGTCGGGCTAAGAAAGCCGATACAAGTATCTGAAACAGCGAGTACTTCTGAAAAAGGGGCGTTAAGCTTTGTGGAAGTGCGCATTGATGAAAGAGAGTCTTTCCTAGTGAAAGGCATGACATCAGAAATCAGTGGTCTGTTTTCACTCACGCAAGACTTCGCTCAGAAAGTCCCTCAGCTATGGTCACGTTTAGAAGGTGAAGTTGAGATCCCTGACGACAACGTGCTCCAGTTCATTGGCGTGGTTGACCTGACTCAGTCTTGCTTTGACGGGACTAATATTCACTATTGGGCAGGGGTAGAACTTCAGGAAGGAATTTCAATCCCGCAATTACCGAGTATTATCTCTGAAAGATTAGAGGTACTGACGGTTCCTAAGCAAACTTATGCTGTAGTGAAGCACTGTGGTCCAATTGAGAATTTACGACACACCTTGAGTTGGTTTGTGCTGAATTGGATGCCAAGTTCAGGTTATCGTGGCGTCGATGGATATGAGCTTGAAGTGTACCCGTTTGCCTATCAAGCACATGCCTCTGACGCTGAAATGGAGTACTGGGTTCCTATTATTAAATCGTAGTCATATTCCCGCTCACTCTCTTCTAGCAAAGCCTTCCTATCAATAGGGTCAATTGTCTTTTTAATCATCAATTGACCGTTTTCGACTAAAAATAGGTCAAGTTCTTTTTGAATTTGCACCAAATTGTTAATTATCCCACCTCTAGATACATACAATGCAAATGAGATTTATTATTATTTATATTAAGCATTGGTACCGAGGGAATTATGACCACTCACACTCGTTTTAAGTATTCATCATTGGCAGTAGCGTTGCTGACTGCGTTTTCAGCGCAAGCATTGGCGGAAGAAACCGTTACTGCGGCAGATTCGAATATAGAAACTGTCACTATTATGGGTAAAGCCTATCGTAATACAGCCACAAAATCGGCACTTGAGCCGGAAGAAACACCTCAAGGTATTACAGTCATTGATGAAGAACAGTTAGAGCAACGAGGTGTAAAGTCTCTTAACCAAGCGCTTAGATACGCGCCGGGTGTTGTGACTGAGCAAAAGGGCGCATCAGTAACCATGTACGATACGTTCTCGATTCGTGGGTTTAGTAACAATCAGAGTTACTACGATGGCTTGATTCTGCCGTTCCTGACTGGATGGAACCTGCAACCTCAGATCGACCCTATTGCGATTCAGCAAGTTGAGGTGTTTAAAGGCCCTACGTCTGTGTTGTATGGATCGATGCCGCCGGGTGGTATGGTCAACATGATCGCGAAGGCACCGCAAGAAGACGGGTCGACAAAAGTGGGTGTATCTACAGGCTCAAGAAACTTGATGGAAGCGTCAATTGATACTTCAGGTCAGTTAGGTGACAGTGACTTTTCATATCGTTTAGTTGCACTCGCTCGTAAACAAGACAGCCAAGTTGATAACGCTGAAGAAGAGCGTTATGTGATTGCTCCATCGCTAGATTGGCAGGTATCTGATCGAACACTTATTAACTTCAATCTTTACTATCAGAATGATCCGTCAATGGGTACTAACTCTGCAATGCCGCTCGAAGTATTGAAGGCAAGTGATCCATCTGTGTCGATGGGCGACAAGAACTGGAGTACTTTTGAACGTGAAGTCTTGATGTTAGGTTACAAAATTAACCACCAAATCAATGACAACTGGACTTTCCTTCAGAACGCTCGTTATTCCGATGCGTCGCTATATCAAGAAAACACCTACCATCGCGGTACGAATTTTAACGCCGCAACTGGTAGCTTAATTCGAAATGTGTATAGCACGGATGAAGACTCTCAAAGCTTTGTTATCGACAACCAAGTATCAGGTCGCGTCGAGGTTGCTGGGCTAGAGCATAACTTATTGTTTGGTCTCGATTACCTAAAACTGACGGGCGACTCTTTGTATCAAGAGTTCACCGCGAACGCTGGTTTCTACGGATTTAACGCATACAACCCAAATAATGACTTGCTTGATAAGAGTCAGCTACAAGAGAATTATCGTGAATCACATGACATCACGACCGAGCAACTGGGCTTGTATTTCCAAGATCAAGTTCGCTACGACGCGCTGGTTTTACTTGCTGGTGGACGTTACGACATGTTCAAAGCGAGTGACGAAAAAACGAGCATTTATCCAACAAGCGATGGCACAGAAAAAGCGGATCACAATCAGTTCTCTTACCGCGTAGGTGCTTTGTATGAGTTAGATAATGGCATCTCTCCATTTGTAAGTTACGCGACGAGTTTTGAACCAGCTGCTGGTACCGATATTAACGGTAACTCTTTAAAACCTCAGCTGGGTGAGCAAGTCGAACTAGGTGTGAAATACCTGTCTGCTGATATGGCACAGCAACTTACAGCATCATACTTTTACATTACTAAGAAAGATTCAATTGCTGCCGATCCATCGGATCCAACGTATCGCTCTAAGATTCAGTTAGGCGAAGTGCGTTCTCAAGGTGTCGAAGTCGAAGGCAGATGGTTTGTAACGGAAGATTGGGATGTGAACGCGAGCTATACATACGTCGATATGGAAGTAACGGAAGATGCAAACCCTGACCTTGAAGGAACGACACCAATCTATGTACCGACACATGCCGCTAATCTATGGAGCAATTACTATGTCTATGGTGGTGCTTTATCGGGAACTCGCTTCAGTGCAGGTGCTCGTTACATGGGTGAAATGGAGATGGATGCAACGAATACTCAAGGAAAAGTACCATCATATACGGTTGTCGATTTATCCGTAGGTTATGACCTAGGGGAAGCAAGTGAAACTCTGTCAGGTGCAACGGCTAACTTGCTGGTTAACAACCTGTTTAATGAAGAGTACTACACCTGCTACGACCAATCGAACTGTTGGTTCGGTGCAGAGCAGTCAGTAGAACTCAGCGTGAACTACGAGTTCTAATTCATTTGAATACATAAATCTAAGCAGCCTGTGTAGGCTGCTTTTGTCGTTAAATAAACAATTAAAAAGTGACAGTGATTATATGAAAGCCAACTATTTTACTTCTCGTTTTCCTAAAGTGAGTTCGTTCATTGTCTCATTGAGCTTGTTGTTATCAGCTCAAGCGATGGCCAACTTTCAAGTTGAAGACAGTGAGGGTGTTAAAACCCTTGAAGCTCAGCCTGTTAGAGTGGCTGCGCTGAACTGGGACATAGCCGAACAAGTGATTGAACTCGGTGTTACACCAGTAGCGGTACCTGATATTGCAGGTTATACCGATTGGGTTGTTCAGCCTGCGATTCCAGAAGGCGTGGCGGATATTGGCACTCGAACTGAACCTAACTTTTCGGCGCTTAAAAAGCTAAACCCTGATGTGATTCTTATCGCTTCTCCTCAGAAAGATCTTCAGGAACGACTTTCTGAAATTGCGCCCGTGCTTTACTACCAAACGTACAGCGAACAACACAGCAATGCAGCGGCTGCTATTGAGAATTTCAAGAAGATCGGCCAGTTGCTTGGTAAAGAAGAACAAGCGAACCAAAAGCTGGCCGCAATGGATGAGCGTATCGCTGTTCTAAAAGCTGAGTTAGATAAAGCGTATCCGGGCGACAAACCGAAAGTCACTTCTTTCCGTTTTGCGAGTACTACATCGGTGTTCATTTATGGCGATAACTCGATTCCACAATACGCACTTGAGCAGCTTGGCTTTGACAATGCGATGGATCTTCCTGCAAGTCAGTGGGGCATCAGTCAAAAACGCATGACCGAGCTTAAGAACGTGAAGAACGGCATTGTGCTTTACTTTGAACCTTTCCCATATCAAGACAAGCTAAACCGTTCTCCGGTTTGGAAGAGCATGCCCTTTGTTCGCAATGGTCAATTTAGCCCAGTAGCGGCAAGTTGGAGCTACGGCGGTGCTATGTCGATCTTGTATAACGCAGAAGCCATGGCGCAATCGTTGTTGACGCTAGCGGAGCAGTAATGAAATCCAGTGGTTTTATGATGGGGGCTGCGCTGCTTTGTGCTGCCCTTGTTCATTTATGGTTAGGGCAGTCGGAATTTGGTCCTATTGGTGAGTTGCTTCAGCAAGTCTCACAGATCAGTGACATCGCGACATTCAACTCAATGGTTGATGATTCATTTGAGTTGATGGCGTTAGCCTATGTCAACTTACCTCGCTTGGTGATGGCGATCTTGGTTGGCGCAACACTTGGCACCATCGGCAGCTTGTTTCAACAACTGACACAGAATCGCATGATGTCCCCGTTAACCTTAGGTACATCGTCAGGTGCATGGCTTGGTCTGGTTATTCTGAATGTGGTGGCGCCGATGTTGGTCGCTCAGTATTCAGTTTGGTTTGCTTTGGTCGGTGCGCTGCTTGCGATGGGGCTGATTGTTTCGATTGTCGGAATCAAAAACATGAGCGGCTTGCCAATTGTATTGGCGGGTATGGCGGTCAACTTGTTATTAGGGGCATTTGCAACGGCGATTATTCTGCTCAACGATCAGTACGCACAAAATCTGTTTGTATGGGGAGCGGGCGACCTAGGGCAAAATGGCTGGGAACAAGTGCTTTGGTTGATGCCTAAGCTGTTGCCGATTTTTGCCATATTCTTCTTAGCTCCGCGAGTTCTGACTTTGCTTTCCATCGGCACTGAAGGGGCTGCGGCGCGCGGGCTCAATATTGGCACGACCTTCTTTGTGCTAATGGCAATCGGCGTTTGGTTGGTTTCAGTGTCGATTACCTCAGTGGGCGTGATCAGCTTTATCGGCTTGATTGCTCCGAACATCGCTAGGCATCTAGGTTTTCTAAAGGCTAAATCTGAACTCATCGCGAGTTGTGTATTAGGTGCGCTATTACTTTGTGTCACCGACAGCTTGGCGATCTTCTTGGCGCAATGGTCTTTGGACATGATTCCAACAGGGACGGCAACCGCAGTGATTGGTGCTCCTGCGTTGATCATTATTGCGAGAAAGCAAATGTCTGCTCAAGATCAGTTGTTTTTCTCAATGCCTAAAGGTCCGAAGTCTATTTCATCTTTGGCTTACTTCTTGTTGGGCTTGATGATCTTCGGGTTGTTCGCGTTGAGCGCATTGTCACAGCCTTCTTCTGATATGGGCTACTTTGTTATCCCAGATGCATTTGAATGGTCTATTCGTTGGCCGAGAATGTTAACCGCGATATTCGCTGGTGGTGGCTTAGCGGTGGCTGGGGTGATTTTACAAAGGTTGGTCTACAATCCGCTCGCAAGCCCAGACATTCTTGGTGTGTCGGCGGGTGCGGTTCTAGCTTTGATTTTCAGCAGCTTGTTTATGGGATATTCGATTCACTCATTGAGCCCTTGGATTGCTTTCTTAGGCAGTGCGATTGCACTCTGTCTATTATTGTTCCTTGGCAAGAAGCATCAGTTTGCGCCATCGATTTTGATCCTTACCGGTATTTCGCTGACCGCAGTCTTGGAAGCTTTGGTGCAATTCTCTTTAACGCGAGTGGGTGAGGGGAAATACACATTATTGGCTTGGTTAGCCGGCTCTACTTACCGTGTGGAGCCTGAATCAGCCACTATAATGGCAGTAGTGATAACGGCTTGTATTGGTGTTGCTCTGTTACTGAGCCGTTGGGTGACCTTAATTGCGACTGGACGACAGTTCGCGAGTGCCAGAGGGTTGAATATCAATATCGCATACGTGGCACTGTTGTGTATTGTTGCGATCTTATGCTCGGTCGTGACAACAACCATGGGGCCTGTCGCGTTTGTCGGCTTGTTAGCTCCGCATATCGCTGCAATGTTGGGGGCTCGTTTGGTTCGAGAGCAGATCATCTTGTCGTTTTTAATTGGTGCAGCATTGATGCTATTCGCCGATTGGCTAGGGCAAGTGGTGGTGTTCCCAGCGCAGCTTGCAGCAGGGACGTTAGTTTCAATTATTGGTGGTAGCTACTTCATCTTCTTGCTACTGAAATCTCGAAGAACATAGGTTTTGCTCATGACCGAAAGCCATTGCTAATCAAAGCTACTGGCAATCAAAGCCATTGGCGATAAAAGCTACGGATGAAAAGCAGTGAATGGAGCGATCCATCACTGCTTTTTTGTTGATGTCGTTTGTGTAAAGGGAAAGACGTTAAGCAACACAGGTCTCGCTTCTTAATGTGCAAGTTTGGCATATGTTAATAAAATGTATAACCTAAAGGTCTGACCACTGATAAGGTAGCCACCATGCCAAACCTCGATCGTATTACTTGTTCTATCGATGAAAACCAAATTGCGACGGTTGTGTTGAATCGACCCGATAAGCTCAATGCTATTGATATGGCAATGTTTCAAGGCGTGAATAACATGGTGACTCAGCTGAAAAAGAACACCGAGATTCGTGCCGTAATAGTAAAAGGTGAGGGTTCTGATTTTTGTTCAGGGCTTGATGTTAAGTCCCTATTAACCAGTAAATCTGGGGCGATGAAGCTCTTGTTTAAATGGCTACCGACATTGCCTAACGCTGCACAACGCTTTTCATTGGGTTGGCGAGATATTCCATGCCCTGTCATTTTTGCGATTCATGGTCGTTGTTGGGGAGGCGGCCTGCAATTGGTCAGTGGGGGTGATTTTAGAATTGCTAGCCCGGATGCGAACTTCTCTATATTGGAAGCAAAGTGGGGTCTGATTCCAGACATGGGAGGCGCTATCGCTTTTAGAGAGCTGATGCGTAAAGATCACACCCTTGAAATGGCGATGACGGCCAAAGTGATCGACTGTGAAACCGCTAAAGAATATGGGTTGGTGACCAAGATTGCCGAAGATCCTTACGCTGAAGCCTATGCGTTGGCACTTGAGTGTGCGAATCGGTCGCCAGATGTCGTCGCTGCTAACAAGAAGCTCTACAACAAGACTTGGTGGTCAAGCCCGGGCATGGCTGTATTCTGCGAAACTTGGTATCAGATAAAGGTTGGGTTAGGTAAGAACAGGGCGATTGCTGCTCAACGTGAAATTCATCGAGACAAACCACGCCCTTACGTCGCCAGAAAGTTTAAATAGCGCTTGTACAGGAATAATGGATATTCCCTTTGTTTATTGAGCTTTGCGGTAACCTTAGAGCAATTTAATGTCTAAGGCTAAATGAGCGCTCTGATGAACAAAACTTTTACTTACTCTCTAGCTGCCACTGCAATTTTTACGAGCTTAAATGCATTCGCAAGTGGCCTGTTTTTGCAAGAAGCTGTCGTTGCCAACGCTGGTACTACTGGCGCTGGTGATGGTGTTTACACTCGATCTGCAGCGGCGATGTGGACAAACCCTGCCACTATGTCTCACATGGGCGAAAGCAAAACGACCATCAACACCATGGCATTCGATCTTGAAATGAAGTATCAAGATAACGGTGGTAATCCAGATGGTAAAGCTCATTCCGTAATGCCGTCATTTGGTGCCTTCCACGCTCATCAAGTCACAGACAAATTACACCTTGGTATCGCGCTTGGCGCTGTTGGCGGCTCTAGCCTTGATTACGGCAGTGATTGGGCGGGTGCTGCACTTCTAGAAGATATCACTCTTACTGCAATGCAAGTGAACCCATCACTGAGTTATAAGCTGAATGACCAATGGTCAGTAGGCGCGGGTGTGCAATTCAGTTGGGCTGCATTCCAACAAACAACGTCAATGCTTACTGCGAAGCAAGATACTGACTGGGCATACGGCTATAACCTTGGCGTAATGTACACACCGACAGATAAACTTAAGCTGGGCGCAAGTTACCGTTCTAAGCTAGAGCATAAGTTTAACAATGATGTAAATGGCGTTATTAACCAAGGCGTATTGAATTCATTATCAACTGATATTGCTTTACCTGAAATCATCGATGTCAGTGCGAGCTATGCTTTGAACTCTCAACTTGACCTGCTTGCTAGTATTCAGTTCCATCGTTGGAGTGAATGGGATACAACCGTTCTTGATTTTGGAATAGCAGGAAGTCCAATTAATGGTGTTCCGATTGAGCGTGACTGGGATGACGTTTGGAAATTTGCGGTAGGTGCGGATTATCAATTGAATTCAGACTGGCGTTTGAAAGCTGGCTTCTCTTACGAAACTTCTCCGCAAGACGATCCGTCAATGCAATGGGTTGACCTTCCTGTGGGTGAACAGTACCGCTACTCAGTTGGCGCATCTACCTACTGGGACGACATCTTAATTGATGTGTTCTATGAATACGCTGATTTGGGTTCAGTTGAGATGGATCGATATGGTCGATTTGGTCAAGTTAATCTGTTGAATGGTTCGTTCGATGGCCGTATCCACTTTGTTGGTGTTAGCGCGACCTTCTAATGACATTACGTAATCTACTAATCATTACTTTAGTGTCTTTATTTTCAACGGGTGCTTTTGCTGAAGAGAAGCACCCTGATGATCCGACTAAAATCGTAACCAAAGCTGGCGTTGCTTATAACGAAGATCTGCAGTTCTCTGGGTCTATTGGGCTTGATGAAGCACGAATGATCAATGCTCGTGTTAACGCAGATGGCGAAGAATGGCGAATAGGCGGCTCATGGCTGTTGCCTATGGGTATTGTTAACTTCAACTTTAGCCGTTCTGAATATGACAACGATGCTTATAAGAACAACTACAGTATTGGCACATTTATACCACTGAGTTATTTCGACATTGAGCCGTTCGGTTGGCAAATCTTCCCTATGGCTGGCTACAGTTATAATGATGGCGAAGTGGCGGTTTTCGATGATGATAACGTTGGCTCTGATTATGTATTGATGCCGAGTTCAACACATGGTGGCTACATTGGTGCCTTTGGTTTAAAAACGATTACGGATGAGTGGTCGATTATGGGCTTCGGTGGCGGTTCAATGGGGTCTGATGATTATTCAGGGTATTGGGCAGGCGTCGGTGCTAGCTACAAGTTGAGTGACGCTCAATCATTCAACTTCTTCACTATTTTTGCTGAGGACGATTTCGGTGAAAATAACAGTGTTGGCGCGTCTTACACCTATGAGTTCAAATAACTGTTAGCAGGCAGAAATTCGCAGGTGGACACCTCTCGTAAGAACCATTGACTTAGTCCAGATTAAATTGAACAAAGTCGCTTATTAAAACTTAGCGACTTTCTTTTGTTACCATTTCTCCAATCTTTTTTATCTCTTTTTGATGCTTTCTATATCTTTCTCACATGAGAGTGCCGCTCTCTTAATCTAGATTAAGTTTTCGCTGCCTTATTCTCTGTAGTATCCGCCTGAATCAGTGCCCATGCTTAATGGGTAACTTGCGTAACACGATTTTGAGAGGAAGACACTTGAGCACTTTGTTTACAGAAACCCACATTGGCAAGATGACACTAAAGAATCGCTTCATGAGAAGTGCAACGTGGGAAAATATGGCCACCGAAGATGGGCATATGACAGATAAACTGTACGCTATCTATGAAGAGTTGGCTCAAGGTGAAGTCGGCCTGATCGTGACGGGCTACGCGAACATTGTTGAAGAAGAAAAGCCGAATGCAGGCATGATGGGTATGTATAACGACTCATTCATTGAAGAGTATCAAAAGCTGACTCAACTGGTGCACGACAACGACTCTAAAATCGTGATGCAATTAGCTTATGGTGGCACCAAAACCACGCATGATCTTGGCGAACGAGTGATCTACGCACCAAGTGAGGTTCCAGAAAAAGGCACTCAAACACTAGGTAAAGCGATGACCACAGACGAGATCGACTACATTGTTGATGCGTTTGCTCAAGCGTCTTTGAGAGCACAAAAGTCAGGCTTTGATGGAGTTGAAATTCATGCCGCTCACACTTACCTGATTAACCAATTTCTAAGCCCTTATTACAACCAACGTGAAGATGAATACGGCGGTAGCTTAGAAAACCGCATGAGATTTTTGTTAGAGATCTATACCGCGACACGTAAGCTGGTGGGTGATGATTTCCCTATCTTGGTTAAGCTCACGGCATCCGAGTTTTTTGAAGGTGGCGTCACCTTTGAGGAAACACGTATTGTCTGTAAAAAGCTTGAACAAGTGGGTGTGGATGGCATTGTCGTGTCAGGCAATATTCATGGCAAAGCAGACACTATGGTTGGCGAGTCGCACGATGGTTTTACCATTCAAGCTGAAGGCTACTTCCATGAGTATGGTCACGCGATTAGCCAAGACGTTAATATCCCAGTGATCACGGTTGGTGGTCTAACGGATTTTGATGCTATCGAAGCGATTGCAAACAACACGGGCATTGAGTACTTCGCGCTTTCAAGACCGCTGCTTTCTGAACCCCATTTAGTGAAGCGTTGGAAGGAAGGGGATAGAAGCCCTGTTGAATGCGAACGATGCTCTAAGTGTCGTACTAAGCGCGGTAACTTCTGCGTGGTGAATAAAGACAGAAAAGTACAGCTTGCACGCATGTAGTCGCTGAGCCCAGCTCCAAGCGAGCTCCGAAGTTTATAGCTGAGTCTAAGTTTGAGCCTGTGTAATCGCGCAGGCTCTTGTTCATTCCGTATTCCACGAAACGAAATTTGAAACCTTATTAATCACATCTTCCTGTCAAATTGGCGCGACTAAACAGTTACACTACGCCTGTAAATTATCCAACCAAGTTATCGATAAAAACTGAGCAAACTTTGAAACTACTTCCTCTTCTTAAGCAACCTCGAATCCACTGACGTCTCTTTAGTTTTAGCGATATTGCTATGATTTAAGCGTGATACTCACTATTCATCCCAGTGAACCCTGTGTTTATAGGGCGTTAGTTTGTGCACCTTGGATTTGCATCGTCGAACATTTTGATAGTTAACGAATAAAACTTAATAGATCATTCAGAGGTAAAAATGCAAAAGAAGCATTGGTCCAAATTCGAGTTGCTGCATGAAGTCGTAACCAACCCCAATATTCACGTAAAAGGTCAACACAGTTATTACAGCGATTGCTGGGATAATGGGTTCGAGCAATCTGTCGTCCGTTATTTACATGGCGACGACGTCAGCCGCCAGTGGGAGCCTCGATGGGAAATCGACGAACTCCATATCGGCGATTATGTCTGCATTGGCGCAGAGGTTGTGATTTTAATGGGTGGCAACCATACCCACAGAGTTGATTGGTTTTCGCTGTATCCATTTATGGATGTAATCGACGATGCCTACATTGGCAAAGGTGACACTCACATTGAAGATGGGGTGTGGTTAGGCATGAGAGCGATGGTGATGCCCGGTGTGACGATTGGCGAAGGCGCTGTGGTTGCAGCGAATAGTGTGGTGACTAAAGACGTCGCTCCATACAGCATTGTCGGTGGTTCTCCAGCTAAAGTCGTCAAATACCGCTTTGATGAGTCCGTTATTGACGAACTCATGTCATTCAAAATATACGAGTGGCCCTCAGATAAATTTGAAGCGCTGAAACCGTATTTATGTAACTCAGACTTTTCAAAGTTAAAGCAGGCGATAACGGATTACGACAATTGTTTGTAAGGAGCACTTGTAACGAGCGTTTGTAAGGAGCGTTTTTAAGGTACGGGTATAGCCACAGATTTGTGTAGAAAGATCTGTGTCATATTTATATTGAAAAACACGTTAAATCAGTCCGTTACCTTGCAATACTCAACATGGTGTACCAATCTTATTTCATAAGCATGGATAAGGATTGTGTATGCCCGCAAGTTCAATGAAAAACAAAGGGGTGGTGGGGAAAGTCTTACTGCCTTCTTTACTCATAAATCTTCTCTCTCTCGCCGTTCCGTTAACGGTTTTGCAAATTTACGATCGTATTTTACCTAACCAAAGTTACGGTACTGCCACTTTGTTGTTGGCGGGTGCAGCGTTGGCTGTTGCCATGGAAGCATTGATCCGGTTTGTGCGTACTTGGCTTTTGTCAGCCGCGGCCAGCAATACCGAGAAAGCGACCTATCAAACTTTGGTTGAAAGAGTAACAACGGCTTCATCAGGCCATCTCCGCCACATTGGTGTTGGCGGCGTGGAAGAGGGGCTTGGTTCTGTATCCAAAGTCAAAGATTGGTATTCCGGTGGTGTGATTGCAGGCTTTATTGATTTGCCTTTTGCCTTGATCTTCTTGGGCTTGGTGGCTTACATCGGCGGTGAGCTGGTGGCGATACCTTTGGCAGTTTGGCTGATTACTCTCGGAATCGTTTGGTTATCTTCTATTCGCGTTAAAAGCTTAAGTGAAGAAGCTTCCCAAGATGAGCAGGAGCGAAAAGCGTTCTTGATTTTACTGAGCCAAACCATTCAAGGAATCAAACGTCAGGCTGTTGAGTCTCGAATCTTCAATCAGTTTAAATCCCTCAATAACGTTCGCTCTCAGTCTAAAGCGAGAGAAGAAGAACAGAACGCCTTTGCCCAAGAATGTATTCAGCTTGCCGCATTAGCCACGTCAGTTTTACTCGTAATTACGGGGAGCTTGTGGGTGTTGGATGGTCAGTTAACTACTGGTGGCTTGGCGGCATGTTCTATCTTATCTGGCAGAGCGGTTGCGCCTTTGAGTGCTCTGGTTGGGGTTAGAATCAAGCTTAATTCAATACACAGTGCCAATCAGGCAATAGAAAAATTGAGTGACTTATCATTATCGGAATCTTCAGATTCTGAGCAAGTTGAGAACCACTTATCTGACTTTGAGACGTTGGAAATCAAGCAAGCGACCGTTGAAAGATATGGTGAACTCTCTCATGCCGATGTCACACTGAATAAAGGTGAGTTGGTTTTGTTAGAGAGTGAGGATCGCCACACCAACAGTCATTTATTGTCGTCGATTGCAGGTATTGATGATCTAAAAGCGGGTGAGTGCTTCATTAACGGAGCTGCAGTTTCAATCGCATCCGTAACCAATATTGCTGCCTACTGTGGCGTTAAAGGGCAGTTGGTGTCGGGTACTATTCTCGACAACTTGTGCGGGTTTGACCCTGAGAAAACGCAAAGCGCCAGTGACTATGCAAAGCGTTTGGGTTTAACCAAAGAGATTACTCGATTACCCGATGGACTAGAGACACAAATTGGCCATACGAGTGCTTCTTTGTTGAGTATGGGTAACGTGAAAATGCTCAATATCGCGGCTCAATTGGCAAGTGATAAACCCATAATCATGTTGGAAAGGCCGGATTCTTCACTTGATTTAGACGCCCTTGGGAATCTAGCTAAGGTGTTGGAAGAAGAAGTAACGGCAGGACGCACGATACTGATGGTGAGCTACCATTCGAAGCTTCGCGAATTTGCTAATCGAATCATTACAGTGGAAAGTCGAGCTATTACGGTCGACAGCGAGAGCAATCAGGAGGCCGTCGTATGAATCGTTTAGATATTGGTAACCCTTCAGGTACGAACAACCGTGCAGATACCAGCGGTCGACAAGAGGTGATGAATCATTTAGAAACCGAGAGCCTTTCCGTTCTTAAGCTGTTGGAAGTTAATGCTAATATCCAGTTGTTCGCACATCAATGGGTCGATGAAAATGGCATTGAATCAATCGACGATATGTTTGCCTTGTTCGACAGGCTTGCACTGCCTTATCGCTTGGTTGCCAACCTAGATGAAGTTGGTGAACATAAATTGGTCTTACTGGTACTTGGTGAACATGAGCTGGTCTCTGGTCATTTGGAATCCAAGCAATTTGTTGCCTTTAATGCCAATGACGACATTACCGATGTCCCTCAGTTTTGTATTGTTATCGAAGGTCCACCACTAGAGAAGGCTTCTCCTGATTGGGTTGGCGAACGACTACATGCGTTTCGCCCCATTATTCCTAAATTGCTGCTAGTCAGCTTTATCACTAACTTATTTGCGCTTGCCGTTCCTTTCATCACGATGTCGATTTATGACCATGTGATTGGTGGTGATGCAGGGCATGAGTTGCAAGGTATCGCCATTGGCGCGGCGTTGTTGTTTGTGATGATGGGTTGGTTGAGAACATTACGTAGCCGCGTGTTTGCTTCAGTTTCGAACCGAGTAAGTCGTGAGATTTCTCAATCCCTCGTGCAGCGTCTGCTTCGTAATAGCTATGCTCAAAATCAGCAAACAGCTTCTTCTAGTCAGCAAAACCAAGTGATGTTGTCAGAGCGTATTTCAGGTGTGCTATCGGGGCCATTAGGAAATGCGCTGTTTGATCTGCCATTCATTCTAATTTTTGTACTAGCGATAGGAGTTTTAGGCGGATGGTTGGTACTGGTTCCAGTCGTTTCTTTAATCCTTTATTACTTGCTAGCAAAACGCTCGATACGCTCTAGCAGCAAGCGCTCGATGCAATCGACAGTCGCAGGTACGAATCGTCAAAACATGACTAATGAGCTGTCATCCAAGCTTGCCTTTATTCGCAGTGCTGGATTCTCAGAGCACTGGATTCAACGTTTCAAAAAAGCCAATCTTCTTGCTTCAACAGTGACCTTTAATCAATCGGTTCTCCAGAGTCGGTACACCTCGATTTACTATTTCATTGGTGTGGGCTCGACACTCGCCGTGATGGGGTTAGGCATAGGACTTATTTTTGAACAAGTGATGACCCCTGGTGGTTTGATTGCTTCAATGATGTTGATATCTAAGGTGACGGGTCCTGCTCAGGTGTTGGCAAACAGTGCGATGCGTTTTAATAGCTTTAATCAATCCAAGCTGCAAGTGAACCGTATTTTGTCTCAGCCGTCTGAGCGTGAATTCAGTTACCAGCATCACCCGTTACCTGTGGTAGCGCCTAACTTGAAATTAGAGCAAGTGACACTGCGCTATCCCAAACAGAGTCGCCCGGCCTTGAATGGTGTGAGTTTTGATATTGAAGCCGGTGAAATTGTCGCGATTACCGGCCCTTCTGGGAGCGGTAAATCAACATTAATTGAAGTGCTGTCTGGCTTGCAGCCTATCCAAAACGGCATGGTCGAGCTTGAAGGCGTTAACCTCGTTCAATATGATCCGCAGCTTTATCGCCACTGGTGTTTCATTCGAGCCGCATATCCTGATTTGCTTACGCTGAGTATTCGAGAGTGGCTAAACGACGGTCACAAAGTCGAAGATAAGAAAATGATATCTGCAATTGAAATGGTGGGCGGAAAGCGTTGGTTCGAGACATTATCAGGTGGGCTCGATACTTCCATCAGCAGTATTCAGCCGGACAGCCTTTTTGACATGTTGTCTGGCAGCGTCGCGCAGATCCTCATTGACGCGAAAGCGCTGGTTTATGACTACCCAATGTTCTTAATGGATAACCCTGTGCCTGATGCTCACCCAAATGCTAAACGTATATTTGGTGAGTTTGTGCAGTCGAAAAAAGGAAAAGCAACGGTGATCTACACGTCCCACGATCCGGATTTAATCAAGCTTGCCGATAAAGTGGTGGTATTAAATGAAGGTGCAGTGGTTTATGCCGGTCCATTAGAGCCGGAGCAGTCTTCGAAGCAGGAACAGCCTTCAGAGCCTCAAGCTTCTCAAGAACCGCAGTTATCTGAGCAACCGTTATCTCAAGAGCTACAGCCGTCAACTCAAGAGGCGTCTGCTCAACAAAATGCAGCCCAACAAGAACAATCAGAGTCTAAGCAAGGAGTCGCTAATGACTAAACAATCTATCGAGAAGGGCAAGCGCTACGGTGAGCTTGTTGAATCACAAAATACGGCTCGTACATTGGCGCTGGCCACATGGTCGGTTGCCTTATGTGTTATTGCTTTTGCCACTTGGTCTGTAGTCACTCAAGTTGATGAAATCGCCAAAGCCAAAGGTGCTGTGATTCCGGAAGGCGAGAAGCAAGTATTACAAAGTGCGATTGGCGGTAAGTTAAAGCAAATTCTTGTTAAAGAAGGCCAGTTGGTAGAGAAAGGCCAGCCGCTTGTTGAGTTTGATGCCACTTTCCAGCGTACCGCCCTTGAAGAGCTAAAGTCCCAACAAGTGACGCTTCTAGCCAGTGTGGAACGTATGAATGCGTTGCTTGAGCAACGTGAGCCTAACCTTGCTGAGTTTGAGGTCGATTACCCAGAGATCGTCAGCCAGCAAAAAGCTCAGCTGAACGCGCAAAAAGCCCTCTACTTCCAAAAGCGTGTGGTGCTTGAGAAAGAGAGCGAGCAAATTGCAGAGCAGCTTCGTAGCGTAGAAAAGGCCTTGCCGAGTTATGAGAAAGAGTTAAATGCGACTAAGCAAGAGTTGAACATACTGGAGAAGGGTTATAAAGCGGGTAACATTTCACGTTTACGTGTGCTTGAAATGCGACAAAAATTGGCCAGTATCGAACAGAAAATCGAAGAAGCTCGTGGTAAGAAGTCGGTATTGATTAGACAAGCTGACAGTAATGACCAAAAAATCATACAGCTTCTGGCGGAAGCGAAAGCTAAAGTGAGCGATGATCGTTCTAAAGCCGTATCTGACTTATCAGCATTGAATGCTAGAGTTCGTTCAAGCCAAGCTAAATTGACGAACACTATGTTAGTGTCACCGCTACAAGGCTTGGTGCAAAGCATACCAAGCACGCAGGATGGTGGTGTTATTCAGCCGGGTGGCACGGTAGTTGAAATTGTGCCTGTCGGAGGGAACGCTGACTTCAAAGCACGTTTGTCCCCAAGAGATATTGGTTTTGTGAGTGTTGGGCAGCCCACTCGAGTCAAGATTGATGCGTTTGATTACAGCCGCTTTGGGGCTTTAAAAGGGGCGGTAGAGAGTATTTCACCGACCACAAGTCAAAGCGAACGTGGCGAGATCTATTATGAAGTTGTAGTGTCGGTTGATACGCCTTACTTCCGTGATAACCCTGAAAGCTTTTCCATACTGCCGGGTATGACGGGTGAAGTAGACATCACAACTGGCGAGAAGTCGGTGTTCCAATACTTATGGAAACCGATTTATACCAATGTTAGCGTGGCGTTTGGAGAGAGGTAAAGTCCTCCACTCTGGCTTGCATAAAAAAGGAGCACATGCCGTGCTCCTTTTTTTATCTAACCGAAGGGGTGATGTTCTAGTTATTTGGGTCTATGTCAGGCAGTCCGTCAACGTCATTATGATGGTGTAAAGAATCATCAATAGATGGGTTATCGGTATGGTGAGACAGCCCATCACTCATACCATCGTCAGTTTGCTCAGCCCCATAAGCACTCTCGGCATCACTGAAAATGATATCGATATCATGCGCTACTGGTACATTGTGTGACGGTGAATCTATAGACGGCGAGTCAGCATTAATACCCAGAGCGTCTAGGTAAGCATGGGCACCAGAACGCTGTTCGTGTTCGCCTATCGCTGTATGTTCTAGGTTTGCCGTCACCTCATCAAAATTAAGAGTAACTTCATCAGGGGTGCTGAAAGAGGCATCCGGTTCATCCGCTTGGCTCATGCCGGGTGCTGGAGGAGGTGATGGAGCGATTGGCGATAAATCCATGCCAGTTAGTGTGGTTTGGTCAATGTGATGTCCGCTGTTTCCATGGACGGATTGCGAGTGCAAATGTAGGTGCACCGCGACTTGTGAGTTTTGATCGCCTCCTAGGGTTAAAACAAACGAGTCGGTTTCGTCTGTACCACTACCGTAAGAGCCTCCTGTATGTGTCTTAACGACGCCTGATGAAGTTTGTTGGTAATCGTAACTCAACTCTCCGGTTGCAGGATTGACATGCAAAGTACCAAATTGACCGTGTAATGCAGTGAGAGAGTGTCCGTGGTGATCTGATATTCCCCAGCCTGTCATTGGCGTAGGCGTTCCTTGGTGAATAATTGGAGGAATTCCGATTGAGGCATGCAGGTCCTGATTGCCTGCACTGCCGGTAATTTTTGCAGGGGCAACTAGGGTTGGCATTGGTGGAACATCGCTGTGTCCATCAATGCGCATTTCAACTTCTTGAGTTGTAATGCCCCCGTGTCCATCATCGACTAATAGAGAAAACTTATCGGTCAATTGTTCACCATTATTTAAAGCATTAACATGGCTATTGCTGTTATTAAGTGTGTAGACCCAAGTTTGTGTATTGCTATTATAGGTAACAGAACCATACTGTGGCTGATGTTGGCTATCAATACTGACAGAATGTTGATCGCTATGATCAACATCGCTGATAATAATTTGCCCAGAGGTCGCATTTGCAGCATCTTCATCAATGTTATGTGCACCTGCGATAACTTCAGAAACTGTTGGTTTATCATTAGTGCCATGCACATTGATGGTAATAATTTGTTTATCACCACCAGCGGTCGTTACTTCATATTGAACCTGCTCGACTTGCCCTGCCGCTAAGTGCTGAATATTGGCATTGGGAACCGAATAAGCCCAATCACCGGCTTTTCCAATGGTCAGATGACCGCCATAGGGATCACTGACCGCATGGGCATTACGAGTGGCGTAAAAATGATCTTCACTGGCATCAGGATCGATAACATTCAACACGCCAGTGACAAATATCGTATGTTGAGCATCACCTTGTACATGGCGATCTTCTGTAATTTGACCGCTTTTATCTCCGGTGAAGATCGCAGCATCGCCAGCTGCCGAGAGCGTCGTTGATGCGCCAGTGTGGGTCACACCACCGTGAGCATCTTTAACATCATAGCTAAAATGCACTTGGCCGTTATAGTCTTTATCTGGGGTAAACGTGAAGGTACCATCGGCATTTAATACAATAGCACCGTGGTCAGCCTGTAGGTTTTCAATGGATAATTTGCCAATATCGTTGTCGTCAACATCGCTAGAATTGGCCAGTAGCTGTGCAGGGGTGAGGACAATTTTATTATCTTCTAAGCCATTCGCTAAACGTACTTCAGCTGATGCGACGGGCGCATCATTGGTGCCGTGAACGGTCACTGTGATATCTTTTTTAGCACTGCCATCGATAGATTCAACGGTAAAGGTTTGCTGGAAGCTTTCCCCTGCGCCTAAATGTTGGACTTTATCATTGTCAATATCGTATGACCATTGGCCCTGTGCGTTGATATTGAACCGACCACCTTCGGCGGTAGTGATGGTTTGTGCGATAAAACCGGCTTGATCGTGATCCGGGTCAATGACCTGTAACGTGCCACCACTGCTGAGTTGACTGGTGGTATTGCCAAAGGAAGTATGATCTTCGTAAACATGATTATTTAGGCTGGAGTAGGGCGTCACTGCAATTTTTGCTTGGTTATCTTCACCGGTCACTTTCACCATAATGGTGAGCTTCTGACCATCAGTGGTTTCGACTTCGTAGGGGAGCTCCATCGACTCGCCAGCATGTAGGCTACTGATTAGATCGTCCGGATGATGATTGGTACCAGCATCTAATTTGAATTGATAAGTGCCATTAGGCCAAACATCAAGGTGACCAGGTGCAAAACCTTGACCTAAATACTTCCCGCTAAATACAAACTGAGTGTTATCACCACTATCAGGGTCAATCAGCTGAAGCTGGCCTCTATAGGATTTAAATTCACTATCCAGCGCTTGTGTTTCAGTGAGCTGAATGACATTAGAAACCAGTGTGGCTTTATCATCTGTCCCGGCAATGGTAAGCGTGGCGGTTTGTTGCGTACTTCCACCATGGCCATCTTCTACTTGATAGGTGATAGCGATTTGTTGCGACTGACCATTGGCCAAATGGTTAAATGCGGGATCAGTGGCATCAACAATTAATGTATGACCATCAGTATCTAAGGTGATACCTGCGGGGATTTTCCCTGCCTGAAGTTGACCATCGATGGCATATTCAAGGTGACTGATAGTTAAAGCGTCGCCGTCTTTATCTGTGGCACCTACTAGCAGATTGAGGGTGTGATGATTATCGGCCCCCTCACTGACACTGTCTGTTAAAGGCGTCACATCAGGGTTGTCGTTAACCGCAGCTAAGTTGGTGGTTGCGCCGGTGTGGGTCACACCACTGTGTGCATCCTTAACGTCATAGCTGAAGTGTACATCGCCGTTATAGTCTTTCTCTGGGGTAAACGTAAACGTACCATCGGCATTGTTTAGAATAGAGCCATGGTCGACATGGAGGTTTTCAATGGTTAGTTTACCGGCGTCATTGGCATCCACATCGACGGTATTCGCTAATAGTTGCGCGGTGGTTAAGGTTTGGCGTGTATCTTCACTGCCATTTGCAAGCACCACTTCAGATGAACAGTAAGGTCTGTCGTTACTGCCGTGAATGGTGATGACAATATCGTGTGTTGTACCATCTTTTGAATGGACTGTAATCGTATCGGTTAAGCTTTGCCCTTCACCAAGTTGGTCAATTGCAGTGCCACGCGTTGTGGGTCTAGCACCTATACCTGATAGATGCCCAGCATCGGCATGGTAATGCCAGGTGCCATCGGTGAGTAAGATTAGATCGCCATAGGTGCCGTGATAGT
>NZ_JBFSVA010000033.1:0-36756 GCF_041467655.1 Vibrio sp. 10N.247.311.49
CGGCCTGTCACGCCGGGGGTCGCGGGTTCGAGTCCCGTCCACTCCGCCACTTATTCGATAACCTCGCCTAGTGCGAGGTTTTTTCGAATCTGAAGTAATGAAAGTTTTAGGGGTGTAGCTCCAATTGGCAGAGCAGCGGATTCCAAATCCGCGTGTTGGGAGTTCGAATCTCTCCACCCCTGCCATATTTAAAGCTCCAGCAGAAATGCTGGAGCTTTTTTGTATCTGTCACTTTTTCAAAGTGACGTTGAGGACCGGAGTGTCAGCCAAGTCGACTATATTGATCCCCATCGAAGCAGAAATCCTAGAGTCTTTTTGATTTATATTTGTTCGATTTTTAATTGATAATTACCTACCTTGAATAGAATATTGTCTTAGAAATGTAAGTGCTTACTTATCTCAGTCTCTTTTATAAGCAATTAACAACACAATCCACACTTCTTTATGAGAATTATTCTCAATATTTTGTTACATTTTGGTCGTTATTACTAAAAGGCAACAAATATGGGTATCTCCCGTCGTAAGTTTATTCAATCATCTCTCGCTATATCTGCACTCACTGTACTGCCCGCTTGCTCAATGAAACGGTCGGTTGATGAACAAGGAAAGTATGTTTATGACTTAACGGCAGAACCTTCAACCGCTGAACTCGTGACGGGGTTTGAGACTGATATTCTAGGCTTTAATGGTCAGATTCCAGCACCAACGATTCGATGTCGACAAGGTGAAAAGGTAACGATCCGTTTTACCAACAAGCTATCAGAACCGACAACTATTCATTGGCATGGTTTAAGGATTCCTATCGAAATGGATGGGGTTCCCTTCTTGAGCCAACCACCGATCATGCCAGGTGAAACATTCATTTATGAATTTACGCCACCAGATGCTGGCACGTTTTGGTATCACCCACATATGAACAGCGTTAAGCAGCTTGGTATGGGCTTGGTTGGTCTAATTATCGTTGAGGAGAGCATTCCAGTGCCGTTTGATGAAGAGCACGCACTGATGCTTAAACATTGGCATATAGATAAGAAAGGCCAATGGAAAGATCTAATGATCCCACGACTCAGTGCTCGTATGGGTACGCCAGGAGAGTGGAGTAGCGTTAATGGAATACATGAGCCTGTCTATGAGTTAAAACAACATGCAACAACCAGGCTACGTATCGCTAATGTCGACAATACGATCACTTACCCTATAGCTGTCGAAGGGGCTGAGGCATGGGTGATTGCCATTGATGGTAACCCTGTAAAAACACCTTATAAGCTGACGCAACATAAAATTGGTCCAGGGATGCGAGTGGATATTGGACTGATAGCACCCAAAGCCGGTGGGCGAGTTAGCGTCCTTCAAATGAAAGGACGCTTTCCTTTCTCTTTGTGTGAGTTCGAGGTTGTAGATTCAACCCTTGTTGAGAATCGCTCTCTGCCTTCTTTACCCCTTAATCCTGTGCCCAATTTAGATTTGGCTAATGCAGAAGAAATCGACTTTTTATTTGAATGGGAAGGGGCGGTTTCTCCAGTATCTAAAGATGGAAAATCTATGCCTAAGTTTTGGCTAACTAATAAACGAGCATGGGAGGGGATGAGCAAAGATAATATCCCTGAACCGTTGGCGACTTTAGAGCTGGAAAAAACCTATATATTCGATCTTAAGAACGTCACTCAATATCATCACCTGATTCACATTCACGGCCATACATTCACTGTATTGGAACTTGATGGGAAGAAAGTTGAAGAACCTTTCCATACTGATACAGTGTTACTTGGAAAAAATGGCCGAGCTAAAGCTGCATTTGTAGCCGACAACCCTGGCCGCTGGATGTATCATTGTCATGTTATAGAACACATGAAAACGGGTTTGATGGGATATATTGAAGTTAAGTGACACCTGTAACGTTTAATATTTGCGCATGCATTCTTAGTTTCTACCCTCGCTTTTATCGGCGTTAAAGCTAGAATATAGGGATTATTGTTTGGGAGGATTCATGGGTCAGTTATCTATTCTAGGTTTTATCGCCATCGGTGGCGCGTTTGGTGCTTGTTCACGTTACTTGATTTCAGAGTTATGCGTTGTGATGTTAGGGCGTGGTTTTCCTTACGGTACGCTGACTGTTAACGTAATTGGCTCTTTGATTATGGGATTGCTCATCGCCGCGTTTGAAAATGAGATGGTTGCGACGGAGCCGTGGAGACAAATTATCGGTCTTGGTTTCCTTGGAGCCCTGACGACATTTTCTACGTTTTCGATGGATAACGTGCTTCTTATGCAGCAGGGTGCGTTCTTCAAGATGGGGCTCAATGTACTGCTCAATGTGGTTCTCAGTATTTCAGCCGCATGGTTCGGCTTCCAACTTCTGATAAAGTCTTAAAACTTTCTTACGATTTGTTAACAACTCGGCTTGGTTTATCCAAGCCGTTTTTATATACTCGATCGTACTTGTCGGAGTGCCATATGGCTGAGACCGTTAACTCGGGATCCGTTGAACCTGATCAGGCTAATACCTGCGAAGGGAACAAGAGTAGATATCTAACTAGAATCCTTCTAGAGATCTATCTCCAGATCACAACTGCATTTTCTTGCTGTGATCCCTCTTGTAGCATCTTATCCGTCAAGCATTTTTATCCCTATAAATAATGGCTAAAAGCCAAGGAAAAATGCTATGTCGAGTCGTAAACAAGCAAGACTGGAAGCGAAGAATTTCATTGATTCTTTATCTGTACAACCTTATCCAAACTCAAAAAAAGCTTACATCCAAGGGTCTCGAGCGGACATTCAAGTCCCTGTCCGAGAAATATCCCTCGCAGATAGCCTTGTTGGTGGCAGCAAAAAAGAGCCTGTATTCGAACCTAATGAGCCAATTCATGTCTACGACACCTCAGGTGTTTATACCGATCCTACGCATGAAATAGACCTTTATAGTGGCCTTCCTAAGTTGCGAGAGCAATGGATTGAAGAGCGTGGTGATACGGAATTGCTCGATGATGTAAGCTCTGTTTACACCAAAGAACGTTTAGAAGATGAAACCCTAGACGACCTTCGTTACGGAAACCTGCCTCGAATTCGTCGCGCTACTGGCGACCAATGTGTAACTCAACTGCATTATGCTCGTCAGGGAATTATCACTCCTGAGATGGAGTACATTGCGATACGTGAGAACATGGGGCGTCAGAAGTTCGCTGATGAACAGCTTAATCACCAACACCCAGGCCATAACTTTGGCGCAAACCTGCCAAAAGAAATTACCCCTGAGTTCGTGCGTAAAGAGGTCGCTGAAGGCCGAGCTATCATCCCTTCAAACATCAACCACCCAGAATCAGAACCTATGATTATTGGCCGAAACTTCTTAGTGAAAGTGAACGCAAATATCGGTAACTCTTCTGTAAGCTCTTCGATTGAAGAAGAAGTTGAGAAGCTAGTATGGTCGACTCGCTGGGGCGGCGATACCGTAATGGATCTTTCTACTGGCCGTAATATCCACGAGACTCGTGAATGGATCCTACGTAATAGCCCAGTGCCGATTGGTACGGTTCCTATGTATCAGGCGCTTGAGAAAGTGAATGGCGTAGCCGAAGACCTTAACTGGGAAGTGATGCGCGATACTTTGATTGAACAAGCGGAGCAGGGCGTTGATTACTTCACTATCCATGCTGGTTTGCTTCTTCGTTATGTTCCTATGACGGCTAAGCGTGTGACAGGTATTGTTTCTCGTGGTGGCTCTATTATCGCGAAATGGTGTCTTGCACATCACCAAGAAAGCTTCCTATACACACACTTCCGCGAGATCTGTGAGATCTGTGCGAAGTACGATGTGGCTTTGTCACTAGGTGACGGCCTACGTCCTGGCTCTATTGCAGATGCCAATGATGAGGCTCAGTTCTCGGAGTTACGTACTCTAGGTGAGTTAACTAAAGTGGCTTGGGAATACGATGTTCAGGTGATCATTGAAGGTCCTGGACATGTACCTATGCATCTTATTAAAGAGAACATGGATGAGCAGTTAGAGCACTGCCATGAAGCGCCTTTCTATACGTTAGGCCCGCTGACCACTGATATTGCACCGGGTTATGACCACATTACCTCTGGTATTGGCGCGGCGATGATTGGTTGGTACGGCTGTGCGATGCTTTGTTATGTAACACCTAAAGAGCATTTGGGCTTACCAAATAAAGAAGATGTGAAGACTGGTTTGATTACTTACAAGCTGGCAGCACATGCAGCAGACTTGGCAAAAGGGCATCCGGGCGCACAAATCCGAGATAATGCATTATCTAAAGCTCGTTTTGAATTCCGTTGGGAAGACCAATTTAATCTAGCTTTAGATCCAGAAACAGCCCGTTCTTTCCACGATGAAACCCTGCCACAAGAATCGGGCAAGGTTGCTCACTTCTGCTCTATGTGTGGACCTAAATTCTGTTCAATGAAGATCTCTCAAGAAGTTCGAGAGTACGCGAAAGACACTGAACAAGTGGCTGCTGATCAGGCTATCGAGATTAAGATGCTTGATAATCCGTTGGAAGGGATGCGTCAGAAATCACAAGAGTTCCGTGATACTGGCTCTGAACTTTATCACCCAGCAGTAGGCGCAAAAGAAGCTCAATTAGAGGAATAATGACAGTGAAGATTCTTATCCCATCTCAAAATATTGAGCTAACGGGAGAGCTGCAAAGCTGTCTATTGGTTGCTAAGCGACAAGGCTTGGCAACCGATGCAGTTGAGTTGGGTGTAAGCCCAACTCAATGCTTCTCTATCGTTGATGCTCAGCAAGCGTTATCTATTGGTTTTGCTCATGATGTTGATTCATTGGCGGAGTGTCGCTCAAGTGAGCTTGATCATATCGTTTATTACAGTCATTCAGTGGCGCTAGCTGGTGTCCGCGATGCCTTGGCACAAACTCCGAATACCATCTATATCGGTGTCTTAGATGACTCAGCTGCATTGGATATCTGGTCACAGCTAGATTCTAATCGTGCTATCAAGAGTGAAACTCCAGCTCATCAGGAGTTAGATAGTCGTGGTCACTTTGCTTGGTTACTTACTTTGTTGGCGTTGGAATTCCCATTAGAAGATGCACTGGTTTTAGCTCGCGCAGCATCTAGTGTTTCACGTGGAACATGGCCAGCAAACTATCAAAACTTTCCTATTCCCGTTCTCGAAGATGAGCGACTGGATATTAGTGTTGGTTGGGCGCACCAAGGAACATCACTGTCGTTCCCGGAATTGAGTAAGAGTAGCCTAGGACTATACCCAGTGGTTGATGATGTTGAGTGGATCGAAAGGCTGCTCAAGCTTGGAATTAACACAGTTCAACTGCGTATTAAGAACCCACAGCAAGCAGATTTAGAACAACAAATCGCGCGATCTATCGAACTCGGTAGAGAGCACAACGCTCAGGTTTTTATCAATGACTATTGGCAATTGGCACTTAAGCATGATGCTTTTGGTGTTCATTTGGGGCAAGAGGACATCGAAGAATCCAACCTATCTCAACTGAGCCAAGCTGGTATTAAGATCGGTCTATCGACTCATGGTTATTACGAGTTGCTACGCATTGTGCAAATCAACCCAAGCTATATTGCGCTGGGGCATATATTCCCAACCACCACTAAGCAGATGCCATCGAAGCCTCAAGGACTTGTGCGTTTATCTCTCTATCAGCAGCTGATTGATACTATCCCATACACAGAAGAACTCACCGGTTATCCGACAGTTGCGATTGGTGGAATTGACCAGTCGACGGCCGCACAGGTGTGGAGTTGTGGGGTATCGAGCCTTGCTGTTGTACGTGCGATTACGTTAGCCGAAGACCCAAAACAAGTGATTGAGTTCTTCGAAGCATTAATGGCTGACCGTTCTTCAGGTGCTGCTAAAGAGGTAACTCAGGAGCTAAGTCATGCTGAATGATTTCGAATTCATTCGTTATCAACGACAACTCGCACTTCCTGAAGTGGGTGAGCAAGGGCAACGCAATCTATTAGATAGCCATGTATTGGTCATCGGTTGTGGTGGCTTAGGCAATGCTGCGGCTCTCTATCTTGCGGCTTCCGGTATCGGGAAAATCGTATTAGTTGATGATGATTGTGTGGATTCGTCTAACCTTCAACGACAAGTTGCGTTCAAGGAAAGCCAGTTAGGTTCGCCTAAGGTCGAAGCTCTGAAGCAAAAACTGACTGAGCTTAATGGTCGAAACCAAGTGAGAACCATCAATAGGCGAATGACTCAGAGCCAGCTTGAGCTTGAGGTGATGCTCGCTGATTTGGTGTTGGATTGTACTGACAACTTTGAGTCACGTCAGCAGGTTAACCAAGCATGTTTTGGTAGCAAGACACCTTTGGTTTCTGGTTCTGCGATCGGATGGAAAGGTCAGTTTATTGTCTTTGATTATCAGATGCAGAAAGGGTGCTATCACTGTTTGTTCCCGTTCAGTCATCATCCACAAACGACACGTTGTAGCGATAGCGGCATCATCGGCCCAGTTGTTGGCACCATAGGCAACCTCCAAGCACTGGCAGCGATTCAACGTATTAGCACTGGCGAGTTCCAGGTTGCAACACATCAGCTCAAACTGTTTGATGGTCAGACGATGAACTGGCAAAACTTAAGTGTCACTCAAGATAGTGAATGCCCCGTTTGCTGCACATCTACAGTTAACTATTTAGAAGAAGAAACCCAATGAGCAACATAACGATCTCTATCAATGAGCAACCAGAACAGGTTGCACAATCGTCGTCTCTAGCGGATATCATCCAAGCGCTTTCACTACCCGATCTGGGTTGTGTCTTTGCTATCAATAATGCGGTTGTCCCGCGTAGTCAGTGGCAACAAAGGGTCGTCAATGAAGGCGATGCTATTTCTCTTTTCCAAGCTATTGCAGGAGGCTAACTATGTTAACTATCGCAGATAAAACATTTCAATCACGACTCTTTACTGGAACGGGCAAGTTCGCGAATAAACATTTAATGGCGAGTGCTATCGAAGCTTCCGGTTCTCAACTGGCAACCATGGCGTTGAAGAGAGTTGATATTCGCTCTGAGCAAGATGATATTTTACAGCCCATCATTGATGCTGGCGTGAACTTGTTACCAAATACCTCCGGGGCGAAGAACGCGAAGGATGCCATCTTTGCTGCGCATTTGGCTCGCGAAGCGCTAGGCACAAACTGGCTCAAACTGGAAATTCACCCTGATCCAAAGTACTTGATGCCAGACCCAATTGAGACATTAAAAGCGGCTGAGCAAATGGTTAAAGATGGCTTTGTTGTGTTGCCTTACTGTCATGCTGACCCAGTGTTGTGTAAACGATTGGAAGAGGTGGGTTGTGCTGCGGTTATGCCGCTAGGTGCGCCGATTGGGTCGAACAAAGGTATCGCTTCGGCAGACTTCTTAGAGATCATTATCGACCAAGCGAACGTCCCTGTGATTGTTGACGCTGGTATTGGTGCGCCATCTCATGCTACTCGTGCAATGGAAATGGGCGCGGATGCCGTGTTAGTTAATACTGCAATTGCGGCTTCTCAACAACCCGTTGATATGGCGATTGCTTTTAAACTGGCAGTTGAAGCTGGCCGTATGGCTTACCTTTCTGGTCTTGCTGGACAGGTGTCTCATGCGGTTGCTTCTAGTCCGCTAACTTCATTCCTAGACGAGTAGTGTCCTTATGACGTTTGTTGATCGATTTAAACAGCTCAACTGGGATGACATTGGTATGTCCATCTTCAGTAAAACGGCAGCGGATGTTGAGCGCGCTCTGAGTAAACCTAAACGCGACTTGGAAGACTTTAAGGCTCTTATCTCTCCGGCAGCAGAACCTTACTTAGAGCAGATGGCGCAACAATCGTTGGCACTCACACGCAAGCGATTCGGCAATACAATGTCGTTGTATATTCCATTGTACCTCTCAAACTTATGTGCGAATGCGTGCACGTATTGTGGTTTCTCAATGGAGAACCGCATTAAGCGTCGCACACTTACTTTAGATGAAATCGATGCTGAAAGTGCCGCTATCAAAAAGATGAAGTTTGATAGTGTATTGTTGGTGACTGGTGAACATGAAACCAAGGTCGGGATGAAGTACTTCCGTGAAGTGCTACCGAATATTAAGGCACAATTTAACTATCTTGCGATGGAAGTGCAGCCGCTTGATCAAGATGACTACGCAGAGCTTAAAACTCTCGGCTTAGATGCGGTGATGGTTTACCAAGAAACGTATAGCCCAAGTACCTACGCGGAACACCACTTGCGTGGCAATAAAATGGATTTTGAATACCGGCTCGAAACGCCCGATCGTTTGGCAAAAGCGGGTATTGATAAGATAGGTATTGGCGCTTTGATTGGCTTGGAAGATTGGCGTACCGACTGTTTCTTCGTGGCCGCTCACTTAGACTATCTTGAGCGTACTTATTGGCAAACACGTTACTCGATTTCATTCCCACGTCTTCGTCCGTGTGAGGGTGGTTTGCAGCCTAAATCGATTATGAGTGATAAACAGTTGGTTCAACTTATCTGTGCGTATCGTTTATTAAACCCTGAGGTTGAATTGTCTCTATCTACTCGTGAGTCGGCAACCTTCCGCGATAACGTGCTGCCATTAGGGATCACGAGTATGTCTGCGGCTTCTAAAACCCAGCCTGGTGGTTATGCTTCTGATGAAGAAGAACTCGAGCAATTTGAAATAAGTGATGAGCGAAGTGCTGCCGATGTTGAGTCAATGATTCGTCAACGTGGTTTTGATCCTGTGTGGAGAGACTGGCACAGTGCTTACTCTGGTTAGCGAACACGCAGATTTATGTTCCACGTGAAACATCGACGAAGTTAAATCGACAAATAAAAACGGCTACCCTAAGGTGGCCGTTTTTCATTTCATTAAGTTTGAATTAGCTAAGCATTAAGCATTAAGCATTAAGCATTAAGCATGAGCAAGTGGAGTGGTTGATTGGCGTAACCATTCCAATGTATCACCTTCAACTAATGGGCTAACATCGTTCCATACTTTCTGGTGGTAATCATTAAGCCATGCAAGTTCAGGTCGTGTCAGTAAATCGACGTTGATGTTGCGCTTATCGATAGGGCAACGTGTTAGCGACTCAAACGTTAGTACTGAGAAGTCACCTTGAGTTGGCAGCTCAACCACCAGTTCTAGGTTTTCGATACGGATACCAAATTCATCTGCACGGTAGTAACCCGGCTCGTTTGATAACACCATGCCTTCAACAAGAGGTACATCGATTAGCTTCTTAGAGATGCTTTGCGGTCCTTCATGAACACTGAGGAAGTGACCAACACCGTGGCCAGTACCATGGTCGTAATCGAAGCCTTCTGCCCATAAGTGCTGACGCGCTAGGATATCAAGTTGGAAACCACGAGTGCCTTGTGGGAAACGAGCTCGTGCGATGCCGATATGACCTTTCAGTGCGAGAGTGAATTGCTGAATCATTTCGTCACTTGGTTGGCCAATCGCGATAGTACGAGTAATGTCCGTTGTGCCATCTAAGTACTGACCGCCTGAATCGACTAGATACAGAGTATTCATCTCTAACTGACCTGGTTCAGGTTGGTTCTCATGGTTGTAGTGACACATAGCTGCGTTACCGCCTGCAGCTGAAATCGTGTCAAAACTTAGATCCATCAGTGTTGGGTCTTGTTCACGGAATGACTGTACTGTGTCTGCTAGTACCGCTTCGTTGTGCAGATTACCTTGCGCCACTTCTGCATCAATCCAAGATAGGAATTTTGCCATCGCCACGCCATCACGGATGTGACACGCTTTCATGCCGGCAATTTCTGTTTCGTTCTTCGCGGCTTTTGGCATTAGGCATGGGTCGGCTGCTTCAATGATATGAGCACCGGCGTTTTGGAGAACAAGCGTGTACCAAGCATTGCTTGTGCCTGAATCAACAGACACATTCTTACCTTCTAAAGATTGAAGGCGGGCTTCAAGCTCAGATGGGTGAGAAACACGAATACCATTACCAACTTGCGCTTCAAAGCCTGCAGGGATACGAGCGGGGTCTAAGAAGAAATCGACACTTTCATCGGCGTGAATGATTGCATTAGATAACACAACCGGCAGACGAGATACGTCTAAACCACGAATGTTGAGTAACCAGCAGATTGAATCCAGCTCAGTAAGGATAGCGGCATCAGTGCCTTTGGCTTTTAGTAGGCTTGCAATTTCTTCACGCTTACTTTCACTTGATTGGCCAACGGCGTCGGTTGCCATGAGGCGAACATCAGATACAACAGGCTCAGGGCGATCAGACCAAAGCTCATCAATCGGGTTTGCCGCTAGTGTTGTGAGTTCTACTTTATCAGCTAGTTTAGCTTGTGCGCCTTTCAACCAAGCCGCCGTATGCATGCGTGGGTCGAATGCAACTTTACTGCCTTGTGCGAGTGAATTGATGATCCAATCTAAAGCCGGTTCTTCAATAAGATGGCGATACTCAAATAGCTCACCAGGTACTTGTTTACGAACCTGGACGGTATAGCGACCATCAACAAAAATAGCCGCGTTTTCGCGAGTGATAACAGCCGCACCTGCAGAGCCAGTGAAACCGGTTAGCCAGTGAAGTCGCTCGTTGTGAGCTGGAACGTATTCACCTAGGTACTCGTCTTCATGTGGAATGATAACAGCATCTAAGTGGTTTGCTTCAAGCCAAGCTCGAACCGCAGTAACGCGTTCCGCAGTGATATTGTGCATCTGTGTTTATCCTTATTGTTAGGGTCCTTGTTAACACTCACAGTCGATATAAATGCGAGGGGACTTATTAGGTCAATAAGCTAGCGCTTTTGTTCGTTTGCTGCAAACGCTGAACGCCATTTTTATCTGAGGTGCAGAGTTTTTTCTTTGATGATATCTCGCAACCAAGTTAAGGCTGGGTCGTTTTCTCTATCACGGTGCCAAAACAGGGTGTATGCCATTGGTGGAAATTCCATTGGCAGAGGCACAACCACTAAGTCGAGTTGCTTCGCGACAAGATGGGTGAAGTGGCTTGGTGCGGTAAATACAAAGTCGGTGTAGGTACACAGGCTTGCCGCACTGTTGAAGTCGGGCACAGAGATAGCAATATCACGTTGGTGACCAAGGTCAGCTAGTTTGTAATCGAGTAGCCAGCGATCGTTTCCATCACACCTTACTTGTACATGACGTTGTGCAAGGTAGGTTTCCAGATCCCATTGACCACTCAGAGCAGGGTGGTTACGTCTCAATACACACATCTGTGCATCTCGGTAGATCTCTTGTTCGCAAATATCATCTGGCGGCAACATGGTTAAACGCGCGTCGTTGATGTCGATGTCTTTACCCGTGAGTCCGATATCGAGTTCACCAAGCTGTAATTTCTTAAAGGTTTGCTCCGTCCAAGCGTGAGTGTTGATATTTACCTTCGGTGCTTGGCGAAAAATCGCGGGCAAGAAGTGAGGAAGAATCAACGGGTAGACACTTTCAACCGCTGCAATGTGAAAACTGTGGTCACTGTTGTTGGGAATGAATGTCTCCGGTTGGGTGAGCACATCAAGTTGATTGATCAGTGTTTCCAACCGTGGCTTAAGGAACACTGCTTTTGGTGTCGGGCGTAGGCCGTGTGCACTTCGCGTAAAAAGAGGGTCATTAAATTGTTCGCGAAGTTTGGCCAATGATTTACTCACCGCTGACTGGCTCAGGCACAATCGATGTGCAGTGCGTGTAACACTCAGCTCTTCCATTAGCACCTGCAAGCAAACTAGTAGATTGAGGTCGAGGCGCGATAGTTTCTCGATATTCATGTGAGTTTCCTTATTGGAATAATGCTAATGATTATATGCCATTTTTGTTCATATCTTTAGTTGGTTATTATGCACCTAAATTAACTCATCCGGAGAATCTTGTGCCTTCTAACGCGCTTCCAACCCCTAGTAAACTGCAGGTTGCTTTATTGGCAATGCTGGTTCTTTTTAGCCCTTTGGCTATTGATATCTACCTGCCAGCTCTGCCACAAATTTCGACAGCGTTTCACGTGGAACATGCACTAGCACAAGATACGATTACTTGGTTTTTATTTGCCATGGGTGTCGGCCAACTATTTGCCGGCCCTTTGGCGGATAAGCTAGGACGTCGAACCGTTGCATTGGGAGGTGTTAGTATCTATGCATTGAGTGCTTGCTTGGCGTGGGCAGCTCAATCGATTGATATGATGCTAATAGCTCGGCTGCTACAAGGCTTAGGAGCTTGTGCGACTTCTGTAGCTGCCTTTGCAACGGTTCGCGATCTATTTGGTCCAGAGAAGAGTGGCCGAATGATCAGCTACCTTAATGGTGCTATTTGCTTTATTCCTGCATTGGCACCGATTCTTGGCGCTTGGTTAACTCATCAATTTGGCTGGCGTTCGAACTTCAGCTTTATGGCGGGTTTTGCCGTCGTTGTCGGTACTATCTTATTCTTCCAAATGAAAGAATCGAACCCGGTGACGGAAAAGGTAGCGGTGTTCAAACTAGAGCGCTACTGGTCAGTATTAAAAACACCTTCATTCCTATTCCACGCAACTCTATGTTTGATGGCGATGGCAGTGATCCTCGCTTATGTAACCTCAGCACCGGTTGTGTTGATGGAGAACCTTGGCTTAACCATGAAAGAGTTTACTTTCTGGTTTGGTGTTAATGCGGCCATCAACATTGCAGCTGCGTTTACTGCACCTAAATTTATGGACCGTTTTGGTACCTATAAAGCACTGGTGGTTGGTATCTCGACGCTGGGCTTAGCGGGTGTGATTATGTTGGTGCTTGCTGAGCACGCTACTCCAATCGCGTTCATGCTACCGATCTTCTTATCGTCAGTTGGCTTTGCTTGGATTCTTGGTGCTGCGGCAGGTAAAGCTCTAGAACCTTTCGGTGACCGTGCGGGTACAGCTGCTGCGCTGCTTGGCTTGTTCCAAATGAGCGGTTCAGGGCTTCTTGTGGGTACCATGCAACGTCTTGATTTAACGTCGCAAGTGATGATTGCTCTGCAAATGTTCCTGATTGTTCCTGCGTTATTAGTGCTTGCGAGCAAAGCGGGTAAGTCTTGGCACACGACGTTTGCTAAGGCATAAGTTACAAGGGTGACAAAATATACAAATGGCGGTTTTCGAAACGTTAAAACATGGTATATTTGTCACTCATTGAAACGTTAGTCCCCAACGGAAAATACTGTAATGTCATTAACAACCTACGAAATGGCGCGCGTCTTAGAACAAATGGAAGATGCACCTGAAAAGGTCATGTTTGGTAAACTGCTTAAAGAGCTAGGCAACCAAAGTGAAGAGCGTATTCGCAGTGCGGCAAAACAAGTTCCAATCGATACTTTGCGAGATATCATTTACCAATTTCAGCGTGTGGTAGAGTCTCGTAAGGGTGAGCAGGTTCAGCTATTGGCAAAAGAACTTGCAGAGCAAGGCATCTCTGCTGAAGAGCTACAAGCTTTTCTAAATAAGTAAGCTTATCCCAGTTAAAAAAGAAACCACTCAATTGAGTGGTTTCTTGCGTTTGGGCTGTAGCATTTAGCTTTAGCAGTTCAAAAGAGGTGAAAACTTATTTTAATTCCTGAACTGCGCTTTCAAAACTCTATCAAGTGAGAATGGTCCTGCGCCCCACACGACAACGATAAGAATCATTAACCCCCAAAGCTGATGATCGTAGAAGCCTTGATCCCACAATACAGGGTAAGACACGACAGCAATGATATTGAAAACGAACAACACCGCAGCCATAGGTCGTGTTAATAAACCGAGCGCTAAAAACATCGGTAGAATTAACTCAGCGGCAGTGCCCATGTAAGCAGCCAATTCCCAAGGTAGCAGTGGCACTTGGTATTCCAATTCAAACAAGTAAAGCGTGCTATCCCAAGTAGCTATCTTGGTGAGTCCAGAATTAAAGAATACCCACGCCACCCAAAGGCGACAAAATAGTAGAAGCACTGGAACAAAAAGTGCCTGTGATTTCTCAATCAAACTGTCGTATTGAGCCATCATGTTCGTGACTGTGTTGTTATCCATGTTATGCCTCCAATTCGGCATTGATTGAAAAACCTGAGATGACGTTTAGCGCCATAACAGTATTCAGATGTTGTAGTAATAAAGGATCGATTGCTGAGAGTGTTCGACCTGATTGCAATTCAGTGAGGAGTTGGTGGCTCTCTTCACTCAAACTATGGCTCTCAACCTGTGAATTCTCAGCTCGGATTAACACCCCAAATTCAGCTTGGTTGATGTCTAGCCCATCAAGTTGCTGCTGATAGATGGCGTGTTCAAGCGCGATAATCGTGTAACTAGAATGAATCAGTGTTATTGAATCTTTGAGATGAAAGACTAAAGCGCCTTGTTGCTCTTGTGGTACATCTGCAAGGCAAGAAAGATGTCTCTGGTCGACATGTGCTTGTGACGAAAACCTTACCAAGCTATCTTTCTGCCATTCATACAAAGCCACTTCACCGAGATAAGGTGCAGCCTCAATAACGGCAGGAAAGGCTTGGATAGTCTGTTCAAAGTGTTCACCGTAACCACTGACATCACCAGAGGTCGATGGATAATGTAAGACATGTTGACGAGCCATCTGTTGGAAGCACTCTTCACCAACCAACATTTCAGTGAGTGGGTAGGTTGCTGCCAGAACTTCGCTCAAGCTGATCACAAAGTTATTACGGTAAATCTGGATGCGTTGTTCATCGGTAAAATGGTCGCTCACTATGTCGCAGTACTCACTATTGTTTTGATAGCGTAGGGCGTTAGCAAACTCCAATTGAACCTCTGCTAGGGAGTGGCTCATGAGGCGCGACTCCTTTGGTTGAACTTGTCGTGTTGATACAAGATATCACTGGCTTTGGTTGCTTCAGCCAATAAAACTTGTGGCTCTGGGATATCGAGATCCCACTCAATCAAGGTATGGCGCAAACCATGTTGTGCAACCCAGTCAGTGTAGAGTTTCCACACTTCGTCACAGACAGGTTTACTGTGTGTGTCTATCCAGATCTCACCTTGTTCAAGCTTCTTTTTGGTAAAACCTGCCAAGTGAATCTCTTCAACTTTGTCTGCTGGTATTCCGTTTAAGTACTCTTCACAACTAAAGCCATGATTAAAAGATGAGACGAAAATATTATTGAAATCGAGCAGTAGGCGACACTCAGTACGCTTTTGTACCTCAGCCAAAAACTCCCACTCAGGAATAGTAGAATGCTTGAAGGATAGGTAGCTCGATGGGTTCTCAATCAACATCGGGCGTTGCAAGCTGTCTTGAACCTCGATGACATTACGACAGAAGACTTCCAATGCTTCTTCTGTGTAAGGCAGCGGTAGCAAGTCATTGAAGTAATGACCACCTGTCTGACTCCAACTGAGATGATCAGAAACCAAGAAGGGTTCGATATCATCAATGAGCTCTTTTAATTGCACAAGATGATGTTGATTGATGCGCTCAACAGAACCTAGCGACAACCCAACACCGTGACAACTGATGTTGTGTGCGTGACGAATTTCTCTGAGTTGTTGTCGTTGCGGTGATTGAGCTAAGAAGTAGTTCTCGCTGTGAACTTCTAACCAACTTACTAAGGCTGGATTTTGGCTAAAGAAGTCCAAGTGCGGTGTTCTAAGGCCAACCCCTGCGTAGGGGTGAAGAGTTTGAGTCACAACGATTCTCCTAACAAGAAGTGGAGGTGAGCTGAATGTCAGCTCACCATACTAAGCAGCTCAATTATGATGATTGAGTGTTACCACCTGATAATTTGCCACATAGCCCTTTAGGTACGACTACGAACGCATCGGATTGGTTGTCTTCTTTTGCTGTACCCGCACATGAGCTTGTTTTGGTTGCACAATCATTTTGGCCAGCTTTTGCCACGCCGTAGCATTTTTCTTTTGCTGCTGCTTCCGCAGGTGCTGATGTAAGAACTGCACCGCCGAACGCTAGTACACTTGTGATTGCAGCTGTAACAGCAAGATTAGAATTTTTCATAGTCATTCCCTCTAGGACTTAATAGTATTTTATATCGCAGGTTAATGGATTGTTAACTTGCTTACTAAAAAGGATAGGAACAACCGGGAAATAATTTCACGGTATTATAAAAATTATCAATATTAATGATGTTTCATCTCTTAAGTTATTGAATTAATGATGTTAATTTTTGATTGTTTTTTCTTCTTATTATCCTAAACGCAGCCTAGTGTTTAGGTTATAATCAACTTTTATGTATAAATACCCAGTAGTGAGCATATCCAATGATAGATCCTTCGCTTTTACTCGATGGCCTAAACGATAAACAACGTGAGGCGGTCGCGGCACCTTTAGAAAACCTACTTATTCTGGCAGGTGCAGGCAGTGGTAAAACGCGAGTGTTGGTGCATCGTATCGCTTGGCTGCAAAGCGTAGAGCAAGCATCGCCGTTCTCTATTATGTCGGTTACCTTCACCAACAAAGCGGCAGCAGAGATGCGTGGTCGTATTGAAGAGTTGATGATGGGTAGTTCGTCAGGCATGTGGAACGGCACCTTCCACGGTATTTGTCACCGCATCCTTCGTGCTCACTACCTAGATGCAAAACTGCCAGAAGATTTCCAGATCATTGATTCTGATGATCAGATTCGTTTGCTACGCCGCTTAATCAAGGCGCAAAACCTTGATGAAAAGCAGTGGCCTGCTAAGCAAGCTTCTTGGTGGATCAATGGCAAGAAAGACGAGGGGTTACGCCCAAGTCACATTGACGCCTACCATGATCCAATAACTCAAACGTGGTTAAAGATCTATTCTGCTTACCAAGAAGCATGTGACCGTGCTGGTTTGGTCGACTTTGCGGAAATCTTGCTGAGATCGCATGAACTATTACGCGATAAGAAACACATTCGAGAGCATTACCAAGCACGCTTTAAGCATATCCTTGTCGATGAATTCCAAGATACCAACAACATCCAATACGCTTGGCTTCGGATGATGGCTGGCCCAGATTGTCGCGTGATGATCGTAGGTGATGATGACCAATCTATCTATGGTTGGCGTGGTGCGAAGATCGAAAATATTCAGAAGTTCTTGGATGAATTCCCAGGAGCTTCGACGGTTCGACTTGAACAAAACTACCGTTCAACTAAAACCATTCTGCAGGCGTCGAACGAGCTTATCTCGAACAACACCGAACGTATGGGTAAAGAGCTGTGGACCGATGGCAACGATGGCGAGCCAATCTCAGTTTACTCAGCTTATAACGAGTTAGATGAAGCGCGTTTCACGGTCAGCAAAATCAAAGAGTGGCAAGAGAAAGGCGGTGCGTTAGAAGATACCGCGATGCTTTATCGTAATAACGCCCAATCTCGTGTGCTTGAAGAAGCGCTTATCCAAGGTGGCCTGCCTTACCGAATCTACGGTGGCATGCGATTCTTCGAGCGTCAAGAAATCAGAGACGCCTTGAGCTACATGCGCCTCATGAGCAACCGCAATAATGATGCCGCGTTTGAACGTGTGGTTAATACGCCAACGCGTGGCTTGGGTGATAAAACGTTAGAAACGATTCGTCTTGCTGCTCGTGATCGTGGTGCAACCATGTGGGAAGCCAGTGTTGCTTTGATAGAAGAGCAAGTGCTACCCGGTCGTGCTGCGGGCGCATTAAGTCGTTTTATCGAGCTGATTAATGCGCTTGAAGATGACACGTTGGAACTTAGCCTGCATGAACAAACCGACCACGTGATTAAATCGTCGGGTCTGTTTGCTATGTACGAGCAAGAGAAGGGTGAGAAGTCGAAGGCACGTATCGAGAACTTGGAAGAATTGGTAACGGCAACGCGCCAGTTTGAAAAGCCGGAAGAAGCGGATGAGATGAGCATGCTGACGGCGTTCTTAACTCACGCAGCTTTGGAAGCGGGTGAAGGTCAGGCCGATGAGTTTGACGATGCGGTTCAGTTAATGACTTTGCACAGTGCTAAAGGCCTAGAGTTTCCAATGGTGTTCATGGTGGGTGTCGAAGAAGGCATGTTCCCAAGCCAGATGTCGGCCGAAGAAGCGGGGCGTTTAGAAGAAGAGCGTCGCCTGTGTTACGTAGGCATGACCCGTGCGATGGAGAAGCTTTACATCACTTATGCTGAGATGCGTCGTCTGTACGGTCAGGACAAATATCATAAGCCATCACGTTTTATTCGTGAGCTGCCAGAAACCTGTCTGGATGAAGTGCGTATGAAAGCGCAAGTCAGCCGCCCTGCAAGCAGTGGTCGCTTTAGCCAAACCGCTGTGAAAGAGAACTTCAATGAAACAGGCTTTAGCTTGGGCTCTCGCGTGAAGCACCCTAAGTTTGGTGAAGGCACCATCATCAACTTCGAAGGAAGTGGCCCACAAAGCCGAGTTCAAGTGGCGTTTAATGGTGAAGGGATTAAGTGGTTAGTAACGGCTTACGCGCGTTTAGAGCAGCTTTAATCTATTACTTTAATATCTAAAAAGCAGTTTGGTCTTTAAAAACCGTTCAGCATTCAAAAGTAATCCGCATTAAAAACAGAAAGAGCAGCCAATGGCTGCTCTTTTTTATTGCTCGAAACCAGTCTAAATAGGCAGGTTCCGAGCTTAAGGCATTCCTGCCTAGAAAGGAGACTTACAGTGCTGCAAGTGCCGCTTCGTAGTTTGGTTCTTCAGTGATCTCTGCAACCAACTCACTGTGTGTTACCACACCCTTTTCATCAACAACGACAACTGCACGTGTTGTTAGGCTTGCTAGTGGACCTTCAGCAATCGCTACGCCGTAGTCTGATGCGAATGTAGGAGAACGGAAAGTTGAAGCGTGTTGAACGCCTTCAATGCCTTCTAGTTCGCAGAAGCGACCTGCAGCAAATGGTAGGTCAGCAGAAATACAAACCACAACCGTGTTCTCAAGTTCTGCTGCTTTTGCGTTGAACGTACGTACGCTCGTTGCACAAGTTGCTGTGTCGATACTTGGGAAGATGTTTAGAACCACTTTCTTGCCTTCAAGATAAGCAAGAGTCAGTTCAGAAAGGTCGCCTGCAGTCAGTGCAAAGCTTGGTGCTTGTTCGCCAGTTTGTGGGAATGTGCCTGTTAGTGGTACAGCAGCGCCTTTGAAGGTAACGTGTGACATGAATTTGTCCTTAGTTTAATTATGGTTATGAAACTAGTTGAGCCTAGTAAGACTTACGTTACTCGGAAGTGGTTAAGAAGTGAATGCTTTAAATGTCAGAATTGTAATTAAAGGTCTTTGATTTATTTGTTTGAGAGAGGAATAAGTGAAACGACAGATAAAGAAAAACCCCGAGAGCTTGCGCTCATCGGGGTCTATAGTCTTACTCGCAGCAATCCGGCTACTAAGTGTGCTCCATGCATCAAATCCATGATAGTGTGCTGTTATCCTTCAGCGTATTCCTTTCGTCGCCTTCCTAGCGGTGTCCTTGATCTTATCCTGATCTGCCAACAATCCTCGTTAGCGCGCGTCACTTGTTCCTTGAGCGGTGTCCTTTACATCATCCTGATGTTCAGTCCTTTCCTCGTCCAGAGGTGTCCATCGTCTTTCCTTAGTAGCAACCATCCTAGTTACTATTGCGTCCATTCAATGTCCATTTCGCTATCCATGCCGATTATTCATCCTGAGTAATCGAATCTTCATCCTGAAGATAACCAAGTCCTTGGCGTTTCCTGTTCCGTGTCAGCATCCTTCCGACACCATTCATATTACCGATTCCTTATTTATCAGCAATGGTGCATAAGCGAATTTCTATATAATTATTTGAATGATAAATGTACGTATTGTTTAATTTCAATCGGTTACGGTTTGTGGGTGACTAATTTCGTCATCAAATATCGATATTTACTCACTGCCTTGTGAGAGATCTCGCACAAGGCTGCGAGTAAAAAGGGAGGATTATTCCCTATTGGCCAATAGCTGCACCTTCACGGCGAGGGTCTGCAGCACCTTCTAGACCATCTTTTGTGATGCGAATAGCGTGTAAACCCGAGTTAAGATCGCGAACGTTGACCTCAAATCCCATCTTTTCTAGCTCAGGTTTGAAGTTTTCCGCTGATGTTCCTTTTTCCAAATCTAAGGTACCGAAGCGATTTAGGAAGTGTGGTTGGTTGATCGCTTGTTGGATATCCATGTCCCATTGGGTGTGAGCAATGATCGCTTGTGCCACATAACCGATGATACGGCTGCCTCCCGGAGAGCCAATTGCCATGTAAGGTTTATCGTCTTGCATGATGATGGTCGGTGCCATTGAAGAACGTGGGCGCTTACCCGGTTCAAGTCGGTTCGCGATAGGTTTGCCATCGTTATGAGTCTTGAATGAGAAGTCGGTTAGTTCGTTATTGAGTAGGAAACCTCTAACCATCAAACGTGAGCCAAAGGCATTCTCAATAGTGGTAGTCATCGATACGACATTGCCATCACTATCGACAATGTTGAAGTGGCTGGTGGACGGCAACTCAATAGAAACATCTTGGCTTCTCTGCATCGCATGATCCCACGGTGGGGTGCCTGAAGGTGCGCTGTCTAATGCCTTACCTGCGGTAATTAACTGAGCACGCTCCTGCAAATAGTCAGTATTCACTAACCCTTGGGTTGGCATAGGCACATAATCTTGGTCTGCCATGTACATACCACGGTCTGCAAAGGCTAAGCGAGAAGCGTCTGCTAACACTTGCCAAGATTTTGCGTCGTTTGGCCCCCATGATTTGAGGTCAAACTGCTCAGTCATTGCAAGGATTTGTCCAACCGTTAACGCACCTGAACTTGGTGGCCCCATTCCGCAAATATCGTAGCTTTCATAAGCAGAACAAACCGGTTCGCGCTGCTTGATCGAATAGGCGTCGAAATCTTTCTGTGCCAATACGCCCGGGTTACCTTTCGCTGTTTGTACTGTGTTAATGATGTCGGCAGAAATCTCACCTTGGTAGAAAGCTTTAGCACCATCCTTCGAGATAGCGTGTAACGTTGCCGCGTATTCAGGGTTCTTAAGTTGCGTGCCAGCGGCTTTCGGGCTGCCATCGGCATTGAAGAAGTAGGCTTTAGTTGTCGCAAAGCGGCTCAGACGTTCTTGGTCGTTTTCGATCAAGGTGGCTAAACGTGGGCTGATAGTAAAACCTTCTTCAGCTAACTGAGCGATAGGTTTAATCAGTGATGCCCATTCGAGCTTGCCGTATTTCTGGTGAGTGTCCCACAGCAATTGCACCGTGCCCGGCGTGGCAACAGAACGACCGCCAACCACGGCATCATAGAATTTAAGCGGTTGTCCGTTTTCGTCTTGGAATAGACGTGGGGTGGCATCAAGTGGCGCAGTTTCACGGCCATCGTAGGTCTTGAGCTGTTTGTCTTTGCCATCAAAATAGACAAGGAACGCGCCGCCACCAATACCTGATGACTGAGGTTCCACTAAGCCAAGCATAAGCTGCACGGCAACCATGGCGTCAATTGCGTTACCACCACGGGCAAGTACATCAGCACCGGCTTGTGTTGCAAGAGGGTTGGCTGCGGTGACCATCCAATCGTTGGCTTTAACGAGTTGTTTGGTTTCTAAACCACTACTTTGTTCGGGTGCGACGGAATCGGCAGCTTGATTTGCCCAACTGACGTGAGAGGCAAAAAGTAGGGTAGAAGTGGCGAGGGTTGTTAGTTTTGTTTTCCACTGCATGATCTTCTCCTTTTAATATGCAGAGCTAGATTGGCAGCGGAAAGATTAGATAGCCAGTGCGTTGTTAACGAATTGTAATCTTGATTCGAATTTAAGCGATTAAACCGGACAGCGACTGCCAAAGAATACTCGCGCCAATCAGGCTGAATACCACGCCACATAAGCCATCGATGTATACCGTTGCTTCGCTAAGTTTCTTCTGTAGAGCCTTAGTCGAAAGCATCCACGCCAGTAGTGAAAACCAAAACAGAGACAGACCAAACAAGATAATAAGCGCAAAGCCTTTACCTGATAGAGACATGTCGGCAGGCACTAAGCTCGACATCAAGCTAATAAAGAACACCAAAGCTTTTGGGTTGAGAATATTGGTCGCAAACCCTTTCGAAAATGCCTGACGCTTGTTGGTCAGAATCAGATCTTTGGCATTGACGGTATCGTCGTCATCGTCGTGGTTCTGAATGATTTGCCAGGTTGCTTTAAGTGCACCGTAGCCTAAGTACAGCAAGTAGCTACCGCCAGCCAACTGGATAATGGCAAATAGGGTTGGTTGCTGGTGGACTAGGTAACTGATTCCCGTCAGGCTGAGCAACGAATGCAGTAAGATCCCGCAAGATAAACCAAGCGCAATGTACAAGCCTGTTTGTCTGCCATGGCGTGTCGCATTTTGCACGACTAACGCAAAGTCAGGGCCGGGGCTCATCAAAGCGATGAAATGGATAGAGGCGAGGGTGATCAGTATGGTGACTTCGTTCATGTCAGTTCTCAATAACGTTGCCGCTATTATTAAATAAGTAATCGTATTGAGCGTAGCTTACCGCGATTTGAAATCGAGCAATTGTAAATTATCAACACTTAGTTGATTTGTGAGGGTGGTACGCCGAACGTGGTTTTGAAAGCCTTAGAGAAGTGTGCTTGATCATAGAAGCCTACTTGGTGCGCGACCTTGGTACCACATATCCCAGACTTAATCAGACGCATGCTCTGTTCCATACGTAAACGGCTCAGCCATGCATAAGGCGTAATGCCCATTCTGTTTTTAAAATGGCGTTGGAATTGAGTCGTGTTTAAACCACACAACTCAGACAATTGTTCTAATCGCACTGGTTGATCCAAGTTCGCCATCAAGTAGTCTTTTAGCGTATCAATCGATTGATTACCCAGTTTGATGTCACTCTTCGATCCAAATTTCGCATAACGATCGACAATCGTCGAGAACCCTTCGAAAGGTAAGCAATCTTGAGCGAGCTGGCTGATGCTTTGATTGATTAACAGGCCGTGTAAGTTGCGTAATTGTAAAAACGCAGCTTGATCGGAGAGGATCAACTCAGAAAAGCCTAATGTGTGACCATTTTGCTTGGGATCGGCAAGATCTTGAAACCATTGAGGAGAAACTGCAAACACACTGACTTGATAACCTGAATCGAGTTTGGAGTGCCCATCATGCAGCTCATCAGGTGGCATGATAACCACTTGGCCTGCACCGACATGGTGGCTCGCCCCTTTGTAGGCGAACTTTTGCTGCCCTTGGGTAATTAAGCCGATGTGAAAGTCCAAATGATAGTGGCGTTGAAAGGCAAACTCTTGGTATTGAGCTTGGATCAGGCTGATATCTTCTGTTGGGGTAGAGTAGTAGTGGACTTTATCCATGGTACAAAAAAGCTTGGTCAAATAGTCATCAATTCAACCAAGCTTATCTGCGTATTAAGGGATTGTCTTGTAAAAAACGATCAATATCACTGTTTCGCGCGTTTGTTCTTCTTGTTGTTACGCAGGCCATCAAAGCTGAAAATAACCAGTGCCCCCCATATGAAAGCAAAGGTGATTGCTTTATCTGAGGTAAAGGCTTCACCGTAAATCAGAACCGCCAGTAAGAACATCAAGCTTGGACCTATGTACTGGAAAAAACCGAGTGTCGATAGCTTCAAGCGAGTTGCAGCGCCAGTAAAACACAGCAATGGAACCGTGGTGATCACACCGGCAGCAACCAGTAACAGGTTGAGTTGCATCGGGTTCATCGATAAGTTTGAGGTCGGGCTATCGGCAATAAACAGTAAGTAGGTTGCGGCGAGAGGCAGCATCACCAGAGTTTCAATGAACAAACCCGTTTGCGCTTCTAAGCTGACTTTCTTACGCAGCAAGCCATAAAAACCAAAGCTAAAGGCTAGGGCAATGGCGACGATAGGCACTGAGCCGAAGGCAATTAATTGGATTAATACGCCAATCGCAGCCAGAGCCACAGCAAACCATTGCAGCTTACGTAAGCGTTCGCCAAGGAAGAGCATCCCAAGTAGCACGTTAATCAGCGGGTTGATGTAATACCCCAAACTGGCATCGAGCATGTGATTGGAGTTCACCGCCCAGATAAAGATCAGCCAGTTAGCACCCACCAAAATAGACGTCGCTACCAAATAGAGCATTTTTGGTTTTGAGGTCAGGGTATCGCGGACTTTACGCCAGCTGCGGCCAATGTGTAGTAAGAAAGCGAGTAGGAAAAAAGACCATACTACACGGTGGCTGAGGATCTCTAACGGGGAAACGTCACTTAAAGATTTGAAATATATAGGGGCGATACCCCACATTGTGTAGGCGCCGACGGCAAGCAAAACTCCTTGGCGCGTACGTTGTTGTTCTTCCTGTGTCATGCATCTTTCTCTAGCACTGAGTGCTTATTAATAAGATTTATAAGAGAGTTGGTCAGTATAGGAGCGATAACCCTTTTCACCTAACAATTTGCGGTTTAATTCGCCAGCGTTCCCCTCTACAATGTGCGACTTGCTTGCCGAAGATGCTTGCTGATTTCATACCTCGATTAGGAACCACAATGACCGCCACTCTGATTGCTGAGCAAATACCAACTCCCGCGAATGATGCGCAAACCATCTTACAAGATGTGTTTGGCTATCAAAGCTTTCGCGATGGTCAGCAAGAGGTCATTGATTTGGCCGTTGAAGGCAAAGACAGCTTGGTGATTATGCCAACCGGTGGTGGTAAATCTCTGTGTTACCAAATCCCTGCTTTGGTTCGTGAAGGGCTGACTCTGGTTATCTCGCCGCTGATCTCGTTGATGAAAGACCAAGTCGATCAACTGAAGGCCAATGGTGTTGCTGCTGAGTGTATTAACTCTTCAATGCCACGTGACCAATTGCTGAATGTGTTCAATCGCATGAACTCAGGTCAGCTGAAAATGGTGTATGTGTCGCCAGAGCGCGTGTTGATGCGTGACTTTATCGAGCGTCTTCAGGGTTTACCGCTTTCAATGATTGCAGTCGATGAAGCGCACTGTATCTCTCAATGGGGTCACGACTTCCGCCCTGAATACGCATCATTAGGCCAGCTTAAACAGTACTTTCCGCATGTGCCTTACATGGCGCTCACAGCAACCGCTGATGATGCGACGCGTAAAGATATTATCTCGCGCCTACAGCTCCTGGACCCGCATACTTACTTAGGCAGCTTTGATCGCCCTAATATTCGCTACAACTTGGTTGAGAAGCACAAACCCGTGTCACAGGTGGTTCGCTACCTAGAAACACAAAAGGGCAATTGCGGCATCATCTACTGTGGTAGCCGTAAGAAAGTGGAGATGGTGACCGAGAAGCTGTGCAATAACGGTATTCGCGCCGCGGGTTATCACGCTGGTATGGACACCGATGAGCGTGCTTACGTTCAAGAAGCCTTCCAACGCGATGATATTCAGATCGTGGTCGCGACTGTGGCTTTCGGTATGGGCATCAACAAACCCAACGTACGTTTCGTGGTGCACTTTGATATCCCACGTAATATCGAGTCTTACTATCAAGAGACAGGCCGTGCAGGTCGTGATGGTTTGCCTGCTGAAGCGATGATGTTGTTTGACCCGGCTGATATGGGTTGGCTGCGTCGTATGCTGGATGAGAAAGAAGAAGGCCCACAGAAACAAGTTGAGATGCACAAGCTGAATGCGATGAGTGCCTTTGCTGAAGCGCAAACGTGTCGTCGTCAGGTTCTGCTTAACTATTTTGGCGAATATCGCGAGAAGCAATGTGGCAACTGCGATATCTGCCTCGATCCACCTAAGCATTTTGATGCGACTAAAGAAGCGCAGAAGGCGTTGTCTTGTGTGTACCGTGTCAATCAGTCGTTTGGTATGGGCTACGTAGTCGAAGTGATGCGTGGTATGCAGAATATTCGTGTCCGCGATAATGGTCACGATAAGCTGTCTACCTACGGTATTGGCCGCGACCATAGCCACGATTACTGGATCAGTATCTTCCGTCAGTTAATCCACAAAGGCTTGCTGTTCCAGAACATCACTCGTAACTCGACATTACAGCTAACAGAAGAAGCCCGCCCGCTGCTGCGCGGTGAGATGTCTTTGGAATTGGCTGTTCCTCGTTTAGATACAGCGGTGCGTAATGCTAAGTCCGATAAGTTAAGCAGCAAGAATTACGATAAGAAGCTGTTTGCGAAACTGCGTAAGCTGCGTAAGTCGATTGCTGATGAAGATGGCTTGCCACCATATGTGGTATTCAGCGACGCGACCTTGATTGATATGGCTGAAATACTACCTACTTCATACGGAGAAATGCTGGCAGTCAACGGTGTCGGTCAACGTAAACTCGATAAGTACGCAGACCCATTCTTAGATTTGATTCAAGAACACATCACCACACACGGTTAGTTTGCAAGAAACGTCTAACTAATAGAAAAAGAATAAGGTTGATAGGGACATGACAACACAAACAGAATTTGGCTTAAGAGAGTATTTAGCTGAGGAAGGGCGTTTATTGATTACGTCTCCAAGTTTTGATTTTGATTCTTACGAAGTGCTAGGTGAAAAGCTGGTGGCGTTGCTGTCAGCGTCTGTTGTTGAAAAGCAATGGGACGCCGATATGCATTCTTGGTTGATTGATTTTGAAGATTGTCGAATGTTCTTAAAGTCTGAGCATTACAGTGAATCAATTTGGTTTGAGTCGTTAAATGCTGAAGAAAGCCGAGAAGAGTTTGATTATCTCGCGACGCTTTTCAAGCGCGGTTTTTAACTTTTGGCATCTCTTCTAAAACACAGCTTCTAGCGCTATTCACCAATAAAAGTGAGAATAAACGTTTGCGTTTGTTCTCACCGTTGCAGCCAATATTGATTAATGTATAATCGCCCGCCGCTCAGCAGAGCAATTTTTAGATACATTTTTTAATTCACGTTATTGGTAAGAGCTTTCTTGGATTATTCGAAGAAATGACTCGATTTGGGTTCCCTCACCCCCAAACCAAACTAAAAAGGTACAGCATGAGTAACTTTACCCCTGCGCAACAGCGCAAAGCCTTAGCACTATTAGTTTTGTTCCATTTGGTGATTATTGCGTCAAGCAACTATCTGGTTCAGCTACCTTTTACCGTCTTCGGTATGCACACCACTTGGGGTGCTTTCACTTTCCCGTTTATCTTCCTAGCGACCGATCTGACCGTACGCATTTTTGGCGCGCAGCTTGCCCGTAAAATCATTTTCTTAGTGATGCTACCAGCGCTGGCCGTTTCTTATTTCTTGTCAGTGGTGTTCTTTGAAGGTTCATTCCAAGGCTTTAGCCAACTAGGTGAGTTCAACTTGTTTGTTGCACGTATCGCCGCGGCGAGCTTCATGGCTTATTTACTGGGTCAGATCTTGGATGTGCATGTTTTCAACCGCCTACGTCAGCTTAAACAGTGGTGGGTTGCCCCAACGTGTTCAACGTTATTCGGTAATGCTATTGATACCATCGCTTTCTTTGCGATTGCTTTCTACCAAAGCCCAGATCCATTCATGGCCGAGCATTGGACTGAGATTGCCTTAGTCGATTACGGATTCAAACTTATCATCAGCCTAGGCTTGTTCGTGCCTATGTACGGTGTGCTTCTTAACTACATTGTTAGAAAGCTAACCGCAGTGAACCCTGACTTTAAAGCGACAGGCGTGAACGCTTAAGTTTGAGATTTGTAACACAAAGCATTAATGCAGCGATAAGAAAAAGCTCAAGTTAGTCTACTAACTTGGGCTTTTTTAATTTCTAGCGTCAGATACTAATATCAGAGGCATTTAATATTCAATGGCCAGCCAATATCGGTTTGTCTATTCGACTCGAGCTCTAGCTCTGCAGCGGTCAGCGGATTGTCAGCTAACCATTGCTTAGAAAGCGTTAGGGTTAGATTGTTGTCATTCGTCGTCAGTTTGAACTCAGGCTCTAGCGCTGGGTTACGACGGTGAGTTAACAAAATAGCCAAACGCAGAATACGTAAAATACGCTTGCTGCTGGTGCCTGAGATAGCGTGTTGCTCTGGTAATGAGGTTAACTGTTCACGGTAGCGACGAGTTAACTCACCCAAGTAGTGCTTTTGCGCTCGAGTAAAGCCAGGTAGGTCTAAGTTTTGCAGCAGATAAGCGCTGTGCTCACCGCCTTTTTTGAAATCGATGGTTAAACCAATCTCGTGAAGCTTAGCTGCCGTTTGCAATAGCACACCAGCTTGAGGTTCTGAAACCCACGCTTCGGCGCCCGCTTGGTCTAGCAGCGTTTGTGCGACTACAGCAACTTGTTCACCGTAGCTTACGTCCATTTGGTAGCGTGATTGAACACTCTTAATGGTACGCGCTCGGATATCTTCTTGGCGAAGCTCATCAACCATCTCGTAGGCTAGGCCTTCACGGAGTGCGCCGCCTGCGAGTGTCATTGAATCTATTTCAAGCAACTCAAAAATAGCAATAAGAATGGAAAGGCCACTCGGGAACACTAATGCGCGTTCAAGGGTAAGTCCTTCGATTTCTAGCTCTTCCAAGCGCTCAGTAATCATCGCTTGTTTCTGTAGACGCTTAAGTTTGGCATGAGTAATCACTTCATCCATGCCTTGCGCCAACATGATCTCTTGCAGTGCTTGAACGGTACCGCTGGCGCCCACACACACATCCCATCCGATATCAGTGTAGCTATCTAGGATAGGAGCCAACGTCGACTTCGCCGCTTCAATGGCGTTGTTAAAGTTGGTAGCGGTTAATTGGCGGTTTTTAAAGTGGCGCTCAAGCCAAGTAACACAGCCCATCTTTAGGCTGGTTAGTGCTTTCGCTGAGAAGCCTTCACCAATGATCATCTCGGTGCTTGCGCCACCAATATCAACAACCAGTCGGCGGCCGCTGCCACCAGAAGTGTGTGCTACGCCTTTATAGATAGTCGCAGCTTCTTCTTCTCCGGAGATAACATTGATGTCGTAACCAAGGATCTGGTTCGCTTTCTCTAGAAATATATCCACATTGATAGCAGTACGTAGGGTCGCTGTACCGACAATGCGGATATTTTCTTTCGGAATATCTTGAAGTCGCTCTGCAAAGAGACTCAAACAGTCCCAACCGCGCTGCATGGCTTCTGTACTAAGCGCATTATTTTCATCTAAGCCTGCAGCTAAACGCACTTTGCGCTTAATTTTAGCCATGGTTTGTACGCTGCCATCGATATGACGCACAACGAGCATATGAAAACTGTTCGACCCGAGGTCGATTGCAGCGTAAAGCGGGGGTGACACTGTTTGACTCATAAGCGACTAAGCTTCCTTGTTATGACGCGGTTGGCGTGGGCGACGGTTCTGGTTTGGTTTACGGTTCCCGTTGCGTGGGCCATTGTTGTTTGAGCGGCGTTGTTGCGGGTTACGTGTACGTAAGCGCAATGGTGCTGGTAGATCTTCTAGCAGTGCAGAAGCATCGTAGTCAGACACAGGGATCGCGTGCTCAATGTATTCTTCGATTGGTGGCAAGTTGATTGCGTAATCTTCACAAGCAAAGCTGATCGAGTGACCACTTGCACCAGCACGACCTGTACGGCCGATACGGTGAACGTAATCTTCACAGTCATCAGGTAGGTCGAAGTTGAATACGTGTGTTACTTGAGGAATGTGTAGACCACGTGCTGCAACGTCGGTTGCGACAAGCAGGTCAACATCACCTTTAGTGAATTGCTCAAGAATCTTTTCACGTTTCTTCTGAGGAACATCGCCAGTTAGCAGGCCAACACGGTGACCATCTGCAGCTAGGTGACCCCAAACAGACTCACATTTGTGCTTAGTGTTAGCGAAGATGATAGCGCGCTCTGGCCACTCTTCTTCAACTAGAGTCTGCAGCAGTGCCATTTTGTGTTCGTTTGATGGGTAGAACAGTTCTTCCTGAATGCGGTGACCTGTTTTACGCTCTGGCTCAACAACAACATGCTCAGGGTTGTGCATGTGTTCGAACGCTAGCTCTTGTACGCGGTAAGACAATGTCGCAGAGAACAGCATGTTCAGGCGATCTTTTGGCTCAGGCATACGGCGGAACAAGAAGCGGATGTCTTTGATGAAACCAAGATCGAACATGCGATCAGCTTCGTCAAGAACAACAGCTTGAATGTGGTTAAGGTTAAATACCTTCTGCTTGTAGAAATCGATGATGCGGCCAGTCGTACCAATTAAGATATCTGCGCCTTCTTCGATTTTACCTAGTTGCTTGTCGTAGCTTTCGCCACCGTAAGCAAGTGCTGCCTTGATACCTGTGCTTTCAACCAGAGAGTCAGCATCGTTGTAGATCTGAATCGCGAGTTCACGCGTTGGTGCCATAATAATCGCACGTGGCTGGTTAGGCTTACGCCCTTCATGCTCAGATGTTTTTAGCAGGTGGTTAAAAGTAGCAGTAAGAAACGCAAGCGTTTTACCAGTACCCGTTTGGGCCTGGCCTGCAATGTCTTGGCCGGTGAGCAGTACCGGGAGCGCCAAGGCTTGGATAGGGGTACAATAATCGAACCCTTTTTTCTCCAATCCTTCAATGACTTGCGGAAGTAAATCCAAGTCGGCGAACTTTTGCTCTGTGATATGCGTCTTTTTCATTGCTATAGAATATCAGCTTAAGCTTGCAATACGAAAGTAAATACATTCCAATAGGGCATCTATTTACTGGTTATCATCCAACCAGTTCTAAAAAATACATTGGAGTGGAAGATGAGTGATAAGATTTTGCAGCTAACTGATGACGGTTTTGATAACGATGTAATCAATGCTGCAGGCCCTGTTCTTGTTGATTTTTGGGCAGAATGGTGTGGTCCATGTAAAATGATTGCGCCGATTCTTGATGAAATCGCAGACGAGTACGAAGGCAAGCTCACAATCGGTAAATTAAATATCGACCAAAATGCTGGTACTCCACCAAAGTTTGGTATTCGCGGTATTCCAACGCTACTTCTTTTCAAAGATGGCGGCGTAGCAGCGACTAAAGTTGGTGCATTATCTAAAACTCAACTTAAAGAGTTCTTAGACGCTAACCTTTAATCAGGTCAGCATTTGAAAAGAAACCGTGCAGTTAACAAATGCGCGGTTTTGTTTTTTCTAAGCTATGGACTAGTCTTAGTTTTAGTGCTAATTTATCGCACGTTAATTGAACGAATTTCTCTTCTTGGTCGATCCTGTGACCAAATCCTTCTTAACTTAAGAAAACAGATCCTATTTTGACTAAACAAACTTCCACCACTATGAATCTTACTGAACTGAAGAACAGACCTGTGTCTGAGCTTGTTAAACTTAGCGAAAGCTTAGGTCTTGAAAATCAAGCTCGCCTAAGAAAACAAGACATTATCTTCTCCATCCTTAAAGCGCATGCAAAAAGTGGTGAAGACATCTTTGGTGATGGTGTTCTAGAAATTCTTCAAGACGGTTTTGGTTTCCTACGTAGCGCCGACAGTTCATACCTGGCTGGCCCAGATGATATCTACGTATCACCAAGCCAAATTCGTCGTTTTAACCTACGTACAGGTGACTCTATTGGCGGTAAAATCCGTCCACCTAAAGACGGTGAGCGTTACTTTGCACTGCTTAAAGTAAACACGGTTAACTACGACAAGCCAGACAACGCACGTAACAAGATTCTTTTCGAAAACCTTACTCCTCTTCACGCTAACGAACGTATGGTGATGGAAGCGGGTAATGGTGCGACTGAAGATATTACGGCTCGTATTCTTGACCTTGCATCTCCAATTGGTAAAGGTCAGCGTGGTCTGATTGTTGCTCCGCCTAAAGCGGGTAAGACAATGCTTCTGCAAAACATTGCTCAAAGCATTGCACGTAACCATCCTGAGTGTGAACTAATGGTTCTACTTATCGATGAGCGTCCAGAAGAAGTAACAGAAATGCAGCGTCTAGTTAAAGGCGAAGTAGTTGCTTCAACATTCGATGAGCCAGCATCTCGCCACGTACAAGTTGCAGAAATGGTTATCGAGAAAGCGAAGCGCCTTGTTGAACACAAGAAAGATGTAGTTATCCTACTGGATTCTATTACTCGTCTAGCTCGTGCTTACAACACTGTGATTCCTTCATCAGGTAAAGTTCTTACTGGTGGTGTTGATGCGAATGCTCTACATCGTCCAAAGCGTTTCTTCGGTGCGGCACGTAACGTAGAAGAAGGCGGTAGCTTAACGATCATCGCAACAGCACTGGTTGATACTGGTTCTAAGATGGATGAAGTTATCTACGAAGAATTCAAAGGTACAGGTAACATGGAACTGCACCTTAACCGTAAGATTGCTGAAAAACGCGTATTCCCAGCGATTGATTTCAACCGCTCTGGTACTCGTCGTGAAGAGCTTCTTACCAAGAACGATGAACTACAGAAGATGTGGATCCTGCGTAAGATTGTTCACCCAATGGGCGAAATCGACGCAATGGAATTCCTTATCGACAAGCTAGCAATGACGAAAACGAACGATGAGTTCTTTGACGCAATGCGTCGTCAGTAATATTGATTAGCTGATCGTATTTAATAAGCGCTGCCCTCGGGTGGCGCTTTTTATTTGCATTTTGTAGCGCCAGCTTGCAGAATGAGCAAAAGTGTTACAAGGACGTTAAAATGCAACATGGACTGTTGTCATCATTACTCCTGTCTACTTCACTGTTATTTTCACCGGTTGGTATGAGCTATGCCACCGAGATGTCTCCACTTACAGTAGAGTCTTGGCTTGAGAATGATCAAGTAAAACTGAAAACTGCTGAACTACTAGAGCTTGTCGTACGTGACGAAGTCAATTCGCTACGCTTTGCGCTTGAGCGCCTGACATTTCCCCAGCAAGAGGTGGCTCGTTACCAACTCTTGAAGAAGCTTGAACAGCAAAAAATCGTACTCACACCCAAGATGTCTATCTTCATCGAGCAGCAACTTGCTATCACGCCCACTTATCAAGTCTTAGAACGTGGCGATGGCTATGAGTTTACGGTACCTGCCTTTAATTACCCTTCAATTGCTAATCGCCTTATTAAACAATGGCGTCAAGATCAGAAGACATTGGTATTTGTGCTAGATGCAGAGAAACAGGAACTCGACCTAAAAGAGTGGTTATCTGGATCTGAACATCAAGTTCAAACGCGAGAAGCGTTGCTCATTAGAGAGCTAGACAGTTTGTCTCCTGAAGCGGTTGATTACCTAACTAAGCAACTCACCGCATCTTCTATTGTTAGTTGGTTACCTTCTACTGAGGTGGTGGTTCGATTAGCGCAAGTGAGCGAAGACCCAGAGGTTTACAAAATTCTATGGCGAATGAAGGCCGATTATCATAGCCAAGCTGAGCTAGTTCGCCTTGCTGAAACCAAACAAACGTTCGCGCTTGAACAGGTGATGGCAGCGACTAAGAACCCGCGTTTGAAAGATGAAGCGATTACTTTGCTTACCAAAGTTAACCCGTTATCAGAAGAGGTGAAGCTGTTCCTTGTCTCTAGGATGGCGATTGCTGATGAAGCACCATTAGTTGCGCGTGAACTCGCCAAACAAGGTCATACGCGATGGTTGCAAGATCTCGTCAATGATAACCCTCAGGTGAAGAGTTCTTTGATCGAGCAAGCATTACCGTAAAGTGGATTTTGCCTCTCAATAACCACACTAAAAAGGGGGACCTCAGCGTCACCCTTTTTGATATACTGAGCGCAGAATAATCAGCATGTAGAAGTCCTATGAGTTTTAAAGATTTACGTGATTTTATCGACCATCTTGAAAGTATTGGTCAGTTGAAACGCATTTCTCACCCAGTCGATCCAGACTACGAAATGACCGAAATTAGCGACCGTACTCTACGTGCTGGTGGCCCGGCTCTTTTGTTTGAAAATCCAGTAGGCTATGACATGCCCGTTTTGACCAATCTATTTGGTACACCTAATCGGGTTGCTATTGGTATGGGACGTCAAGAAGTCAAAGAACTGCGTGAAGTGGGCAAGTTGCTTGCTTACCTAAAAGAACCTGAGCCACCAAAAGGCTTTAAAGACGCTCTTGATAAACTACCTGTGTTTAAGCAAGTCTTAAACATGCCAGCTAAACGCCTTCGCAAAGCGGCTTGCCAACAAGTGGTATGGCAAGGCGATGACGTCGACCTAGATAAAATCCCTGTGATGAGCTGTTGGGCTGATGATGTCGCGCCATTGCTAACATGGGGTTTAACGGTTACTCGTGGTCCAAACAAGAAACGCCAAAACTTAGGTATCTATCGTCAGCAGAAGATCGGCAAGAATAAAATCATCATGCGTTGGTTAGCCCACCGTGGTGGAGCATTGGATCTGCGTGATTGGATGGAAACTAACCCTGGGAAACCATTCCCAGTATCGGTAGCGTTTGGTGCTGATCCTGCCACCATTCTTGGTGCGGTTACGCCAGTGCCGGATAGTTTATCTGAGTACGCGTTTGCAGGCTTACTACGTGGTAGTAAAACTGAGGTCGTTAAATCAATCAGCAACGACTTAGAAGTTCCCGCAAGTGCAGAAATCGTGATGGAAGGTTACATCGACCCGAATGAATTCGCAGATGAAGGGCCTTACGGAGATCATACTGGTTACTACAACGAGAAAGAAAAGCACCATGTGTTTACTATTACTCATGTAACCATGCGCGAGAACCCTATCTATCACAGCACCTATACTGGCCGTCCACCTGATGAGCCAGCGGTATTGGGTGTTGCGCTAAATGAAGTGTTTGTGCCTATTCTTCAAAAGCAGTTCCCAGAGATTGAAGATTTCTATCTACCGCCTGAAGGTTGTTCGTACCGAATGGCAGTCGTGACCATGAAGAAGCAATACCCAGGTCACGCTAAGCGAGTGATGATGGGTGTATGGTCTTTCTTACGCCAATTCATGTACACCAAATTTGTATTGGTGTGTGATGAAGATGTGAATGCACGTGATTGGTCTCAAGTAACCGCAGCGATGTGCGAACATATGGATCCGTCACGCGATAGCCTGATGATAGAGAACACGCCGATCGATTCATTGGATTTTGCCTCACCCGTGGTTGGGTTAGGTTCTAAGATGGGTCTAGATATTACTAAGAAGTGGGACGCAGAGTTAGCGTTATCGCCAGATGTCCAAACAGCACCTGTAAATAGTGAACATATTGAGGGTAGCTTGGCTGAGTTAACCAAGGTTCATCCTGAAATTATTGATGTTCACCTGCAAAACGACAATGCCAGCATGGTTGTGGTGTCTATTGATAAGCAAGCTGCCGGTAATGGTAAGAAAATCATGGAAGCGGTTTGGTCTCAATTTGATGAGAACAAGTTTGTTATCGTGTGTGATGGCGATGTCAATGTGAGTGATTGGAATGACATCATTTGGGCTGTAACGACAAGAATGGATCCGGCGAGAGATACGTTATTCCTGCAGAACGAAACTGGACACTCAAAAATGGGTCTCGATGCGACCAATAAGTGGGAAGGTGAATGCCTGCGTGAGTGGGGTGTACCAATCACAAAAGATCCTGATGTTGTGAAAAAGATTGATAGCATCTGGGAACAGCTAGGAATTTCATGAGCTACCAAGTAGTCTTATACCCAGAAAACATCAGTTTCACAGTAGAAAAAGGGCAAACGGTCTTGGATGCTGCGCTCAACAGCGATATCTATTTCCCAAACCGTTGCCAAGTTGGCGCATGCGCAATGTGTATGTGCAAAAAATTAGAAGGGCAAGTGAGTTACCACCTTGAACCCATGCTCACAGAGAAAGAGCAGCAACAAGGCTGGATTTTTGCTTGCCAAGCATTTGCAGAAAGTAATTTAGTTCTAACCTTTGCCGATTAAGGGTTAGTAAGAGGAAGAACATGACTATTAAATGTAAAGTGAAGTCTATCGAGCCTTTGGCTTGTAATACTTACCAAATCCTACTTCACCCAGAAACACCGGTCGCTTTTAAAGCGGGCCAGTACCTGATGGTTGAAATGGGCGAGAAAGATAAGCGCCCATTCTCTATCGCAAGTAGCCCTTGCCGCCACGAAGGTGAGCTTGAGCTGCACATTGGTGCTGCCGAGCACAACGCTTACGCACTAGAAGTGGTTGAAGCGATGAAGAAGGCACAAGCTGAAGATGGCGATATTGCGATTGATGCTCCACACGGAGATGCTTGGATCAAAGAAGAAAGCGATCGCCCTCTATTACTTATTGCTGGTGGCACGGGTTTCAGCTACGTGCGCTCTATTCTTGATCACTGCATCGCGCAAAATAGCTCGAAAGAGATCTACCTATACTGGGGCGCAAAAGATGAGTGCCAGTTATATGCTAAAGAAGAGTTGGTTGGCATTGCAGAAAAGCATAGCAATGTGCACTTTGTACCGGTAGTAGAAGAAGCACCGGAAGTTTGGCATGGCCAAACAGGTAATGTGCTTGAGGCTGTTATGCAAAGTTTCGAATCATTAGCTGATTTCGATATCTATATTGCAGGTCGTTTTGAAATGGCGGGCGCTGCAAGAGACCTATTTACTCAGAATAAAGAAGCAAAGCGTGACCATATGTACGCTGATGCTTACGCATTTATCTAACAATACCCTTAGATTTTGAGCAAAAAGAGAGCAGAAATGCTCTCTTTTTTACGTTTAGGTGAACTATTAGGCAGTTAACCCCTATTTATTCATTTTTCATGAAAAAGTAGTTGCTAAGCTGAGAGGGTTCCCTATAATGCGACACCACTGAGACGGCAGACGCCACAAGGCTTCAGCAAGAATCAGTAAGACGGAAAGCGACAAAAAATTAATTTTCAAAAAGTGTTTGACACTGAATGTTAATTCGCTAGAATGGCCGTCCACTTCGAGAGGCTCCTTACTTAAAAGGAACGCTCAAGAAGTTAAGCTCTTTAACAATTTAAACCTATCAATCTGTGTGGGCACTCGTTGATGAATAT
>NZ_JBFSVA010000034.1:0-35906 GCF_041467655.1 Vibrio sp. 10N.247.311.49
ATGAACTTGTGAATATGAATGTAAGTCGTCTCGATGAAAGTACGAAAATCGCTTATAACGCCCTCATAATGCAAATTAGAAACCACTTAATGCCAGTAATTGAGCAAGGTTATCGTTTGCAACTAACACAAAATCAAGACAACGTTAATAATGCACTGCCTTTACTAAAAGGTTACTTAATGTTGAATGATCCTACAAAACGCGAGATAAAATTTCTACGTCAGCAAACGATGTCAACGCTCCAAAAACTCAGTGATCAACCAGACACGATCACGACAGTGATGAAATATTTGGACGCATATTTCCGCACTGATTTTGAACCTGTATCGATCAACATGAATATGGTGCGTGCGACAAGACGTTCTCTACTCTCTAGTTCAAATGTAGATCTTGTGTACGCCAGCTTGTTACAACAAGCAGGTGACATTGATTTAGGCACTTTGAATTTACAGCGAGCAGTCGGTTTCGACTTTAATAATGTCTTCAACGACAACTTGGATCCTCAACGATTAGAAATCGATAAAGTTTACACATCTACAGGCTTCAGTACGTTTTACCGCCCTCGCGTCGATTTAATGTCGCAACAAGTCATCACCGACAACTGGGTATTGGGTTTGTCAAACCACGTAATCCCAACAGACAAAGAACAAGAGACATTCAAGAAGCAAGTAAGAAAAAAATATACGGATGACTACATCAGTTATTGGCGAAATGCTTTAAGCGAACTAAAAGTAAAGCGTTATAACAATATAGGGGAGATTACTAACGCCATTGATCTGATCTCTGGTCCCTCTTCTCCTATGACAACCGTTCTAAAACAAGTTTATACAAACACTCAGTTTTCCCCGGTTGGACAACAGAATGCATTAATGGCCCAGGTTAACCCTAAACTTGCTGGTGCCGTAAATGCAGCACCAGAACTCGTTGAAGAACTTGTTCAACCTGACTACTTGTTGATGAAAAGAGTTGAACAAGCTTTCCACATCTTGAATCAATTACAAATTAACGAAACCCCTAACTCCCCTACACCATGGGATGAAACGATAACTGCACTGAGCAGAGTTCGTACGTATATGAAAGATATAGCAGACGCACCGGCCCCTCAAATGGCAGCGTTGTCTGCAGCACAACACCGGATGAGTAGTACGGATGCCGATCCTCTGATTCGTTTAAAACAAATTGCACAAAAATCTCCTGAGCCAGTAAGAAGTTGGCTTTTAGACGTAGTTAACCAGAGCTGGTCCGTGATGATTTCTGAATCATCAAAAGGAATACAGACTCTTTGGTATAGTGAGATCTATTCTAAGTTCAAAGAGTTAGGTTTAGGAAGGTACCCTTTTGATCTAAGTGCAACAGAAGAAATTTCGATCGAAGACTTTGAGCTGCTTTTCGCATCGGGAGGCTTGCTTGATGCATTTATCGATAAAAATTTCGCTCCTTTTTATGACACAAACCTATGGACGCCAAAACAAGTAGAAGGTGAAATTATGCCTCTCTCACCAGAACTACTTGTTCAGTTAAGAAATTACAATGTCATCAGAGATACACTAATCAACAAGAGTACAAACCGTTTGTACCTTCCATTTAGTGCGAAGGTACTTGATCTGGATTCGAGTGCGATCAGAGCAAGCTTAAAAATAGCGGACTCAAATATCAACTATTACCATGGTCCCAGCAGAATTCGTGAACTTGAGTGGCCTCCTCAAAATGGAGATTTCAATATCAGTATAACAATTCAAGATGTAACAGACGAAGGTAAACAACATGTACTGAGCAAGAATGGTCAATGGGCTATCTATCGGTTATTTGGTGACTCAACGTTAACAAATACCCATAACGGTAGCTTCGTGAGTGATATAAAAGTATCAGGCAGAGATCTGAGCTTGCGAATCACTCCTTTGACTCAGAAAAACCCGTTTACGTTAGCGGAGCTGTATAACTTCACTCTACCCGAAGCCATATAGTAAAAATACAAATACAAATACAAATACAAATACAATAATAATTCAGAAAAGGCAGAACACATGATGTCCAACATTAGTTTACAAGGCTTAGACAAACTAGATCGTAAAATTCTTTCGAATCTACTCTCCAATGGGCGAGAATCGATTGCTAATCTTTCTCGCAACATCGGCTTGTCGCGAACAGCAGTCGCTGAACGCATCAACAGACTTGAAAAAACCGGTATTATCAAAGGGTATACGGCACAAATAAGAGTAGAAAATGACGGGAGAAACACCGGTTTTGTCCAAAACCTTCACAGGCTGAATTTTTACCTATGGCACTTTCTAACTCGAAAGTGCCCTTTTCTGCGTTAACGTAATTACTCAGTAGCAGATCACGCTACTGAAATCACCGTACTTTTTCTTATATGCCAAAAGTGTTAAAAAGATAAGAGAACATCGAATGATGCTCTCTTAAATATCGGGGAGAGTACAGCTAAATAGTAAACACATTTCAGACGCGAATGAGTGTATACAAAAAGGCCGCAATCAGCGGCCTAGTTTAAAATCTACTAATTCAAAGTTAAAGCATCAATTTGAAGCTCTTTAAGTGTGAGATGAAGCTTGGGAGTCTCTGCTTTTGTAAGCAAGCTAAGAACTCATCTTGGCTCATTGGTGGCCTTTTTAATGAAGCTCTTTGTTGCTGAGCAGCCTTAACGCATGCGCTACTGTCCAATTCGAACATATCGCACAGGAACTCGTCTGGATGTATTGCTGTTAGACCTAAAGGCTCGAGTTCGCAAGAAGGAAAGTCTTTTAGGTTGAACGTAATGATAGACTCAGCCTGACCTTTAATGGCGGCAGCTACAACATGTCTATCATCAACATCGGGTAAAGTAAGGCCATCAATTAAAGACTCATACCCTTCAATCAAGCAGTCTGGAACATTTGCGTTCATTAACTGTCGAGTTCTTTGCAGTTGTTCTGCATTTAGCTCTGGCCTATTTTTCAGTAGATTTCGAGTCCATTCATCATGTATCTGTTCTGTCCATCGCGCTCTAAACAGGCCAGTATTGGCCAAGTACATTAGGTAGCTTCGGAGTGGAGCTGGGTACATTACACATGCGTCTAGAATTACCGTATATGACGCCATTAATATCCCATATCCATTTCTTGGTCTAATGCAGATAGTTCAGCAAGAGCAGCTAGTCTGTTCTCTTCTAGGCAGTTCTTGTACTCCATAAGATCAGTATAAGCTACCTTTCTACGGTTGCCAGTACGGCTAAACGGAATATCACCTGAATCAAGAAGCTTAATGAAAGTAGGACGAGACATGTTTAGCATATCAGCACCTTCTTGCGTTGTGAGTTCCGCATGAATAGGTGTGATGCTAACAGAGTTGCCTTGACCTAATTGAGTAAGCATCTCGATCATCATATTTAATGCGCTTGCTGGAATAGTTACTTCGTGAGTCTTACCAGACTTATCGACAACGTTAATCCTTTGAGCTTCACCATTAATTTCTATAACGGCTGACAACTCTTGGCTACCAAGCTTAGCCAGTGCCATTTCTTCAGCGCTTGGCAATTTTGTAGCAGTATTCATCGTGTTTCTCTCTAGTTTTTAGTTTCTGATGTCATGGTATACAAATCTTCTCACCATGACATTATCCGAAATATTCGAAAAAAGTCAACATTCGAAATATTCGAAAGAAAGAGAGTGTCACATTATCGTTGGACTTAGTGCTCATAGGCGGCCTAGTTCAAGGTCTATCAACGCATGCTTAACTATCTTTAATCATAGTACTTCAATATGTAGTGTATGAGAGGAATTGGTCAGCCAGATGTAGGCTAGCTGAATGATTATAATATTAGAAGTAATTCGAAAGGTCAGAGTGTTCTATGATTCATAACTCGGAATTGTCCGAAGATTAGTTTCAGTTATATCTGTCATGTTAAAGCATGCGGCAATCGTTTACGCCTCGTTATTCATTCGTAACTTGCCATCTTTCTTGTTGTGCCTGTGAAGTTGTCTGATACTTCGATACGTTTCATTTCGATGTTCATGGTGGGTTCGATTTTTTTAAGACGTGCTATATCACTGGCGATTCGTTTACAGCCTAAAAACAAGATGCCATCGAGTGGTGTTATGACATCTCCAGCCTTGAGGCAATCAACGAGGGAGGTGGCAGAGAGTGGTGTTTTTGTCCCAGCAACGTAGCGGGTTGCCACAAACTCATTCGTATAGTGGATTTCTCTTGGTAACATTTGTTCGCTTTTGGCGTAAATCATTCCGCTTTGTTTACCATTAATAACTCGATGCTCTTTATACACTCGTGTTTCCTCGCCTATGGTGGCCATAGCTTGTGGTGCGCGTGTGATGAATAAGCGAAAAGGTAGATCTTCACTTGTGATGTAATCGACAAGGTTAAACGCTAATCTTGCTCTCGCGATCTCTCCGAGTGGTTTGTCACGACAGATTTGTAGAACCTGATCCCATTGGCTGGTCAGTCGAGTGCTTTCTTTATCGCTTCTAACTTTAACCTTGAGAATATCGTAGTGAATTATCTTTTCCATGGTTAATTTGGCCTTCCGTTTTGCTTGCTTCGTTAAATTCCAACCTAACATTATTTTTTTATAACAAATTAAAGCAGTTATCCACAAAGTTGGGGCGTAACCTGTCTAAAACCTTCGTCGGTTGAGTTTATGCTCATGGTACCAAATAGATCGAAATCACCTAAAAATGCCGATAATTGTTTTCAAATTGAAGTAAAAAGCGCCAATTATAAAACTTATCGCGACACTAAGAGGCGGGTATATTCGTTGACTTCTAAAAGAGCCCAATGATGGTTACTTTGCAATTGGAGTAGATTACCGCCAGTGCTCCTTGAAGCGAAAATTAGAGCAACTGCCATTGATTTCTTGAGAGGTCATGGGGGTTGGTTAATCTCTGCACCCTCGTTAGGGTACCAATAGGCGGATACCTACTTATAAGCTCTCATCCTATCCAAATTCACGAGTTGTGATCTGATTTAACTTTTTGGTGAAATTACCTCTGTTAATCCCTAAAACCCTAGCAGCCTTAGACTGATTACCGCGCGTATGAGTTATCAACTCAGTAAACAATATTTCAAACACAGCAGGAGTCACCCAAGACATATCAGGGCTAACTGATTGTTTATCAAACCATGTCGGTTCCAGTTCTGCTCGGATAAGTTTTTTTAAATGGTCTTTGTTGATTGGGGTTAGTTGGTCATTCATAGAAGTTGAAGGTCATTAAGGAACTTTATCATTCTGACAAATTTACCATGAAATCGCCTTGAAATCAGCCGACGCGGGAAAATACGAATACGATGGATAACTGTCCAGCGCAATAAGCAACGAGGACATTTTTAATCATAAGCTCAAAGCCATTCGTTTCTAAAAACACTCGACCAATCCCTGTCCGGTGATGCCCATCATCAACATAAAGCTCACCATCTCTATTACACAGAGACCAATTTCGCTTTTCTTCTTAAAAAGAGTAATCAGGATTGCTTTGAAGGTTTCGAGCATAACGCTGACCACATTCGAGACCGTGAGGATTATCAGCGCAAGGAAATAAACCACCCAAGTTTTGCCAGCATGTCGGGGCTCTAGACCCCCACCCCGTCGGAGAGGTGAACATCCGTGACTTACCTTCGGCATGCGTAAATTTTTTTCATATCAGAGCCCTACACCGCAATACCATTAGCCAACAACCGTTCAATTGTTGGCCAGCTCATCTGCATACGCAGGTAATTACCTAAAAAAGCACTGCATTTCACTCTCAAGGAACCACGATGCCTAGACCTAAACGCGCGTCCGGCAACCACTTTACCCGTGGCGGACAAATTACTTTTCACTCCATTCGGATGTTCTTTCAAGTCAACAATACCTTAGTCTACGCCGCCATTTGGTCGGTGATAGCGCTCACTGGCGTTCTTACCTGGCTACGCGCGCCCGATAACGCCTTTTGGTCTGTGTTCTACTACTGGCGCAATCATATCTATGCCAGCTTTGGGCACAATCTTAACAGCGAAGTCACGACGTTCTGGAGTGGAAAACGCTACGTTGGCACGCTCGCCTCCCAACTGGAAAATACCCAACTCATCAGCCTTTATGATGACGTCATTCGCCAAGCACAAATCAACTTCTTAATTGCCATCTGTATTGCCTTCGCTATTTTGATGCTCGCCATGAGTTTCTTTAAACGACAAGGCGAAAAGCAAAGTGAAGATTTCCACGTTCGAGGCTTTCAATACGCAGAACCCAAAGTGCTCACAAATGATTTGAAAAAACGGGCAAAGAAACTCAAAAGACAGGGTGTAGGCAACGGACGGATTTCTGATTTCAAAGTGGATGGGCTGGCCTTGTTTAAGCGTGAGTTTGAAGTTCAGCATATGCTCATCGACGGCACCACAGGGGCAGGTAAATCCGTCATGCTTCGTAAACTCCTGCGCTGGATACGTAAACGTGGGGATAAAGCCATTATTTATGATAAAGGCTGCACCTTTACCAGTAAGTTCTTTGACCCTAGCCAAGATACCTTACTCAACCCCTTCGATGAACGCTGCGCCAATTGGGATGTCTGGTGTGATGCTAAGGATGCCCCTGATTTTGAAAACATTGCGAACGCGCTTATCCCGCAACATGGTGAAGGTGATCCGTTCTGGGTTGATTCCGCACGGACTATCTTTTCTAGTGCGGCGTATCGCATGAGTAAAGATAATAAGCCCTGCTCGACCGCTCGATTGCTCAGCCTAATTTTAACCTCAGAGCTCGAAGCGTTGGGTAACTTCCTGCAAGGCACAGAGTCTGCTTCCCTAGTCTCCAAGGACATCAAAAAGACCGCCATCTCGATTAAGTCCGTTTTGGCCACTTACATTAAGAGTCTGCGCTTTTTAGATGGACTGGATGAAAAAGACGGTCAAGGTCAACCCAAACGCAAGCCGTTTTCCATCACCGCTTGGGTACAAGATGATAAACAAAAAGGCTTTTTATTCTTATCCAGTAACGCGCAGCAACACGCTTCACTGCGTCCTTTAATTTCAACTTGGCTTGCCATTGCCTCTAACGCTATTTTGGGACTCAAAGCCGATGAAGACCGCCGTATCTGGGTGATTATGGATGAGATGCCTAGTCTGCATAAACTGCCTGAGCTGGATAACATCATTTCAGAAGTGCGTAAGTTTGGGGGCTGTTATGTGATTGGTCTCCAGTCTTATGCGCAGCTCGTGAAAACCTACGGAAAAAATACCGCGGACGTTATTTTTGATTTACTCAACTCTCGCTTTTACTTTCGCGCCCCATCAGCGCAGATGGCGCAAATCTCATCCAAAGATTTGGGTGAGCAAGAGGTGGACGTCTCAAGAGAGAACATTTCTTACGGTGCAAATGCGTTGCGTGATGGGGTATCGATTGGTCACCAAACCGTCACCCGCCCTGTTGTCTCTAGCAGTGAAATCCAAGCCATGGATGATTTACAATGTTACCTTCGCGTACCAGGAAGCAGCTTTATCACTCAATTAGAGTTGCACTTTGATAAGATGCGAGATGTGACACCAGCCTTTATCAAACGTGAACACACCCTATCTCCAGCGATGATTAAAGCATACCAAGAAGCCGTTTACTGTGAGTGTGTTGCTCCAGGGCTTTTCCTTAGTGAAGAAGAGCGTAATGCTCTCTCAACCCGCCAATCAGAGCAATTTGACACTGCAGAAGAGATGAAGCTCGAGACAGCCCAAATCAAAGAAGCCACGCAAAGCAAAACGGTCAAAAATCTTGTCAATGATGATGCAGAAAATCTCAAATCAGACGGTCACTATCAAAAGCGCGCTCAACAAGATCTCGAAGAGTCGGCGATATCTCAAGATATCGGGATGGACGATATATCTGAATGATGAAAGGGAAAATAGCTAAATATTACCATGAGATGATAGAAGAGCAATTTATATAAATAATGAATAATTTAATATATAAGATTATTTTTAAGGCGTCTACTAAATAGGGGTAATTATATTTTCTATAAATCATAAACCACCTTAAATCTAACCTCAGTCAGAGTACAGGGTAAATTATAGAGAGGTCTTTATATGGAAAAGCAAAGAGAACGACGTCAATGGGGAACTTGGATAAAGAGTGTTTTCATCTTTTTTATCGGAGGGTTAATTTTTAGTTCACAAACCTATGCCCAAGGGAAAAAAACCTACACTTGGTTTATCAATAAGCCAAATAATGCAACCTCGTCAGCTCCTTCCTTGAAGGATCTAACTGTAAATGACATCTTGAGTGATGAAGATTACTTGAGTAAAAATACGAAAGAAAGACAGACTGGTATTCTCGTTGATGGGGTTATTCAACCTTGGGTTTATCATTGGGCTAGAATAGAAGATCGTCTAGATCCAGATACTGCCTTAAACAAGCTAAATCATCGTTATACCGCCCTAGTCCGTCCTAGGGCTACATTAGAAAGAATTCCTGACGCTATCACTAGCCCTGACCGTGTTCGATTTGATTATTGGGATTATCTTGAAGGAATGGTCTTTTGGGGAGGAAGCTCTCAAGAAGGCACAATTTTAGCCCCTGACCCTCAATGGATTGAAGAAGCTCATGTGAAAGGAGTCAAGATTTATGGCAGCGTCTTTTTGCCTAGTCTCTCCCATGGAGGAAATTTTCAAGATTGTCGAGATTTAGGGACAGTCAGTTTGATGACAAAGCTCATTGAATTGGCTGACGGACTGAATTTTGAAGGATGGTTTTTAAATGTTGAAAGTTTTTCTGGGGAGCAACAGCGAGAAACCTGTATTAATCAAATTGATTCAGCGCTAAGTGACAGTAGGATTACTACATTACAACAAGAAAAAAATATAGAATTTATAAAATATATTGGTTCAGAGGGCTATAGTGGTTGGATATCAGACGCCGATATTACTCCAAATGGCTTTATAGAACCAAGAATGAAAGCATCTCCTCATAGTAATGAAGTCGATTATTATCTCATTAGTGAATATGGTGCAGAAGCTTTAAACGAGATCAGAAATCCTGCTAAGTTCAATTCAAATAAGCAATATCTTATGTTTCCCAATGCTTCTTATTGGGGGCAGTTAGATCAGACAACTAAGTATACTATAAAAGTAGGTGCCCGAAACAATGCGGAACAAGTCGCCAAGCAATATTGGGAAGGAATGTTGGGTAACGATGAGCGTAAAGAATCAGAGGAGTATAATTGGAATGGTGTTTCTCAATATACTAAGAAGCGGAGTACAGATGCCCAGCTAGAACGTTTTCCTGTTCTTGCCTATCAGGATATTAATTTTCAAGGATCCTTGACCCATCTTAATTACGGAAGGTCTTCTGCTGAAGAGATAAATGCTATAGGAGAGATTTCGTCGATTAAGGTAGGGCCAAAAAGTTACGTTCGCTTATGTAAAAGTACTGATTATTCAAATTGTTTGACTGTATGGGGGCTGGATCTTGATTTTGTGGGCGAAGAAATGAACGATTCTATTGTCCATCTTGAGGTTGGTCCGCTTGAACTATACCCAGAAAATGTTGTTTTCTATACTGATCAGTACTTTCAAGGCCAAAAGTTGACTCTTGATCGAACTAACGCATTCTATGATACAACTGACATTTACGACAGGGCATTCTATCGATCAATTTCATCTTTGGTTGTGCCTCCAGGGAAAAAAGTACTCCTTTGTAATACAAGGACGGAAGACAGTTGTCAATTTCCCTATACTGGTACGGTAAAACTCGTAGCTGCCTCTGACAATGACGTCACACGTGGGGTTAAGATAATTGACCAACCGCAATTAACTTTAGCGACACTCTTTGCTCATCGAGACCAACAGCCTCCATTGTTTGAAATGCTCCAGCTTAACCATGTTTACAATGCTTCAGAGCTAGGGGATGTAGGTATTACTAGTTCTTCTCTTAGGTTGCACGATAAACAATATCAAGTGAAAGCTTGCCTTCAATCTAACCTAGGGGGCACATGTGATATCTACTATGCTGATAGTAATTATTTTGGTGATTTAAGAAATGACTCTTATCGCTCTTTTGTTATTGAAAAGCGTGATTTGAATAATGTTATAGGCCTCGCTTACATGGACCTTCAGTTACATGGACCTCAATATCCTTTGCTGACAGGGACGAATGAGAACTTCCCTGATATTTTTAGGGGAGGGATCTCTTCAATAAAGCTGCTCCTACCCGGCTATGAGTTTTCTTATTGCCTTACCGATAATCAACAAAATTTGGAATGTACTGGTTATAGGAGCAATGATTCTCTTGGTTTATCATCTGATTATGATGATAACAGAACCTTATCTATACGTATTCGTGAATAATTTTTTTAGGGTCAAGAAGGACTTTAAATTGAAATTTAAGGGATCCCAATAAGGTTAGCAATTTCGCCTTATATCCTCGCTCGATCGGGCGGGGATATAAGGCGTCAGTCGCGATAGCGGCTTAATCTGGTGTTAGGTGTTATTGGCTTTCTACATATGCTTTAAGAGTTTCTATTGTTGCCCCTCCTGCTGTACAAGCAAAGTAATATCGCGACCATAAGCAGCGCTTTTGCTTTGCCTTGTTAGGTGGGTATCCTGCAATCTAAGCATTCTTGATGATATGGATTTGAGGTTATTCACCATCACGCTAATTGACAACTTTGGCGGATATGATAACAAGACTAATAGGGAAAATTTGCAGAATGGAACGATCAAAACACTGCATTTTAATAACTTAAATTTCCAACGCTAGTACTACTTGGAGAGCCTCACCCACTCTTGCCTCACGTTGTTTCCCTCAATGGAGAGCACCAATGAAACCAAGATTCCGACACAAACGTCAACACAGTGCGCGATTAAAAAACTAAAACACCCACCATGATATGTCCCCTGAAAAACAACCCGAATCACTCTTTGTTCTCGATATGCTCGACGGCAACGACTGGTGACCCCTTGTACTCACTAATCCAGCTTACGCAACATAGAGGTTACACCCTAGAGCCTTATCATCACGATTAATCACTCAACCCCCGTCCCAAGCCTTGCCATTGCAAGGCTTTTTTACGTTCATTTATCAAGGAATTACCATGTCAAGTAAGACCATCTTGAATTCTGACCATTTACCGATATTAAAAAAACAATTACACACTATTCTCAATCAACTTACCGATGCTGAAATTATTTCAAACAGCCCAATTAAAAAAAACACATGGTTATCGATTTGTGCTCAAGCGATAGGTTATAGCGACTGGGACGACTTAAAAGCGCAGACAGTAACGCACCACGTCTCAGCCCATAACATTGTATTTAACCAAGTGTCCATTATCCCTTTTATTCAGAGCGTGAGGGTAAGTCTAGGAGAGCACATCGACAACATTGAAGGATTTGCCTGTGTCATTCTAAGGAACTTAACTCCCGAAGAGCGAAACGCCATGAACGGCAAGGAAGGTGATCTTCCACCCTTACCCAAAGCCCCGACGTCCTATACATTAGAACTAGGTCCCAATACTGTTTATGCTTCCGACCTTTTAGATTGGCTCTGGCCTACCACCAAAAATCACCAAGTGGCCCCTATAAATAATCACTATTTAGAGCACGTGAAAGAAAAGCGAATTAACTTGAGTAAGCCACAAGTAAAAAAGCGCTCATTAGATGTTTACCCGCGCTCTGGCATGTTAGTAAGGGACATCTTAGGACAACTGGTTTCAGAGGGGTATCTAGAATTCAACGACACGCAAACATGCGTATCTTTTACACAAAAAGGTTTCAATTATTTAAATGGAAAAATGACCAACGAATATGACTCTGAATGGAAAGGATGGTTTAAGGCGTTTGTAGCTCATATCAAAAAAATCCCATACCGATACATCAAAATAGATTGGACACCCTATATCTATTTATATTCACGTGGAATGTCCCCCATTGAGGCGGCAAAAAATCTTGAATGGTCAGAATGCTACACTCAAGCGCACTCTGAGATCCGCTCCGCTCTTAAACACCAACTCAACATCAACTTACCTCTGTATCCCAAAGAACGATACCTGCAATTTACGCCCAGAATATTTCTGACACCTGAGCTTACCAGCAACAAGGTAACAGACATTCATTTTGAATTTATAGGACCCGACTGGGCTAAACCAAACGGCAATCCAAAAACAAAGCGCTTTTGGCCAAACAAACGCTACGTGTCTGTTTATTTAGATACCTCCCCCAAAAGTCGAGGTTGGTATGCCGTCATTCCCGATGAGGTTGATTGCTTTCAAGTGAGCTACAAATGGACAAGCCGGTCCCATTCTTTTTCAAGCGTCACCCATCATATGACTTACCAGTTAGAGCCAAATATAGAGTGTGCTCAAGATTGGCTGTATGGCAATGAGTGCATGAAGCATTCTGATTCTTCGAAACCAGCAATGGCCGCCGATGAATATAGCTTTAACCGTCTAGAATGCCTGACTCATGGCAAGCATTTAACCAAGGAAGAAATAATAGCGTTAGACCGATTTAAAGCGGGCATTACGTCCATTCACATTGATGAAAATGGCGTCACCATTCACGAAGAAAGAACGTTAACCGCTAGCAATTCATTTGCTTGTGTTGGGATCATTTTGTAACCGCAGTAACAGCACCCACCACTCAATTCATCGCCATCATTGGTGATTGGCATTACACAAGGGAACACCGTCATGCTTTCTATCAGCCCTCTTAAATCCGCTTCTGGCGCTGCAAAGTACTACCTAAGCGAAGAAACCCCCAAAGACCTACCTGACGTCTCTTTAGAAAAAGATGCCGGTGATAACTATTACCTCAAAGAAAAAGACCAAGAAGAAAACACCTTCTGGCATGGCAAGCTGGCCATCGAAGCGGGACTGGCTGGCAAACCCGTAGAGCAAGCCACCTTAGAATCGGTCCTCTCAGGCAGTCTTGGTGATGAAACTATTAAAGGGAAAAGGGGGAAACACAAATCAGGCTTCGACCTGACGTTTTCTGCGCCTAAATCCATCAGTGTTCTCGCGCTTATTGGCGGGGACACCCGCCTAATAGAAGCGCATAACAACGCAGTGAAGTTCGCCTTAACAGAGCTTGAAAAAGACGTTGCACAAGTCAAAGTCACTCATAAGAAAGGCGTTCAAGAATACGAAAATACGGATTCGATGATATTTGCGGTCGTGCGCCACAAGACCAGCCGTGAAAACGACATGCAAGTGCACTCGCACGCTCTCGCAGCTAACATGACTCGAGACCAAGAAGGGGATTTACGCGCTTTATCAACCAGCTTAAAACAAAAAGGGGGCGTCATTAACGGCACAGGCGAGCGCATCTACAACTTCCAAAAATACTACGGTATCTTGTACCAGAGCCAATTAGCTAAGGAGGCAGAAACCCTCGGTTATTCCACGCGAGGCGTCGGCAACGGTCAGTTCGAAATCAGCGGTGTCCCTCAGCCTATTCTTGATGCATCGTCCACTCGCAAACAGCAAATTGATCAACGCACACTCGATTTAGGCTTTGACTCTCGCGCCGCGCGAGATGTCGCGACCCTCGACACTCGTAAAAGCAAAACCCACCAGAGTAACGACAACCTCAACAAACAGTGGCAAAGCACCGTAAAAGACCAAGGGTATGAACCCGCAGAGCTTGTCACCATGGCGCAACAAGTAAAAGAAGCGCAAAACACCCCACCACTTGGTGAAACCAAAGCCGCCATCAGCAGAGCCATTGACCATCTAGGGCAATACAGCACCGCGTTACACCTTGAAAAAATCATTGAACTCACCGCCTCAGAGTTCACCAAAGGCGGCGTGCAACTCAACGCCCTTGATATCAAAAAAGTCGCGGATGAAATGATTAAGCAGGGCGACTTGATAGGACTCAGTCACAAAGGGCAATACACCACCAAAGGCTTAATTGATAACGAACAAGCGCTTATCGACAGCACCCAAGGTCGTGCGCATCACATGCGCACCCACGTTGAATCCAGCACGCTCAACAAGCTCGCTATCTCTGAAAACCAGCAGCGTATACTGACCGACCTGTACCACTCCACCAAACAGTTCCACGTGGTCAATGTGCATGGCTCATCACAAGATATTGCGCAGCAACTACTCAATGTAGGTAATCACAGCGGTAAACGTGTCCAATTGGTCTCCCAAAGCGTGAAAGCCAAGGCTGATAGCATGGAGAGCGTACAGCGCAAAAGTCAAACACTCAGCGCTTGGGTTGGTCAGCTCTTTTCAGAAGAGCAGCGCCACACCACCCACAGCTTATTGCAAAGCGATACGCCGCTGACCAATAAAGATGTCTTGCTCATCGATGACGCCAATAAGATGAGCGCCAATGAATTGTTGGCCCTCACCGATAAAGCCAAACAATCGAGCAGTAAAGTGGTGATGCTTAACCGCGTATCAAGCCGTCAGGGATTTAAAGCCAATAACGCTATCTCGCTGTATCAAAAAGGCAATGTGGAGAGTCATTCTTGGGTTGGCAAGCGAGCCAGCAACACCAACGTAAAACTGCATGACAATGATACCGATAGGATAGCGCGGGTGTACGCCGACCTCCCCGATAAAGCCAACACGCAAGTGATTGCCACTTCCAGCGTCGAGCAGCGGCGGTTAACCGAAGCGATACGGGGCCAGCTCAAAAATACCGGCGCCCTCGCCAGACACGAAACCACCCTATTCACTCAAACCCCTCACCACCTCTCTAAAGCGCAACAACCCCTCGTTCAACACTACAAACCAGGCATGACACTCACCCATTGGGAGAAAAACAAACCTCAGAGTTTTGTCATCGCCAGTATCGACAAAGAGAGCAACACCATGACCGCACTCAGCAAACGCGATGGACAATCACACACCTTTGACCCGTCCAGTCGCGCCTTTAAGCACATGAAGATGCAAATCAATAAACCGCAAAGTCTCAATATCGCCCAAGGCGAACGCCTTCAAACGCTAGGCAAACACTTCCCTGCTGGCTTGGACGCGAACCAAAGCTACCTTGTCACTCACATTGACAAAGAAAGCCTCACGCTTGAGAGCAAAGGGGAAACGCAGCGCGTCAACTTAGAGAGCCTAAAAGACGCGCCGCTGCAATACGACTACGTTCATAGCGCCCACCATATTGAGCCAAAAGCCCATACTTTACTGTCAGGCAAAGCATTTACCCTATCTAAGCCCCTGATAAGCGACCTGACTGAAAAAATAGAGCGCCTTGATATCTTCACCGACAAACCAGACAAAGCCCAAAGCGCACTTGAAAAAGAGCAGGTCTCCCCGTCAGCCATTGAGCGTGTACTGCAGACGCAAAACGTCAACGACCGCTACCTAAACGACGCCACCCAAGATTTGCTAAAGCAGGATGTCAGTCAGGCACTGTCAGCACTAGCCAAAGCGCAAAACGCCCCACTCATCGAAAAAGCGGTCAGCTTTGCCCTGAACCACCTCTCAGAGCGAGAAGCGGCTTTTAGCCAAAAAGCCTTAGTAGTGGAAGCGGTGCGTTACGCCTTTGAAGAAGCCGGAGGCTCTATTACCAAAGAGCAGGTTGAAACAGAGCTGAATAAACGCAGCAACACCCTCTCTGCAGAGTACAGTGACGGCACACGCTGGACGACGCAAGCCGCGCTGGAGACTGAAAAGCGCATCTTACAAAACATCGATGATGGTAAAGGCCAACATCAACCTTTTGCAACGCCTAAGCAGGTGCAAGACTTTTTCGATACCAAGCCTCGCTTAACCCAAGGGCAAAAGGACGCCATCACCCTTATCTCAACCACCAAGGACAGCTTTGTGGCCATCCAAGGGTTAGCCGGTACAGGTAAGTCCACCATGCTTGAATCCAATATTGAACTTATCCAGTTAGTCAAAGAAGCCAGCCAGCAGCCAGAGCAAAGCGTCATCGGTCTTGCGCCCACTCACGCAGCGGTAGCAGAGCTCGAAAGCAAAGGCGTGAAAGCGCAAACCCTGGAAAGCTTGCTCTCTGACATCCGACAAGGCAATCGAGAAGCCAGTGACTATCAACACACCTTGTTCTTTCTCGATGAAAGCTCCATGGTCAGCAACAAGCAAGCCGATGAGTTCACAAAGCTGGTCAATGACAGTCAGTCCAAAACAGCCAAATTGGGCGATAAAGAGCAGCTTTTATCACTCAGTGCCGGTAAACCCTTTGAGCTGGCCATAAGCCAAGGCCGCATCGATACCGCTTACATGACCGATATGGTACGTCCACAAAATGACACCCTGCACAATGCACAGCAAAACACCATTGATAAACAGCCACTCAGCGCCCTAGATAAACTCCAGCAGCAAGCCCCTGATACTCAAAGCAACAGTCAACATGTCATTTCCACGTTGGATGAAAACGACAAAGACCGACGCAGAGCGCAGCTCACCGCCACAGAGAAGCTGCCCTACATGGTCGCCAAAGACTATTTAGAGCGCACCCCCGAAACGCGAGACAACACACTGATTATCGCGTACACCAACCAGGAGCGAGACACCATCACCGAACACATCCGTGTCGGTTTGATGAAACAGAGTGAGTTAGGCAAAGAGAACGTCGTCGCAACCCGGCTACGCTCAATCGGCGCCACGGGTGAAGAGCTCACTACCATGATGCCGTATCAAAAAGGCTTGATATTGAGCACCAGACCCGGTGAGTACGCGACAATCACTCACGTTGACTCAGAGCATGGCGTGGTGACACTTCAAGACGCAGCGACAGGTAAGACTAGGCCATTCTTACCGCGCAACCGTGACCACCGCTTCACCACCCTGTTCTCTACGTCAGAAAAACCACTCTCAACGGGCGATAAAATCATCACCCGTTTTACCGATAAAGAGCGCAGTATCAAAGCCAACGTGGAGTACCGCATCACGCAAGCGACTACAGACCGTGTTATCGCTCAATCTAAGACAGGACAAACACTCAACCTTAACCCTAATGCGCTTAAAGACGGGCACTGGGACTACGCTTACAGTCGAACCGCAGACATGGCGCAAGGGTCCACCTATCAACACGTCATTAGCGCGATACAAAGCAAAGGCGCACTGACCAACTTAAGACGCGCCGGTATCGATGTGACTCGTGCCAGTCAGCACATTCGGCTCTATACCGACAACACAAAACAATTGGTCAAAAGCTGGCTTTCTAAAGAGAGCCATAAAGCCAGTGCGATAGAAACCCTCAACCAAATTCCACCCAAAGACACCACCTACTTTAACCGTAATGCACTCCCTCATGAGGACGTCCGGTTCCAAAATAAAAGCGGTGACTTTGACTACAACACATTTAGGGAGCACATCAATACGCAGCTACCAAAATACACCGAAAGCCTCGCCATTCAGTTATTAGGCCAGCCGAATCAATCCAAATCAGACCGGGATTATTTAACCTTTGGTATTGGAAAATCGGCCATTAAAGTCACCTTAACTGGAGAGCATCGCGGGTATTTCAAAGACTACACCACAGGCGAAAAAGGCGCATTGATTAACCTAATCATGAGTCATAAGGAAATGAATTATAAAGCCGCGATGAATGAAGCGCACAAGATGATCAACGAACCGGAAAAATATCAACTGGAGGAAAACAGTAAACACGACAAATTACTGAGCACCACCCCAAGGCATATTGCGCAGTTTGAAGAACGGGCTAAGGATTATATCAATCAAAGCTTACCGATGGATAACACACTGGCCCAAACGTACTTAAACAAGCTCGGTGTCAATAACATTGAAAACAACCATGTAAAATTCCACCCGGCGGTCTATTCATCCGAAGATAGATCCCTTCACCCTGCAATGCTAACCAACATCCACAATAAAGAAGGCGAAACCAAAGCCATTGAAGTGACCTATTTAGACACTCAAGGAAATAAAGATACCTCCCTAGACATTAACCCAAGAACCCTAGGGACGAAATCCAAACAATTAACAAGATTCCATCAAGGGGAGAATTTAAACACCACCATCATCAGCACATCGATTGAACAATCGTTTCTAATTCGAGACCAAACCCAAGGACAGATTGATATTATTAACCTCAATCATAAGAACGACATTCAAAACATCTCTACCGATGAACTAAGACAGAACATCATTATTGTATTAAATCATGGCAATCACGATTTAAACCCGAACAACATTGAAAAAATCGTCGAGAACTTTAATGGCCGAGACATCCAATTCATGTCAAATGATAACCTTAAAGAGGACATCAAATCGTGCATTGATAAACTAGAGCGAGATAACAGTGCACATAACCTTGAATTAAGTGAGCCGCACACGTCTCATCAGGAGAGGGAATTAGACACCTTCAACTATAATGAGAAAACAGAACTCGACAGCCAATCATTCGACCACTTTGAGCCAAAAGAATATTCACCTCAACAAGAGATGGAATTTAATCAATCAGAGAAAGAGAGACATTGGGAAGACAGAGAAATCGACAGAGAGTTAGAGCGATAATAAGAGGGTAGCTGCTGCTACCCTTTTTTTTCGCCTGCAAGATAAGCATCCACTTTTTTATCCACATCAGCGGAAACCAAATTACGCATTTCTACTGCATCTTTTTTATTTTCATGGAACGCGACACCATCAAAACTTTGTGTGTGGGTTAAATTACCCGTCCCTTGGATCATCCTGATCCGTCGATACATCTCTTCCATCAACTCGCGGTTAGACGGCCGCTCATCTTCCTTATCGTTCAGTTTGATCCTCAATGCCAGCGTGAGAAGTTGCCTGACGGCTTCCGCATCACCTAACTTTTCTCTGTCTCTGAACACCTTAAAATCTTGCTCCAATTCACCCCGAATGTAACTCTGTACAGAAAAAGCTTTCGCCATAATCCCACCATCCTTTCTTAGATTTCCCTCTAAACAACACTTTACCTACATTACAATTAAATCACATGCTTGCAAAAAAGCTCACTATTTATCATTAAAAACATCGAGTTAATTGCTAATAAATCACTAGTACATCACTTCCACTTTAAACAAGCTCTCAGACCTTTCTCGAAAAGGGATTAAGTACAATTGATGCATTTATGATGTAAATCTACATTGGATTTCAGCGGCTAATTAGTTGAAATTTTGAAAATTTCCCCCCCAAAATATTCACTCTTCTATTTATATCATAAGTTATTGATTGTATTGTCTTTATGTTTAAAGCAGACAACCATTTAAATCGTTTTCGATTTAGCGTGGTGTGTGGTCACCAACTCAACTAACCAACAACTCAGAACGAATGATCTGAGTCCCTAATCAAAGCGACGGGAAAAACTGACAGCGAAAGACAAAAGCCGACCAGGTGGCGAATGAATCTGACGAACGAGGGATGCGGGGGATCTGGAAATTGAAGGAAGAAAGCAAGAGGAAAAGCTGAAGGCCTCGCACCATTATGGTGCAAGGCCTTTTATTGAACGTTCATCTTAAAATAAACCGATTGGACTTTTTGGATGTATATTTTTCTGGCGTTCTCGGTGCGTTTGGAAAAACCCGCATTATACGCGCCGACGCTGTTCCAGTTATAACCATGACTAGAAAAATTAGAACTTAATACCCACGCGCCAAGATGAACATTAAAGCAAGGATTATAGATGTTTGTTTCATTCACATTAAATTCGGATAGTCGATCAAACCAATGGGAATTAATTTGCATCAATCCAAAGTCACGACTAACCACCTCACCGACTCTATTTTTATTTTCATTGTACGCGTTCGGTTTTAAGCTGCTCTCTACCGTTGCAATGGATTTTAAAAGCTGTGGATCGACATTATAAAATCGCCCTGCCTCATCAAAGCAAAAAGCCCAACTGAAACACGGAGATAACAACGAAAGATAAAGTAATGGTTTCATCATAAAAAAGAGCCCTAATAATAGGACTCTCATTTTATGCCATCCCATTAAGATATCAATATTCACAAGGTAATAAAATTGTGGTCACGCTGCGGTCACGTTCAGTTATTATCCAAACCGATTGATCACAAATCGTATAATTCGATATCACTCTCTCGCCTGTTTTGGTTGCTTCGTCATTGGTGATTTTATCTTCAATGCAAGTCTCTCCCCAATCTCCACTTTGGTGACGCTGCAAATAAATCGACAAGTTAGCACCGACATGACTATCTAATAACTGCTCAATACCTTGCGTATAGACCACTTTACCCAACGAAAACGGCACGGCCGTACAAAAGTAATATTTTGCTTTCGTTTCTTCTCTATCTTGTGTAGCATTCAGAATGTTCATTAAATCTAACTCCGATGTAATTGAACATGCCTTGATATTTGAGACAGCAAATATCAAGGCGCTTTAATTTTCACGCTTAATAAACGTCTTCCGTTTTACGAATATGATTAAACACTTCATGAATTTCATCGTAAGTGATGCCATACCCTTCGAGCTTTTCCACACAATCACAAATATCATTGGTGTAGAAACACTCATGATTAAATAACTCACGACGAATGATCGCCTTTTTCCCGTTCTCTTTGATATCTTCGGCGATCCCTTCTTGAGCGATAGAATCCAAACGGATCATTAATTGCTTCGCGTTATCGGTGGGGCAAATTAACCCCATACCTAGCGACGCGTATTTCACGCCCTCTTTTTTTTCCTCATCGAACTGTTGATTAGAAAAAGCAAAGAACGCCCCTGCCTCATTAAAAGCCTGAGTTTGTTTGTCTTGAATATAGTGTGAGAGATATTTCATTATTTAAGTCTCCATTTTATAACTAAGGGGTATCAAGTCTTTATACTTCGATATATTGATGGCTATCTGTCACCCACCCCATGACGACAGCACGACTATTCAGCCCTACTTTATTCGTCTCAGTAATCACATGACCTCTCGCAATGCCTTGCCCCCAGTACGGCTTATTGAGTTCTGTTTCTGGGAATAAAACCGTCAGTTCTAGCCAAACACTGGAATGCCTGGCTCTTGCTTTTACATGAGCGGCAATCACGATAATATTTTCCACAGAGGTTGTTCCTGATAGGACAACATCACGACTTAGCCCTACTGGGTGCACGCGCTTAGAGATATCATTTTTTGGTGAGCTTTCGTGCTCCAGCGGCGAAACGCTGGTCACTGAATTTGAATTAGAGAGAGTTAGGTTTGAATTTTGTTGCGCCATGAGGATTTTCCTTTTGTTTGAGTATCACTTTTCGGAGCCGCTTGGCTGTCCGCTCTCTCACCATCGTTCTGCTTTGCAAGGGCGCGCAGCGTTCATTTACCCTTGCAAATCAGGTTGTGGGGAGAGACGGTTAACAGCCTGCGAGCCCGTAAATGATGCGAGTGAAAGGAAATCGGCGCATAAGAAAACAAGCCTTACTCGAACTTATTCAAAGGTAGGGAAAGCAACGAGGAGGTACGACGAGGCGTAGCGAACGCAGTGAGAGGAGTGCGTTCAGGATTGCAGCGATATCCTTTTAGATAGGGGCTGTAGAGAGGCACATCCTGGGGCGGCACGCAGTGACTCACCAGGGTGATGTCACTCTTAGGCCATAGATAAAAGATACAAGCGAAAAGCCTTGCCCGAAGGGTAACGCCCAAGTTAAGCCCTTATCACGACGCTGTGCTTCAAATCCGCTTTAAACTATCATCATAAAAAACTCGTCAATTAAGCCCTATCAGCCACGCAACCACAAATTGACATCAATACACTGCAATACAATCAAGCATCGAGTCAATGGGCCTACAGTCCTCCTGAGAGCCAGCTAGACGACCGCTTGCGGTCGAGCCTTTGGCTCAACTTCTTTTAGCGCGACCACAGCGTTCAAGGAAATCACCAAGGAAACTAAGGCCTCCAGGCTAAGAGGCATCTCATTCGGTTTTAATCGAATAAAGTAATGAGTCTTTTTGTCACAAAGACCGCGTTGGGCGTCAGTTTACGCACCCACGCTTTAGAGTATCGTGACCATTTAAAACCGTTACTTTTTAATTTTTTGCGCACCTCTTCGGCTGGAATACCGTCAAATGAAAACTTAATGCGGCCCTCTTCTTCGTACAGCTCCCAAGCCGTCCCCATTGCCTCGCCGTTACCCTGTAATGGCGCTTCGTTGTGCAACGCTTCCAAGTGCTCTAAACGCTTTCTAGTTGTTCGGATATTGGCATTACTATTCTGTAGTGCGTATGCATCAAAGCCAAACTTTCCAAAAAACTCACACGGGCGTAATAATTTTTTTGCTCTTTCTTCTGTCTGTCCGTGTGTATTAACCAAATATTCGATCTTGTCTTCCTCGGTCATATGACTAGAGCGAACGATCTTATTAACGGCTTTCATGAGTTCATGACTTTTAATCAAACCCTCGAGCTTTTTCTTCAATTTTTCAACCGCTTCTGGGTCGTCTGACGCGATACCGGCAGAGCCTACACTATCAGCGCGACGGCTCAGATATTCCGCTTTATCCTGAGCCTCTACGCTTTTACGCATGTTGGTATTGATGCTCTCCGCGTGTTTACGGTGCTTCGCTTCTGAATGGTGACCAACCAGGATTGGCTGACCGAACGGTAACATTTTCCCTAATGTACTCGCGGTATTAAATCGCTCATTAGAGACCGCTTCAGCTTTAGCGGCACGCTCTTCTAATCTATCGCGCTTCGCTTCTTGTCGCTCTTGATAGTCTCCCAGCGCTACCACTTTTCGGGTGTTATCTTGTGGTGGCGGTGTTGGCTTTTTCTCATCACTGTTAAGCGGGGAAAGATAACCGTCAATCAATGCCTTTGTCACTTGCTCAAACGTAAAGCGCACTTTAGACAAGCCCATCAATTTTGTCTCAGTCACAGCAGCGTAATAGTGGTTCAGCGTTGGGTGATCCGCATCAATATCATGTCTAAATCGCTCCAAGTCACCATTATCAAACTCGATATACATCATCGTCTTGGTGTAACCGTTATTGCGGCCCACTTCCATAGCTTCTTGACTTGCTTTTTTGTTGTAATCATCAAGGGTGTACGCATTGCCATCAGATAATAAATTGGATTCACTCCAATCAATAATCACTTGCTTCACAACGGCGGTCTTTTCCAGGTGTACGTATTGGTCGAACGGGGCAAGCTGCACCGGCTCTTTCACTTCTTCGGTGCCCTCCACTTCTGAGCATTCCCCCTCAATAATCGTGCTTTGCGGTTCCTCTCCATCCAAAGAGAATGTCATCACCACATCATTAGAAAAATGATAGATACAATCACAGACCTGCACTTTCACTAGAGCGCCTTCACGGATGGTTAATAAAATAACCATGTCGCTGTAGTTCTTTTCGTACCAATCCCAAAATTCGGATTTATCCATCGTGACAAGCTCATTACTTCTAAAGCAATCATCCATCCCCATTGACTGAGTTTTTAAGATCAACGTGTCAGCATATTCCAACAGCTTCGTAATTTTAGCCTTCGCATTTTTACGCAACTTATGACCAGAGAAGCGCTTCAAAAATTCATTCTTGGATGAGCCTGACGGCTCAAACGGGGATACGTTTGTCGCGGATTGAACGTTAGAAGCTGTTGATGGATTAAGGATTGAGTCTGTCATAAGTTTTTCCTTTGATTAATTTTCATTCCCGTTGTCGCCTGACTGCTCGACCCAAAATCACGGTTCATCAAAACAAGGGCGCGAAGCGTTCATATACCCTTGTTTTGGGGGTTCTGATTTGGGACGTTAAGCAGGAAGACCGCGACACGGTAATGAGAAATCAAAGGAAAAAGGACAGGCGAAAAACAAAATCCATCTTACAGATTCTTTCGTTCAGTCAGTGAAAGGAGTGAGGAGGCACGACGAGCGGCAACGAGGAAGAATGACGAGGCGCAGGCGTTCAGGATTGCAGCGATATCCTTTTAGATAGGGGCTGTAGAGAGGCACATCCTGGGGCGGCACGCAGTGACTCACCAAGGTGATGCCACTCTTAGGCCATAGATAAAAGATACAAGCGGAGAGCCTTTCCCGAAGGGTAACGCCCAACTCAAGCCCATATCACAACGCAACCTTAAATCTATTTCATCAAGAATGTTGAGGCTGAAAAATACGCACCTTACAAGGCAAAGTAAAAGCGCGGCCTTATGGTCTCGTTCTTACTTTGCTTGTACGGCTGGCGGTGCGACAATTGAAACGTTAAAGGCTTATGTAGAAAGTCCGGCGATATCAAGTTAAAGCTCTTCGAGCTTTACGCCTTATACCCCCGCCCGATCGGCAAGGGTTTACGGCAAAATGGCTAAATGCCATTAAGCTCTTTAGATTGAGAGGCTTCTGCAGCACTAGAATCCTCCCCCTTCTTTGCGTTGTTAAAGGATAAATTCAATCTTGGTCATTTTTTCGCTCTTACTTACTTCTAAGAGCGACGGATAGAGATTCACGCTCTCTTTCTGATAGAGACAAATCACTTTGTAATTGGGAGATCTGTCTTTGCAACTCAACCAACTGCCCTTGCGCGGAAGCTAATTGTTTACTGTCAGATTTAATCTCGTTCAACTCGCCAGTTAAGCGCTCTATTTCTGATTGACGGTTTTCTTCTTGAGTGCGTAACTGAACGACCGTTGTTCGCTCATTAGCCAGTTGGTTTAGCGTTTCAGTATGCTGCTCTTGTGTTTTTTCATGTTGAGCTTGCTCTATTTCTCTTTTCGCTTGATCGACAGTGAGTAGCTTAACCTGCTCTCGCAAACTTGCGCTTTCTTGCTCCGCTTTATCCGCTCGACGGTTAGCCGCGCCCACAAGACTCTCAGCTTCACTTTTTGCGTTAGTCACTAAAAGATCACATTTCTGCTCATTATCAGACATTGATTTGTCGGCTTCTTTCTTTACTTCTTCGCTCAATGCTATAGCTTCAGTTGCTTTTTGTTCGGCACTGTCCACACGCTCTAATGCTTTAGCCGCTTTATCATTGGCTTCATTAATGAGTTGAGCGGCTCTGGCCTCTGCCATTTCAATACGGTGCTGACTGTCTTTTTCTTTTTCTTCTAGTAGCTCTATAGCTTCATCTAACTGGGCTTTTTGGTCGGAAATCATTTGCTGAAGGCTCGCGGTTTTTCGCTCGACAACGCTTTGCATTTCATCCGCGAGCAATTCAGCGATCTTACTGCTGCCTAGCTCATCAGCCATTTTAATGACTTCTGCATTACGCTTGTCGTGAAAGTCACGTAGAAGCTTAGAGACGGTTTCTGTTTTACCACCGGTTACCTGCATAACATTACGAACTGAGGGTTTAGTACCTTGAGTTAGCATTGCTGTAGCAGCTTTTGATACTTGTTCAAAGGTCACGCCAGATTGTTCCGCCATTGTTCAACACTCCAAATAAACTTAACTGTACAAATTATAGCCCAACAGGAAACGGGTAACAACCGTTTCCATAAAATAACGTTTCCCATTTATACCTAAACAAATAACCAACTAGGCGTTTAATTCAGAATCACTTTTCCCTCTTACCTTAACGAGTTGATACTCTCTCACTAAAGCTATCATTCATTCCCATCGACTGAGTTTTTAAGATCAATGTGCCGGCATACTCCAACAACTTCGAGATTTGAGCCTTCGTTTTTTACGCAGTTGATAACCAGAGAAGCCTTTCAAATATTCATTTCGTTCAGTCAGTGAAAGGAGTGAGAAGGCACGACGAGCGGCAACGAGGAAGAATGACGAGGCGCAGGCGTTCAGGATTGCAGCGATATCCTTTTAGATAGGGGCTGTAGAGAGGCACATTTTGGGGCGGCACGCAGTGACTCACCAGGGTGATGCCACTCTTAGGCCATAGATGAAAGATACAAGCGGAGAGCCCAGCCCGAAAGGTAACGCCCAACTCAGGCCCCTATCACAACGCAGCACTTAAAATCAGCTTTAAACCGTCATAATAAAAAAACCGCCTATCAAACCCTATAAGGAAAAAATCCACAAAATGACACCATGACAAAGCATTAGAATCAAACACAGAGCAAATAGGCGTACTGTGGTACTAAGAGCCGGTTTGACGACCGCTTGCGGTCGAGCCTTTGGCTCAACCTCTTTTAGCGCAGAAACCCAAGCGCACACAGCAATCACGAGGTAAAAAAAATGCCTCTAGGATAAGAGGCATTTCAGAAAACATATTTGAACATTAAACGTTGATATGACTACCAACCCAAAACGCCGCACCGGCTACAGTCGCAATCATAGCGAAGGCAGTAACAATAATGAGGTTTTTAAGGGAACTCACTTCATTACGAACCCCCAGGACCTCATTCCGTACCCCTTGAATATCAGATTTCAGCTCATTACGAACTGCTTCAATTTTATCTGAAAGGTCATGACGAACCGCTTCGATCTTCTGATCGAGTTCTTTACGCGTATCATTTAACTGCTCTTGAGTGGCAGCATGAGCGGTTAGGTTGATCAGCTCTTCAACGCTTAATGTGACTTTGCTTGATTCAGACATAGTAGAAACCTTATTTAATTGCTTACAGTTTATAGCATTATGATGAGGAAGTCATTCACGCCAGAATAGGCGTAAATGAGAGACATGTTTCACTAATGGCTATATCCAACCACGCTCCACAAACGACACCACATCTTCAAAAGACACCACGAAATGATCGAGAACTCGAATATCAACCAAGGCTAACGCGTCGGTCAGTCGTCGAGTAATACGTCGATCGGCTTGACTGGGTGTGGCATCACCGCTGGGATGGTTATGATAAAAAATGACCGCGCTTGCATTTGTGGCCAGTGACTCTTTGACCACTTCACGCGGGTAAACGGATGCGGTGTCAATGGTGCCGTTAAACATCTCTTTTGTGCGTAAAACTCGATGCTGACTATCAAGAAAGATCACCCCAAACACTTCGCTTTCATTGGAAGCAAGTGAAGCCTGACAAAATGACTTCACCAATTTAGGGGAATTGAGTGGCGTCTGCTCTGACACAAACAACTTAGATTTTAAAATGCTCGCGGCATGGTGCAAGATATCTTTTTCTTCTACAGAGAAAAGGCTGTGATTAGAGTAGTTAGCAAGTACAGACATAATAGATCCCTTTTAATATTTAAAGTCGTGATGGTCGGCGCTCAGTCCGTGTTATTGGCCATACAAGATAGTCAGAAGATCTTTCGCTCTCGCTTGATGCTTAGCGGTCGTTTCAACGTTTCTCTCTTCTTTTTTCGCATAGGCGTAATCTTCTCGCATCTGTTTCACAGTCGTAGCTCTATCACATACGCCAATACTCACCCCTTTTCCTTTATTTCCTTCCTCCAAGATCAAAGAGTCGGTATAACCAAACTCATTAAGTAAAATCTCATGCACTTTAACCGCTCGAACGCTCGAATTAAAGTCCGTTGAATTCACCCAAATAAGTCCCTTTGAAACAGTCGCGGAAACGGTCGAACGCACTGCACGTTCAACGACCTGGCAGGAGATATCATTTTTTGGTGAGCTTTCGTGCCCAGCGGCGAAACGCTGGTCGCTGAACATCGATTTAGAGAGAGTTGGGCTTGAGTTTCGTTGTGCCATGAGGAGTTTCCTTTTTGTTTGAGTATCACTTTTATGGAGCCGCTTGGCTGTCCGGCAAGCGCTCATGGTTATCAATAACAAGGGCGCGAAGCGTTCATATACCCTTGTTATTGGGGCTCTGAGCGAGCACGGTAAACAGCCTGCGAGCCCCATCAAATGATGCAAGTCGAAAGGGAAATCGGCACATAAGGCAACAAGCCCTTACTCGAACTTAATGGAGGTCAGTGAAATGAGTGAGGAGGTACGACGAACAGCAACGAGGAAGACTGACGAGGCGCAGGCGTTTAGGGTTGTATCGATAGGAGCTTGTAGAGAAGCACCTTCTGGTGCGGCACGCAGTGGCTCACTAGGGTGATGCCAATCTAGGCCATAGATGAAAGCTCCAAGAGAAAGCCTTGCCCGAAGGATCACGCCTAAGGAAAGAGCACCTCATTATTTCTCACCCCACGTAAAAAACTAAGAAGCAATAAGCTAAGAGATAAGAAGCCAAGAATGAGGATTCTTTAAATACATTTACCCGTAAGTAAGTCACTAGAATGGGTATATCGATACTGCCACCTTGCTCACTGTAACCTCCCTTTTGAGAGCCAAAGGTCAGCGTCCCTTTTTCAAAACGAGCATTAATGGTCTCAAGCGCTCGATTAAGCTCTAACTTGTTAGAGTTAGCCCCAAATCAGTCAAGCCAGTTTCTAAGTTAATGTATATACGTCTATAAGTAAGGCAAACACTTGTCGTATTTTTCAGTAGGAATAAAAACAGATATCGTCCTTACCTCACTTTTTTGAGACCTCACCTTAGTCATCACTTCAGCGCAGTGATGTACTATTTCTCCAAATAGCACATCCGTTTCTCTTAATCGGTTCCGATAACTTAGTTCAACTGAATTACGCAACAAAGAAATATCAAAATCCTTCATACGTGGTGCGAGCCATGTAAATCCAAATCAAACGGTGATGAAAACCGTGCGGTGCTTTATTAAATTATTCATATGTGTGCTCTACCCTTTGCCACTTAGAGTAGTTATATCAAGATATTTAGTTATAGTGCGTTAATGACACAATGCCTTTCTAGCGTAAATCAATTTTAATTAAGCCAAGAAATTATTTACACCTTCGCAATAATTATTGGCTTTGTTGCGTAATTCAGTTTAGAAACAGAGTCTCCCCGTTTCTCATGCTTTTTAGTCAATACGACAAGTTTCAGGCATACCTAACCCAGTAAGCTTGTTCAACGGTTTTATCATCGCGTAAGTTTCACCCACCTGTGAATTGTAATTTCTTAAGCTCAATCGCCCTCCTAACAACTGTTTTACTCGATACATCACTGTTTCTGATAGTGAACGTCTGTGGTATCCATACCGCTCTTTCCAATACTTATTTGAGCCGTATAACTTCTGGCAACCCACGGCGAGATTTCGAGGGTGACCACGCTCCCAGAAGGCTGCTCCTTCTCTTGGGGGAATAAGCGCAACGGCTCGCTTAATCTTAATAGCAGCGTGGCACACTCTCGTGTCGTACGCGCCATCGCCAGACTCTACGCTTGCCATCCGTCTCGTGTTTTTTGACTTTTCATGAGTGCTGTCGTGATAGCTAAATCACTGAATCGACGTGGCCTACCGCGCTTATTCTGTTTGCTTTGCGCCCAACCGCTTATTGCCTCTTCATCAATCCAAAAAGTCAGAGAGCCACGGTTAATGAGCGATTGGTTGTATTGCTTCCTGTTGGTTGTTTTGTAACGAGGTTTAGACATAGAGCTACGAGAGAGGGTGGACGTAGCTGATCATATCGTAGGTTCTTGATTTAGTTCCATTGAATTACGCAACAACAAATCCACCTAGCTTTATTATTTATATTTAATAGATATAAATAATAAATATATATCTTTTCAACCCTAGAACCATTGTTACATTATAACAATTAATGTTCTATTTGAGGTCGAGGGAATGAAAGGACACCTTTTAAAAGTAAAAGCACTTTTTTTGGCAACTTTGGCTTTGGGTGACATGGCCTCTGCTTCTACAGCTCTTCAGTTCAAAGACGTGCTCGGTAGAAACATCTCTTTAGAAAAGCCGGCAGAAAAAATTTTCCTAGGTTTTTATTTTGAGGATTACCTAGCGATCGCTGGACCAGATGCTTACAAAAAAGTGGCTATTTTCCCAAGACACTCTTGGAAAGATTACCGTCAATCTCAATGGACCACCTATAAAAAAATCATTCCTGAGTTAGAAACGATTATTGATTCAGGTTCTCTTTATACAGGTACTTTTGATTTCGAAAAACTCTTGTTAACTAAACCTGATGTTGCACTTCTTGCGGCGTGGCAATATCAATCCCTTGGTGAAAAAGTTGAAATACTTGAAAAGAATGGTATCAGAGTTGTCGTTGTAGACTTCAATGCTCAAACGCTTGAAAAACACGTCATTAGCACACGTGTTATAGGCAGAGTAATGGGGACAGAAGGACGCGCTTCATCGATTGCAACGGAATACGAAAACACAGTAAACATGGTTAAACAACGTGTTACGAGGCATCTGGAAAACCACACGGCACGCCGTGTGTATGTGGAAGCAGGTACAGGTGGACCAAATGAATACGGTAAATCTTACTCGACGACAATGTGGGGCAACCTTTTGACAATGGCGGGGGCCGATAACCTTGCCCATGGGATGTTTGAAGGTTCTGCCCACCTAACGCCTGAATATATCTTGAGTCAAGATCCAGAAGTGATCTTTATATCCGGTGCTCACTGGGTTAAACATAACGACAGCGCCCTGCTTGGTTTCAACAGCACAATGGAAGAAGCGCAAACTAGATACCGCCCCTACCTAAATCGTGCTGGCTGGAATCAACTGACGGCAGTTAAAAATGGTGACGTCTACGGTATATACCACTCAGGAACACGTACTATTTACGACCACGTTTTCTTGTTGTATCTAGCAAAGTCTATTTACCCAGAAGCATTTAAAGATATTGAACCTAAGAAATTGCACCAAGAATTTTTTAGGAACTACATGCCGCAAGCGCTCAAAGGCACTTTCATGATTCAGGTGGGCGTAACTCATGAATGAAAGCATGAAAGCATCGTCTGACCTGAATCATTCCAGCGGCGCTATTTATCAAAGAATGCAGAAGCAAAGAATTAAGATTTTGCTAGGCGCTTTTCTGGCAACGAGTTTTTCCGCTTTATTCGATCTTGGTACTGGCTCATCGTGGCTAGGCATTGAACAAGTTGTTGAAGCCCTCCTAGGTGGTCCCTCTGGTGACAGCTTATCAACACTTATTGTCTGGCAACTTCGGTTACCCATCACTCTCACCTGTCTTATGGTTGGCGCCTCACTCGGCCTCGCTGGCGGTCTAATGCAAACCCTCTTAGCCAACCCACTTGCCAGTCCGTATACCCTTGGTATCTCTGCTGCTGCTGGATTTGGTGCAGCCATAGCTTTTTTAACCGGTTTTTCAGTATTTGGTTTGCATTGGTTAGGCGTGCCGTTTGCCGCTTTCTTGACATCTGGATTAGCGAGTATGGCGATCTATATAATTGGTCGCAGCCGACATATGGACGCAAAAATCCTGATTTTGGCAGGTATTGTCGTTCTCTTCTTTTTCCAGGCTTTACAGTCATTAATTCAATATTTGGCATCACCAGAAGTGCTGCAGCAAATTGTTTTTTGGTTATTTGGCAGTCTACTGAAGGCGAGTTGGTTGTCCTTCTTTGTTTCAGGAGCCGTTTTCCTGTTCGGTTTGGTCTTTGCGTTATCTAAGGTATGGGCACTCACCGCCCTCACTTTAGGCGAAGAGCGTGCACTCGCCTTGGGAATAAAGACCAGCAAGTTAAGACTACAGATGTTTTTACTGTGTTCCTTATTAACTGCAGGAGCAGTGTCGTTTGTCGGAACCATTGGTTTCATTGGTTTGGTTGCTCCTCACCTAGCAAGAATGCTAATAGGCGAAGATCAGCGTTTCTACTTACCTTTGGCGGCATTAATGGGAGCGTTGCTTTTATGTACCTCGTCTCTTGTTGCTAAGTTGATTGTCCCAGGCACTATCATACCAATTGGTATCGTCACCTCCTTAGTCGGTGTGCCGATCCTTCTTTATTTTCTGATAAGCAGGAGGTTTATCTAATGACGTCGCTTTCAATAGAAAATCTTGCCGTTCCAATTGGAAGAAAACTCGTTTTAAAGAAGGTAGATGCCCACTTTTTGGGTGGCAAATTTACCGCCATTTTAGGGCCCAATGGCGCAGGAAAAACGACATTGCTCAAAGCTATCATGGGCATCATTCCTTCTGATGGGAAGATTAATTCAAGTGGGGAGGACGGGCTGAGATTACCGCTACAATCCTTCTCGTACCTATGTCAACTCAACAAATCTCCCTGTCAATTAACGGTTATTGAGTTTGTCTTACTGGGCTTGGTTCATCAACTGAGCTGGAACATCACATTTGAACAAGAACAAAAAGCAGACGCCATCCTTGATTATCTAGGTTTGAGAAATCTCGCCCTTAGACAGTTTTCTCAACTAAGCGGTGGTCAGCAACAGCTGGTTTCACTGGCGCAATCTCTTGTTGCTGAGCCCAAGGTATTGCTCTTAGATGAACCAACAAGCGCCTTAGATCTCAAGCATCAAGTCCAAATTTTAGACCTTGTTCGTCAATATACCCGAGCCAAAAATATCATCACAATTGCGGTCCTACACGACCTCTCTCTCGCTGCTCGATACTGCGACCATCTTCTCTTAATGAATGATGGTGAAGTTCAATATTGCGGTAAACCAGAAGACGTGCTCGATTCTGAAAGGCTGGGGAAAATCTATCAGATTCATGTGGACGTAGGTTGTTGCGTTCATGGACATACCCACGTCACCCCAGTTCGAGCCCTTAAAACAGATTAGGCATTCTTATGGCAATGAATAAAAGGCAATATCACTTATTAGTTTCTCTATCCACGTTTGAATCTCAAATTCAAACCCTGACTCATTACAGCCTTGAAAATTGTGAATGTTTTGTCCTTTTGCAAGAAAAAATTGATGAGTTTTGCGCTTGGATTTTGCAAGAAAATTTTAAAACCATTAGCGATGATTTTGATATGACCCCTGAGTACGATCGTTTAATCAAGCAGCTTCGTGAAACTGCTGTAAAAGCTCTGTGTTTATTGGAAAAACATCAGTCTCAGTGTGCCAGAGAGCATCAAATCGACATCAGCGAATATTTATACCAACTTTCTGAAAACACAAAAATTGAACTAAAAAAAGCAGGAATTGAAAGCAACTCTCGAGTCCTGTTTATTGGCTCAGGGTCCTATCCGGTTTCTGCTTTCACTATATCTCAGAGCACAGGCGCTCTCGTGCACGGTATAGATCTTGATGAGCAGGCAGTGAAAATGGCCAACCAACTCAACTTGTCAACCACTTTTAGCTGCAAAGATCTAATCACTGAGTTTGCCTCTTTCCGGCCAACTCATGTTGTAGTAGCCTCTTTAGTGGAACATAAATGGGAACAACTCAGACAGCTTAGACCTCATCTTAACCACTCTCACCGAGTATTAGTTCGATTCGGTAATGGTTTAAAGTCCGCCTTCAATTACCCTTTCAACCCAAACCTAATGGATGGGTGGGAAACACAACAGATCCATAACGATGCAGCGATATATGACACCGTCTTGATGGAGCGCGCAAAATGACTCTTTCATTAGGAAAAGTGTTAATCGTTGGCACAGGGCCAGCCGCATTTCAGACAGCAAAAATCATCAGAAACCAGTGCGAGCAACTTGGGTTAGTAAACCGCTCATCAGAGCGCTGGCAGCCGATGTTCGAAAGCTTACACAACGAACGTATTGCGCATATTTTCGCTGCCAAATCCTCTTTGAAGCGAATGGCTGGGCAGGTGATATTTGATGCGGTTTTTGAAGATTTACGCGATGTAAGCGGACAATGGGATACGTTGGTTCTGGGCACCCCATCTCATGCTTATTCAGCGGTTCTATTGGCTTTACCTAAATCGTGTTTGAGTTCCACAAAAATAGTAGTCCTCATTTCATCCTTATTTGGTGGGCACCGGATTGTAAAAGGCTTGTTTTCAGAACTGAATTTAACCCCCAACGTACTGATATTTTCCAATTACTTTGCGGCCACTAAATTTATAACGGAACAAGCTGGCGTTCGTGTCCTTACCAAAGCGGTTAAAAAACGTATTTATGCTTACTCAAGTAAAGAAAAATGCCCTGTCCTAGAGCTACTGACTCAAACTTTAGCGGATATCGGTGTTGAAGTTGTCGAGTTGGAAAATGGGTTTAGCGTAGAAGGACGAAACATTACCTCTTTCGTTCATCCCGCATTTTTTATGACCCCTTTCTCGCTCAATCATATCTTAAGTGAGACGAGAGAAGTTAAGTACATGTACAAACTTTTCCCTGAGGGACCGATCACAACCGAAACCATCCACATTTTGGTTGAGCTATGGCGCGATATATCAAGATTGATACTTCACTTTAACGGAACACCATTTAACTTGTTACAATTTCTCAATGATGACAACTACCCTGTGCATCCAGAAACCATTCGTCGTCGTCAAATTGAGCAGTTTATGTCGCTCACTCCAATAGCGCAGGAATATTTGGTTTACGTACGATACAGCGCGATTCTGATCGATCCTTTTTCTAAGCCGGATGAAAATGGGTGCTACTTCAACTTCTCTGCCGTGCCCTATGCCAAAGGTAAGGTGGAAAAAGGCAAGTTGTCTTTACCTCGAATACCTAAAGAAGATATACAGAATCTTTACTGGCTTCAAGTCTTAGGCAGAGCGCATGGGATTGCATTACCGAGCGTTAACCGTGTGCTAGGTATATTCGAATCTTGGTTAAGTAGCTCTCAACTCCCTCACCATTTGATTGAAGAGTCCCGCACTCAAGCGCACCAATACCTTGGTTGGGTGCGTCTATCATACGACCTTTAAAGAAACCCATCATGAACAACGGTGTAGCGTTAACTATATTTTCTGCGTTCATTTTTAGTGTCATGAACGCACTTATTAAAGCGGCCAGTTTGACGATTCCAAGCTCTGAAATTGTCTTCTTCCGAAGCGCAATAGGAACCGTTCTGATTTTAGGTTTAATGTGGAAAGCGAGTATCAGGTTTTCTACCACGGGCATACCAATGCTTTTGCTTCGTGGCCTGTTTGGGGCGTTTTATCTGCTCGCTTTTGTGTACGCGATTACCCACATGCCGCTAGCGGACGCCGTGATTTTGGCTTACCTGTCCCCGTTCTTCGTTATATTACTTTCCAACCTAATTTTGGGAGAAAAAGCCCCTAAAAAAGTAGCATTCCTTTTTCCGCTCACTTTGGTTGGAGTTACCTTAATTGTAAATCCATTTAGCTTCGACACATTTAATTTGTATGCCCTCTCAGGGGTGGCGAGTGCTTTTTTTGCGGCGGCTGCCTCTATCACTATTCGCCACCTGAGTAAGAGGCACCATATTTACGAGATTGTGTTTTATTTTCTTTTCACTTCGATGTTGGTATCCGGTTACTTGATGAGGGATGAGTTTGTGGTTCCACAGGGAATTGCGTGGATTTATCTAATTGCCATTGGTCTTGTTTCGCTCATTGGGCAAATTTTCCTAACAAAGGCATTCAGTCATGAAAACGCCGCTGTAGTTGCAGTCACCCGCTATATCGGCTTGGTCTTCAATATACTTTGGGGGGTTATTTTTTGGTATGAAATCCCTAGTTGGATGAGCACATGTGGCGTTCTTATAATAATAACAACATCTATTTCCCTCTCGCTAAAGAAAAAAAATATTATTCAATGATCTGAGTACCACCTAGAAAACAAACTAATCAAAGAGAGTAGGGAAGGCTTTGTTGCGTAATTAAATTTAGAGATAGATGCACCCCGTTTCGCATACTTTTTAGTCAATACGACAAGTTTCAGGCATACCTAACCCAGTAAGCTTGTTCAACGCTTTTATCATCGCGTAAGTTTCACCTACCTGTGAATTGTAATTTCTTAAGCTCAGTTGCCCTCCTAGCAACTGTTTAACTCGATACATCGCTGTTTCTGAGAGTGAACGTTTGTGGTATCCATACCGCTCTTTCCAATACTTATTTGAGCCGTATAACTTCTGGCAACCCACTGCGAGATTTCGAGGATGACCACGCTCCAAGAAGGCAGCCCCTTCTCTTGGGGGAATAAGCGCAACGGCTCGCTTAATCTTAATAGCAGCGTGACATGCTCTCGTGTCGTAAGTACCATCACCAGACACCTCAAGGATACTTCGGCGTGTTTGTTTCAGTAAGTTCGAGAGTACTTCCCCATCTCTAACCGTCGATAAACTTAGCTCGGCTGCAATAATTACATGAGTGCTTGTATCGACGGCAATATGAAGCTTTCGCCAGACTCTACGCTTGCCATCTGTCCCGTTTTTTTTGACTTTCCATTCACCTTCGCCATAAACCTTTAGGCCAGTCGCATCAATG